>JBEKDC010000051.1:0-15722 GCA_050014535.1 Rhizomicrobium sp.
AGTGTCTGTCCGGGAACATATTGAATCGAGTGAATCATTTGTGATTCAAGAGAGGTGGCCCTGATTCGAGGATGGTCACCGATGTGGACGGCAGAGAATCGTGGACGTTACGACCGCAGCCGATTGCGATATCCGAGCGACTTGACGGATGAGGAATGGGCGCATGTCGCGGCGCTGATCCCTCCAGCCAGGCGCGGCGGCAACAGACGCCATGTTGACGTTCGCGAAGTGATGAACGGCATCATGTACGTTCTGAGCACGGGCTGTCAGTGGCGGGCGATACCGAAGGACCTGCCGCCGCGCAGCACACTGTTCGATTATCTCGAACTGTGGAGCTGGGACGGCACATTGGAGCGCATTCATCACGCACTCTATGTGGAGTGCAGAGAGCGGGAAGAACGCGAGGCCAGCCCCACCGCCGCGATCATCGACAGCCAAAGCGTCAAAAGCGCAGAAAAAGGGGGGCGCACACCGATCCGCATGGCTACGATGCGGGAAAAAAGATCAAGGGCAAGAAGCGCCACATTCTCGTAGACACGCTCGGTCTGCTGTTGAGTGCAGCGGTTCATACTGCCGATATCCAGGATCGCGACGGCGCTGCATCCATTCTCGATGAGCGCACGCGCGCACTGTTCCCGTTCATCCTGCGCATCTTCGCCGATACCGGATATCAGGGACCGCGCGCCGCACTGGCCGCCGCCCACAGTGGCGATTGGGTCATCGAAGTCGTCAAGCGCAACGAGTTGCACACCTTCGTCGTCCTGCCAAAACGATGGATCGTCGAGCGCACAATCGCATGGCTGAACCGCTGCCGCAGACTTGCCAAGGATTGGGAGAATCTCAATCGCAAAGCGCTCGCGTTCTTGCGCCTCGCCTCAATCCGCCTCATGTTGCGAAAACTCTGCAATCCCGCTTGATGTTTCCGGACAGACTCTAAGGAAAATCGCTTCTCTTAAACGGCCCGCGTTGCCATCCGGGCGGCAGCGGAGCGTCAGTTGTATCGACTTCGCGCCCTTCATCATAATAAACATGAACATCTTCAACGCCCTGATCAGACATCTTCGAGGCAGTATAAGCCGCATCCCACAGCTCCTCCTTGAGGTAGGAGAGTGGGCCACTCGGTCCAATTCCCGTGACTCGATACGGCATGACATACCTTAGATCCAAGAGACGGCGCGGTCTATTGCGTTCAACCGGTCAGCTTTAGGTGGTTCGCACGCGGAGCTGTGATAAACAATTCAACTCGAAACTTAAATGCGCGGAACTTCACGCAAACCATTGCGGTGCTGGGTTTTTTGGCACTGCGTACATCGTATCTTGAGGCAGAGTTTTCGATATTTGTTCCAACTATCTTGCAATCACGCCGAAGATCGGCCAGCGAAATTTGATCAAACGGCTTGTCGATTTTCCACAATACGAAATTGTGCCCGGGTCACGAATGAGTTGCTGGTTTTTTTGTTTCCCCTCTACCCTGCAGGGGGAGAGGGCAGGGTGAGGGGGTGTCGACGCCTGATCAATCTGGAAAGGCCCCCTCACCCTCGGCCACGCAAGCAAGCTTGCATGGCCTCGACCTCTCCCCCTGCGGGGCAGAGGTGAAATAAAATTCGAGGATCGCGGCGAAAGGTACTCACTCCATATCCGGATACGGCCCCTTGCCGCCGTCGGCAATGAATTTGTCGACGTGTTTTTCGAGTACGGGAAGCGGCACCGAGCCCATCGCAAGCACCGTGTCGTGGAAGGCCTTGAGGTTGAATTTTGGCCCCAGCGCCTGTTCGGCTTTGTGGCGTGCCTTCCAGATCGCCATCTCGCCCAGATAATAGGAGAGCGCCTGTCCGGGCCAGGTGATGTAACGGTCGACTTCCGTATCGATCTCGTGATCGGCGAGCGCGGTGTTGTCGTGGAGATAGGCGACCGCCTGTTCGCGGGTCCAGCCCAGATGATGGATGCCCGTGTCGACCACCAGCCGGCAGGCGCGCCACATCTGATAGCTGAGCATGCCGAATTTGTCGTACGGCGTCTGGTACATGCCCATCTCGACGCCGAGCCGCTCGGAATAAAGCGCCCAGCCTTCGCCGTAAGCCGAGATGTAAACCTTCTGGCGGAAATCCGGCAGGTCCTTGTGCTCCATCGCAATCGGCATCTGGAACGCATGGCCAGGCGCGGATTCGTGCAAAGTCAGCGCGGTCAATTGATAGAGCGGACGCGAAGGCAGATCGTAGGTGTTGACGAGATAGACGCCGGGGCCGCCGCGGCCCGAAGTGTAGAACGGCGCGATTTCGGCAGGCACCGGCTTGATCGCAAACCTCTCGCGCGGCAGATACCCGAAATATTGCGAGGCTTTGCCGTCGAATTGTTTGGCGATCCACGCCGCCCGCATCAACAGCTCTTCGGGTGTCTTGGCGTAGAATTTGGGATCGCTGCGCAGATAGGCGAGGAAGGCAGGGAAATCGCCCTTGAAGTCCGTCTCCTTCATCGTCTCGAGCATTTCGGCATGGATGTGCGCCACTTCGTCGAGCCCGAGCTTGTGGATCGCATCCGGATCCATGTCGAGCGTGGTGTATTCGAGGATCTGTGCGCGATAATAGGCTTTGCCGTCGGGAAAGGATTCCGCGCCGAGGGTCGTGACCGCGCCGGGCACATATTCCTCGCGCATGAATTTGAGCAGTTTCGCATAGGAAGGATCGACCGCGTCGTGGATGACCTTAACGGCCGCCGCGCGCAAATTTGCCTGGTCGGCCACGGCAATCGTGCTCGGCATGTCCTTGAACGGCGCATAGAACGGGCTCTTTTCACCTGGCGCGTCCGCCACCGCCGAGATCGATACGTCGCGGCCCTTGAGCGTGACCTGCGGCGGCGTGAAGCCCCGCTTGAGGCCGGCGCGCATATTGTCGATCTGTTCATTGAAATAGCGCGGGAAATCGCCCAGCCACGCGACATAGTTCTTGTAATCCTGTTCGGTGCGTAGCGGCCGATCATGGCTGGAACTCAGATCGGACCAGAACGACGAGTCCGAATTGACCGGCTTCTCGTATTCGCGGAAATGCTGATCGTTGATCAGGGTCTGGATCTGCGGCTTGTAGACTTCGTAATTGATCTGGTTCTCGGCCGAGAGCTTGGATTCGGGAATCGCGTCCAGCTCCTTCATCACCAGGGTCCAGTATTGCAGGCGCGCGGCTTGAGTCGCGGCGTCGATCTTGGGCAGATGATCGACGAGCGGTTTGCGGCTGTCTTCGTCGTCCTCGCCCGCGAACTGTTCCTCGCGCCACGTCCATTCGCGCGTGTAGAGCGCCTTGAAGCGCGCGTCGGCGCTCTGGTCGGCAGCCTGGGCCGGAAGAGCAGCGGCCAGAATCATCGCTGCAACGCCAAAGCCCGCAAGCATCATATGCATGTCGTCAAACCCCTTGGAGTGTGGAGCGCCCCCGCGCGACCCGGCATCCCATGATGTCAGGGCTGGCGCGAAGGGCAAGTTGGTATAGGTTGCGGCCAGTCTTGGGGAGGGCCGCATGAATTTTATCACGCGCAGGAAGTCCATCGACGCGATTGCGGGGCGCGAGGGCCAGGACCGGCTCACGCCGACCTTGAGCTGGCCGCATCTGGTGGCGATGGGCGTGGGCGCCATTGTGGGCACCGGCATCTACACCCTGACGGGCATCGGCGCGGGCCTCGCGGGGCCGGGCGAAATGCTGTCGTTCCTGCTGTGCGGAATTATCTGTGCCTGCGCGGCGTTCTGCTATGCGGAAATGTCGACCATGATGCCGGCGGCGGGCAGCGCCTACACTTATAGCTATGCGGTGCTGGGCGAGTTGCTGGCCTGGATCGTGGGCTGGAGCCTCATCCTGGAATATACGATTGCCGCAAGCGCGGTCGCGGTCGGATGGTCGGCCCATGTCGCGGAATTCATCAACTGGGCGGATTGGCCGATCCCCGACGCGCTGCTCCATGGCGTGACCTCGGGCGGGGTGATCGATCTGCCCGCCGTGATCATTGCGGCCGTGATCACGACCTTGCTGGTGATCGGGACGCGCGAAAGCGCGACCGTCAATCTGTTCCTCGTTGTCATAAAGTTGGCGGCGCTCGTGCTGTTCGTGGTGTTGGCGGCCCGCGCCTTCGATCCGGCGCGATTCCACCCGTTTCTGCCATACGGCTTCTGGGCCCATGTCGATGCGGACGGAACCAAGCGCGGTGTGATGGCAGCCGCCGCGATCATCTTCTTCGCCTTCTACGGCTTCGACACGGTCTCGACTGCCGCGGAGGAAACGAAAAACCCCGGCCGCAATCTCACCATCGGAATCATCGGCTCGATGGTGTTGTGCACGCTGATCTATATGGCGGTGGCGGCGTCGGCACTTGGCGCTTCGTCCTTCGCCGATTTCTCCAAGACGGGCGCGCCGCTGGTTTATATCCTGCAGGGCCTCAAACACCCGATGTCCGCGCAACTCGTAGCGGGCGCTGCGATTGTGGCATTGCCGACCGTCATTCTGGTCTTGATGTACGGCCAGAGCCGCATCTTCTTCGTGATGGCCCGCGACGGGCTGCTGCCGGAGCGACTCTCGCGGGTGAGCAAGACGCGTGGAACACCGGTGCTGATGACCGTGCTGACGGGAATTGTCGTGGCCGTACTTGCCGCGACCTTGAAGCTCGATCAGATCGTGCTGCTCGCCAATGCGGGGACGCTCTGCGCATTTATTGCGGTGGCGCTCTGCATGCTGGTGCTGCGTTTGCGCGAGCCGAACCGCGTGCGTGTGTTCCGCACGCCGCTGGCCTGGATCATGGGTCCGGTATGCATTGTCGGCTGCCTCTATCTGTTCTTCCAAGGGCTGCCGCTGTTCACGCAACTCTGGTTCCTGGAATGGAACGCTGCGGGATTGGTGGTTTATTTCCTGTTCGGCGTCTGGTGGAGCAGGGTCGGCAAAGGCGAAGTGGCTTAGGCCCGGCCTGCAAACGCAAGCGGCGATTGTTCCTTCGCGACAGGCGCATGCGCAATCGTCTCGACGGCGCCGGGACGAAGTGCCGCCATGATCACGACATCCACCCAATTGCCGTCGATGAACGCGGCATGGGTGAGCCGGCCTTCTTCCTCGAAGCCTGCGGCCCGGTAGGAACCGATCGCGCGGGCATTGTGAGCAAACACGTTCAGCTGGACGCGGTGCAGATTCAAATTCTGCCAGGCATATTTGAGCGCAAGCGCAATCGCGGCCTGGCCGTAGCCTTTGCCGCGGTCGGCGGAGGCGCCGATCCGGATACCCAGCTCAGCGGAACGATGCACGGCTTGAATGTTGGTCAGCGCCAGATAACCCAAAATCGGCGGATGCGAGACCTTGCGGATGGCGAACATCACGCGCGTGGGATTTCGTCCGATTTCTGCGAGCCAAGTCTGAAAGGCCGTCCAGTCGATTGGCCGGAAGGCGAGGTCGAGATTGGCCGCATCTATGTCGTTCAGCCAAAGGAACAGCGACGCCGCATCCTCCGGCATGAAGGGGCCGATCGCGATCTGAGAATCGTGCAACGAGACGGCGGAAAGAGGGGAGAGTGGCGCGTTCATATGAGACGGACTCCGGTTGCCGCCGACCTCCCAATGCGCCGGCTTTTTGGCGCCGGTCGCCCGCTCTTCCGAAAAGCGGCCCGTTACCTTTGCAAATTGTAGTGAACGACCGGTAAACGCCGCGATCAGCGCGCCATTGCGCGGGTGAAGAATTCGACCGCGAGGCGATGGGATTGCAAGGTTGCTTCCGGATTGTGGCGCATCGTCAGCGGACCGCCTTTGCCCTGATTGCCGAAAGGGTCGTGCACTTCCATGTCGGCACCCGGCATGTCGAAACCGTGATGGGCCCCGGCCATGACGCTGGTCCGGATGCGGCTGCGATCTTCCGGAGGCAGCGCCGCTACCAGCTTCGGCCCGGCTTCCGGATCGTTGTCATATTGATCGAGCGCGCCGGTCACGAGATGAATCGGCGCATCGACCAGATCGCGAAATTCGAAGCCTGGCACGCGGTTGTAAGTCCAGCACACGGGATAGACGGGCATCAGCGCGGCAAAACTGCCCTCGCCCAGGAACTTGCTGTTTTGCGCGCGGGTCGCGGCCAGCATCGCCGCCACGCCGCCGAACGAAAATCCGATGACGCCGATGCGTTTGGCGTCGACGGCCGGGTGGGCCGCAAGAAACGCGCGCGCGCCGTAGACATCCGGCAACGTCTCGATGACGGTCTTTGGCCTGCCTTCCGCACCGCCGCGCAGTCCACGCGCCGACCACTGATCGGGTTCCAAAGTGACGAATCCTGCCTCGTTCAGAACATCGGCATACCCGCCTTCGCGCAACGAAGGACCTGCCGAGCCGTGCAGAATCAGGATGGCAGGCAGCTTGTGCGTCGCGCTCCCCGGCACGTGCAGGCGAGCCCCGATCGCGAGGGGTACCTCGTGAAGCGAGGGAAAGGAGACGTAATGCAGGCTTGATCCCATTTCATCGTCCCCACATTTCTGCCGCATGATCCGCGATGGCGGAACGGCCCGCAAGTCCAGCTCTATTGCGGGAGCTTTTCCAAACGCCACGATCTAAGGGATAATTGTCGACGGCAGAACACCCGAATTTGTTATCGCTTTCATTTGGTTTGTTTCCGTCTAGAGTTTGTCCCGCTTGTCGTTAGATTCCACCCGGCGAAACCTGTGCCCGCGATCCCAGCTGTCAAAGGCTCCATATCGAACTCCGCGCCGGACGCTCTGGCGCAAGCCCATGCGCAATTGATCAAAAGCACGGACCTTCAGTTCGATTTCGGAACTTTTCAGCCGCAAAAGCCGCCCGCCTGGCTGCTCGCTGTCATTCGTTTCCTGGAGGCCGCCGAGCCGGTACTCAAGTTTCTCTTCTGGTGTGTCGTGGCCGGTCTCTTGGTCGCGTTTCTCTATTTTGTGGGACGCGAATTGTGGTACCGGCGCTGGCCCCGCGCGCCAATTCGGCCGCGCGTGGAGCCGGCCCCATATTGGCGTCCCACGGCGCAGGAAGCACAACTCCTTCTCTCCGATGCCGATGCGTTGGCGGCGTCCGGCGCATTCGAAAAAGCGGTGCATCTGCTTCTGCTGCGAAGCATCCAGGATATTCACAAGCATCGTCCCGCGGTCGTGACGCCGTCGCTGACCAGCCGCGAAATTTCGCTTCTCGGTGAGTTGCCGGGTTCCACCCGCGGCGCGTTTGCCACCATCGTGCGCGTTTCCGAGCGCGGACTCTTTGGCGGCCGGGCCGTCGATGCGACGGATTTTGCGGCGTGTCGCACGGAATATGAGCGCTTCGCGTTTCCGGAATCCTGGGCCGCGAGCGCGAGACCATGACGGCCGCCGCGCGCGCACAAGTGTGGCTCAGTCCGGTCGTCGCAATTTCCCTCGTGCTGGTCAGCGCATTTTCGCTTCTGGCGTTCCTCGTCCTCTCCGCCTACGCGCCGGACCTTCGGTCCGGATCGGACGGGGGAGCGCACGCGTTGTCGACGTCCGCGATCGGTTTTGCGGGCATCGTACGCCTCCTGGGAGACGACGGAATTCCGGTGGTGGTCGACCGAGGATTCCTGGCCAAGGGGCGCGAAGGCGCGAGCCTGATGGTGCTCACGCCCGGTGCATTCGGCGATCCGTCGAAACTCGTGGCCGTCGATCCCGACGGACCGCGCCTCATCGTCCTTCCCAAATGGGACGTTGCGCTGGATCCTATGGCGCGCGGATGGGTTCGCAAGATCGATACGCTCGATGCCGGCCTGATCGTCGATTCGACCGTGAAGACACTGTCTGCGTCGACGAAACTGTCCCGGCGCGGCGGAACGGCGCCGGTCGCGCTGCATGCATCGAGCGCCGCGGCGGACTTCGGTATCCCTTCGCATGTCGCCGCGATCGATTCCCTGCAGACCGTATCCGGCAAGGATTGGTTGCCGCTGGTGGTCGACGGACATGGCGGCGCCGTGCTCGCCCGATTGCGGGGAACGCGCACTTATGTTCTCGCGGACCCGGATCTGATGAACACGCATGGTCTCTACGACCTGGCAACGGCGCGAGCGGCCGTCGCGATTCTGCAGGGTCTGCGCGCGAACGATTCGGCGATCCGCTTCGACGTCGCGCTCAACGGCTTCGGCAATTCGCCTAGCCTGCTTCGCGAGGCGTTCGAGCCGCCGTTTCTGGGCGCAACCCTGTGTGCGATCGTTGCCGCCGCCTTGATGGCATTTCACACCGCAGCGCGGTTCGGCGCGCCGATACGGGCAGCGCCGGCATTTGCGGCCGGCAAGCAGGCTCTCGTCGATAATTCCGCCCAACTGATCAAAATGCTTGGACGCGAGCCGCGGATGACGCTTCGCTACGCGTACACCACACGAAACATCGCCGCGCGCGCCGTTGGCGCCCCCAAGGATCTGAACAGCAGCGATTTGACCGCGCTTCTCGACAGGTTGACGCGGACGGCCGGCGGCGCGCAGGTACTCCAAGATCTTGTCGACGCCGCCGGCCGTGCGGAGACGAGAACGGACATGATGGGGATCGCCGCGAAACTTTATCACTGGAGACGGGAACTGACACATGGACGTTAGCGAAGTGAAGGCGCTTGCGGATCGGATACGCGCCGAAGTCGCAAAGGCGATTGTCGGCCAGGGCGATACCCTCGATCTGCTGCTGATCACGCTGTTTTCCGGCGGCCATATTCTGCTGGAAGGACCGCCCGGAACCGCGAAGACATTGCTCGCACAATGTTTCGCGGCAAGCCTCGGTCTGGAATTCGGCCGCATACAGTTCACGCCGGATCTGATGCCGGGCGACATCATTGGCACCAATCTCTTCAATTTCCAGACCAGCACATTCACCGTCAGCAAGGGCCCGATTTTCTGCGAAGTGCTGCTCGCCGACGAAATCAACCGCACGCCGCCAAAAACGCAGGCGGCACTTCTCGAAGCCATGCAGGAGCGCACCGTCACGCTCGATGGAAAAAGCCATCGCCTGAGCGACAGGTTCACGGTGATCGCGACGCAGAACCCCATCGAGCAGCAAGGGACCTACCCCTTGCCCGAGGCGCAACTCGACCGCTTTCTTTTCAAGCACGTGCTGCAATATCCGACCGAGGCCGAGGAGTTGTCGATTGTCGCGTCCCATGGGACGCGAACGGGCATGACGACTCCCGCCATGCTGGGGCTGGCGCCTGTCACGGGTCGCGACATGGTGACTGCCGCGATCGCGGCCGTTTCGCAGGCGCGTTTGGCCGAACCGATTGCCGGCTACGTCGTGTCGCTGGTGCGGGCCACGCGCGCCACTCCCGACATTTCAAACGGTGCATCGCCGCGTAGCGCCGCAATGCTGGCAGTTGCTGCGCGCGCGCGTGCGGCTTTGGACGGGCGCGATTACGTCATCCCGGATGACGTCAAGGCGCTCGCGCTGCCGGCGCTGCGCCACCGAGTGCTGTTGTCCCCTGCCGCGGAGATCGACGGCCGTCGCGTCGATGAAGTTCTCGCGGCGCTCGTCGAAACCATTCCCGTACCTCGCTAGAGAGATTCGCGCCTGCATGATCTATCCAACCCGCACCGCCATTGTCATAACCGCTCTGGGCGTTCCGCTGGCGCTGGTGCTGGGCATGCTGGCGCCGGGATGGTGGCTGTGGGGCGTGGCATGGCTTTTTCTCGCCGCCGGCCTCGCGTTCGCGGACGCTCTCCTGGCCGGCAGCCGTCACGCATTGCGCATTGAATCGTCGCTTCCCGAGATTGCGATGATGGGAAGGCCGGCAAACGCGTCATTCTCCCTGCGCTTCGCCGGCCGGTTCGCGCCGCAAGATTTCGAGGCCGTTCTCGATGCCAACGCGCGTTTGGCCGTTTCCCCCGTGCGTCAGACCCTGAGCGTGCTCGGGCGGGAAGCGATCGCGACATTCCAGCTTGAACCATTACGTCGGGGTGAGGCCGTTCTCGAGTCGCTCTGGATACGCTGGCGCGGCCCCCTGGGATTGATCTGGAAGCAGCGCAGGGACAGTTTGGCTGCGGCCATACCCGTGGTCACCAACGTGGCTGCGGTCAAGGACGAAGCGATGCTTCTGTTCGAACGCGGTTCGCTTGGGCTTCACGTGCAACTCCATGCCGGCGCAGGCGCCGAGTTCCACGCCTTGACCGAATTCCAGCCCGGAATGGATCGCCGCTCGATGGACTGGAAGCAGTCGGCCCGTCATGGGATTCTGCTCGCCAAGGAATACCAGGCCGAGCAGAACCAGCATGTCGTGATCGCGCTCGATACTGGCAGGCTGATGAGCGAGCCTCTGCTGGGACAACCGCGGCTCGATCGCGCGCTGCAGGCGGCTCTGCTGCTTGCATTTGTCGGGCTCAAGCTGGGCGACCGCGTCGGTTTTTTTGCTTTCGACGAGAAGCCGAAATTTGCCAGCGGCACTCTGATGGGCTCAGCCGCGTTTCCGCAATTGCAGCGGCTGGCCGCAAGCCTCGATTACTCCACGGCCGAGACAAATTTTACGTTGGGGCTCACGCAGCTTGCGGGTGAATTGGAGCATCGCTCGATCGTGGTGGTATTTACCGATTTCTCCGACACCACAAGCGCGGAATTGATGCTGGAGAATGTCGCTCGCCTGTTGCGCCGCCACCTTGTCCTGTTTGTCGTGTTCCGTGACGAAGAACTCGAGTCGATGATCCGCAAGGAACCGGTCTCGCCCGAAGACGTAACGCGCGCGGTGATCGCCGATTCCCTGCTGCGCGAAAAGGAAGTGGTTGTGTCCCGATTGCAGAGACTGGGTGTCGATATCGTGGACGTGCCGGCCGACCAGATCGGAGCCGGCCTCGTGGGGGCCTATCTCTCCGTCAAGCATCGGCATCGGGTATGACGAAATGACGACGCCGTCTCTGACGCTCAAGAGCCATCGCTTTCGCGCCGAACGCGAGGCGGACTGGCGGCGTCTGGATGCATTGCTGGTGCGCCTGGAGCGCGGCGCCACTCGCGGGCTCTCGGACGACGAAGTGACATCTATTCCGGTGCTTTATCGAAGCGCGCTGTCATCGTTATCGGTGGCGCGGGCGATTTCGCTGGATCAGAGTCTGATCTCTTATCTGGAGAGCCTCTGCACACGCGCCTATTTCTGCGTTTACGGCACGCGCACGACACTGGCCGAGAGAATAGGCACTTTCTTCTCGACCGCATGGCCTGCGGCCGTCCGTGAGTTGTGGCGCGAGACGCTTGTTTCGGCCGGCTTCATGGTCCTGGGGGCTGTCGTGGCATTCGTTCTCACCCGCGAATCGCCCGATTGGTTCTACTCGTTTGTTCCCGGCGACCTGGCCGACGGTCGCGGGCCGGCAAGCTCCACGCAGGAACTGCGCGACACTTTACTCGGGACGCATAGCGGCAGCGGGCTGGCCTTCTTCTCGACCTTTCTGTTCACGCACAATGCCCAGATCTCGCTTTTCGCCTTTGCGCTCGGGTTTGCCTGCTGTCTGCCGACCGCGTTTCTGATGTCGTATAACGGCATGATGCTGGGAGCTTTTCTGTCTCTCTTTTCTCAACGCGGATTGGGGTTCGAGTTCGGCGGTTGGGCATTGATTCACGGCGTGACGGAATTGTTCGCCGTGACATTGGCGGGAGCGGCCGGTTTCCGCGTCGGGTGGACGCTGGCGTTTCCCGGCGCACGGTCGCGGCTGGACGCTCTCGCTTCTGCCGGCCGAATAGCCGCGGTCGTGATGGCAGGCGTCGTCGTGATGCTGGGCTGTGCCGGCTTGCTCGAAGGCTTTGCCCGGCAGCTGATCACCAATAGCTATTTGCGCTATGCGATCGCGGCTGCATCCGCGGCCGTTTGGCTCGGCTATTTCTATCTTCCACGACGGACAGCGCCATGAGCACGCCCGCGATGCTCAATGCTGCGCCTTCGGACAATGCAGGTTCGCCGAACTATCAGGGAACTGCGGCGCGCGTGCGCGAACTCGTGACGCCGGAAGGCGTCGATCTGAGGTTGACGCTCGCGGATGCCTCGGAGAGAGCGTCCGCGTTCCTCTTGGATGCGACGATCATCACGGGCATATTGATCGCGTTTTCGCTGCTGACAGTTGGAGCGGCTTTATTTTCAGGCGCGCGCTCGGGCGAATTTGTCGGCGTGATCTGGCTTCTTGGCGCGTTCGTCCTCCGAAATTTCTACTTCATGGTGTTCGAGTTGACGCCACGCGCGGCCACACCCGGCAAGCGCGTCCTCGGCATCAGGGTGACGACGCGGAGCGGTGGGCCGCTCACGGCCGACGCGATATTCGCGCGCAATGCGATGCGCGAACTGGAGGTGTTTCTGCCGCTGAGCTTCATCTTCGCCGGGGGCGGCGGCGTCGACTCCTGGATTGCGCTCGCCGGAATCGTATGGTGCGGCGTATTTGTGTTTTTCCCCCTGTTCAATCGCGACAGGCTGCGGGTGGGCGATCTGGTTGCGGGAACCTGGGTGGTTCGCGCGCCGAAGCGCATTCTCGATGTCGATCTTGTGGCGCGGGAAACGCCGACAGTCATCGCATTCACGGTCCGGCAACTCGACGCCTATGGCATCAAGGAATTGTCCGTGCTTGAGGACGTTTTGCGCCGAAAGGAGCCTGCTACCATGACCGCAGTGGCGCAGCGAATCCGCGCCAAGATCGGTGCGGGTGCGACCGCCGCGACCGACGAAGAATTTCTCAGCGCCTATTATGCGGGTCTGCGCGGGCGCCTTGAGGGGCGCCTGCTGTTTGGTCGCCGCAGGCGCGATAAATACGACAAGCCGTAAACATCGATTGCAGATAATTCTCAGTCGAATACCGCCGCGAGTGCCTCAGGGCCGATTCCTTCTTTGGCGCTTCGCAGCTCGTAATACATCACGCCTGCCATCGTTGCACCGAACATCGAAACCAGGATGCCGACTATCGTCGCAGCTGCGAGAAAGACCACCGATCCTCCTACGGTCGAAGACGCCATAATCCCCTGCAAAGGTAGGAGCGCGAATTGAAGTACGGCCGAACCGATGCCCACGATAATGAACAGACCCAGAATCGGCCAACGGTATCCGCTTGTCAGCTGCCAGCTGCGGCCGAAAACTTCGAAGATCGGCTTGCGCTCGATAACGCGCACCGGGATTGCGACCGACCAGGCAACCATCAAAATGATCCCGGGAACCACGAGCAATATCATGCCGATTCCCATTCCCATGCCGGCAAGAATTGCGATGGCCGCCAAGGGAAGAAATGCCTTCAACCCAGTCGCAACACAATCGGCAAATGAGGCGCGCCGTCCGTTCAAATCGGCCACTGTTCCGTGGATGAGCGCAGCCTGCAGCACGCAGCTGAACACGAATCCCAATAGTCCGCCTGCGAAAAGGATGACCACATATGTCGTCGGCGGCATTCCAGGGGGAGCCACAAATTGCGCGCGGCCAAACGGGGTCATTCCGGTCGTAAGCCATGAAAAGGCAAAACCTGGTATCCCGGCAATCGCTGCGATGACAGCAAACGTTATGAAATTGTGGCCGATGACCGCGAAGGTGTTGGAGAGAACGCTACCAATGTCGAAAGACCGTGCGGTGGCCGATTCGGTTGCCATGATTTCCCCCTGCGAAATGAGAGCAAAGAATCGTGCCCGTCAGGATGACGGTATCCAATGTAGGGGAGGCTGAACAGGCGGCGCCCACCGCGGCGTAAATGGCTCGACCTGAACGAGGTCTGCGATTAGACTTTCATTCTGAAGATAGGAGGCTGCCATCTCCGCCGCATTGCACACCAAGGCAAAAATGAAGGTTGCGCCGGCCGGCGGATCGGCGGGTGCGTTCGTGACCGGGCTCGATCTTTCAAAGCCGTTGCGGGCTGAGGACGTGACAAAGCTGCGCCGCGCGTTGCTCGATCATCTGGTCGTCGCGCTGCCGGATCAGGACATGTCGCTCGACGATCTCGAAAGGCTGACCGAGGCGCTCGGCGGCCGCGACGTGACGCCGTTTGTGAAACCTCTGCCGGATCGGCCCTATGTCATTCGTATCCTCAAGGAGCCCGAGGACAAGCTCAATTTCGCCAATGCGTGGCACACCGATCTTTCCTATCTTCCCGAACCGCCGAGTTTCACTTTGCTCTATAGCCTCGAAGCTCCGCCTGTCGGCGGCGATACGATCTGGGCGAACCAGTATATGGCGTTCGAAACGCTCTCCGCAGGCCTGCAGGAGACTTTGCTGGGATTGCGCGCCGTGCATTCCGCAGGTCCGGCTTACGGCACGGGAGGCTATCTCGACGGCGTCAAGCATTTGATGTCGACGCCGATCGAGCCGTCCAAGGATGCCTATCGGGAGCAGGTTCATCCGGCGGTCATTGCGCACCCTGAAACGGGACGTTCGGCGCTTTATCTCAATCCCGTCTACACGGCTCGGATCTCCGGTTGGACAAATCAGGATTCGCAAGGCCTGCTGCAACATATCTATCGTCATGCCGTGAACGAGAATTTCACCTGGCGCCTGCGCTGGGCAAAAGGCACGCTCGCGATCTGGGACAACCGCACGACGCAGCACTTTGCGCTGAACGACTATCACGGACATCGACGCGAGATGGTGCGCACGAGCGTCAAAGGCAGCAAGCCCGAACGCGCGACGCGAATTGGCGAACTGCGACCACACTGACTCGATCCGTTGGGGCCAGTCCGCGCCAATATTCGTCCGGTGCAGGCGCCGGCGTGCCGCCCCTCGGCATGTCTCGGATCGCGACCGCACAGAGGCAGATTCGGCGTCGCGATGCCGCGGCCTTCCAATTTATGGCCGGAAGCGTGTTATGCTGTGGGGGCAAATTTCGGCCGGTCGGGATTTCGACCTTCTCGGCACGGATCCGGCAGGCCAAGATTTGCACAGAAAAGCGGCAGATATTACGGGAGCTTAGCGAAAAAACCTATGTTTACACCGTCCCCCGATCCGTTCGGACCCGATTGACGTAGACGTCGAAGACAGTTCCGAATTGGCGCATGGCGGAGCCAGGCGAAGGGTGGATGGCGACAAACTTTCAATCCAGTGTTGTTGGAGCGCCACACTTGGCTGGAAGGCGTCGGAACATTTGTTTATTCGCGGTGCCATAATGGCCGTCGATTCGTTGTGCGATAGGAATTGCTGGGAGTGACTATGCTCGACCGCGCTCGTGTCTTTGGTGCTTTGTTGATTGCGTTCGCCGCCACGGGATGTGCGAGCACGCAAACCACCGATTCGACCGATCAGAACGATCCTTATGAATCCTTCAACCGGCAGGTTTTTTCGATGAACCTGTCGCTCGACAACAATGTCGCGCTGCCGGTGGCGAAGTTCTATGTTCGAGCCGTGCCCGAACCAGCACGCGATGGCGTTCACAACTTCCTGTCGAACTTGAACGAGCCGTCGACCTTCGCCAACGACATCCTGGAAGGCAATGTCTCGCGCGCCTGCACGACGCTCGGTCGTTTCACGATCAATACCACCATCGGCATGGCCGGCTTGGTCGATGCCGCCACCAAGTTCGGGATCGACGGTCACACAACGGATTTCGGAGAGACGCTGGCGGTTTACGGCGCCGGCGAGGGTCCCTATCTCGTTCTGCCGGTTTTGGGCCCTAGCAATCCGCGCGACGCCGCCGGGGATCTGGTCGATGTGGGTCTTGATCCGACGACTTATATCAGCTTCCGCAGCAGCATCTATTGGATGCTCGCACGCGGAACGCTGGCCGTCGTCGACGTGCGCGCGCGCAACATCGGGACCATCGCAGAAATCGAGCGCAGCTCGGTCGATCTCTACG
>JBEKDC010000052.1:0-15469 GCA_050014535.1 Rhizomicrobium sp.
CTTTGCCGTGGGACTGGCTCCCGGCGAGCTCATCGCCGGCGTGCGCTTCGAATAGAAACGGACAAAACCAGCCATGCGGTTTTATTGTGTGAGCGACGGAACGCCGGGCGAAACGATCTCGTTGCTGCGCGCCGCCTGCGAGAGCCGGGATGTTTCGTTTCACGACATCGATGCGACGCGCTTCGCCTTCGACGGCGATGCGGGGCTTTCGGCCGGCGACGCGCTCTATTGTCCGGCCGTATCGTCCGCCGCGGCGCGTGTGGAGCAGTTTCTCTGGCACGATCGCGTCGCGACATTCTATACGGACTCCCTGGGCCCGTTTTTTTCGACGCTGGGTTACCCGCTTCTGTTCCAGCACGCAGGATTGCCAATTCCGCGCAGCATTCCCATCGTCACGCCGGATCGCGAGGGTTTGAAGGCCGCGGTCAAAGCGGTGGGTGGACTACCGGCCATCGTCAAATTGCTGGGGTGGGAAGGCGGTGTGGGAACGTTGCGAGTCGATTCCCTGCCCGCTCTGTTTTCGGCCATCGACTACATTCTGGCGCAGGGCCAAAGGCCGTTTCTGTGCGCCTATATCGACGATGCCGTTCACTGGCGCGCGATCGTTGTCGGCTCGCGTGTCGTCGCCGCTTATCGAAACGTCATGCGCGCGGACGATTTCCGCACCTTCGCCGGCGACGATGCCGCCGACTACACCTCTGAGCCGCCCGGCCGGGTCGCCAACGTGGCGATTCGCGCGGTCCAGGCGTTGCGCCTGCAATTCGGCGGCGTCGATATTCTCGAACATCCGAGCGGCCGGGTTTATCTTCTCGAAGCGAATTTTCCCTGCTACTTCGCGCACGCGCAGACGACGGGCGGCATCGACGTCGCCGGCGCCATGGTCGAGCACTTGTTGCAGCGCTCGCGCGCGATCGCGGAAACAATCCCGGCGTCCTGAACGCAGGCCTGTCGCCGGCCGAATCACGGGAAAGTTGTATCGCGTGGACGGTCCGGTAGTGTCCTAATTTGGGCGATTATGCACCTGTCGACAAAAATGGGGGCACAAGATATCGCTGGTTTCGACAGGCCGCACTCATATTCACATTCATCATGCTTACGCTTTTCGCCACTGCATCGGTGGCATGGGCGTCAGAGTTCGTCGTCCGTGCAGTTTCCTTTACCGAAATATCCGAAGTGGGTGTCGGAGCCGAACAGCGACTGCGCTTGAAATTGCGTCCAGTGCGGGTTTCCGAAACAGTCAACGTAATCAACGCGACCCCAGATGTAGGCCGCCAAATTCTTGCTCTGATAGTCGAGAAATTCGGACTTCCCGAATTCCAAGCCGTCCGCCAACCTGACTTCGTGAACAGTACCGGGTGGCAAGAGCGACTCTGGATAAGAAACTTTTCCATCGCCCAACTCAAAGATTGCATCGTCAGGCTTTCTGGTTACGCCGACATCCGACTGAACAATAACACCGACCCTATAGGCTGGTGTTTGTCCGGAATTCCTGACGGAAAACTCTATCCGCCAAGGCAAATCGTCACCGTTAGGAAGGCCGGGTCGCTGAAACCTGATGCTTCCGACAGTAATGTACGCCCGCAATTGCCGCTCGGAACTGCGCCTCGATTCTACGTACTGGCGAATGGCATAAAGAGCGATGAGCCCCGTAAAGAACGCTTCCACAGTGCCGGACCCAAGCCACCATGGGACAGGGTTATAGGGTTCATTGCGGGGGTGAGCTTTGGCTTGCTGATTTGGGCTTTCGACTGGTTGAGGGGGAAATGCGGCTAGTACCTGCAGCACTACGAGCAGAATCAAGGCTGACGAATTTATCGCAAGCCAATCAATGGTCTTTGCCCACTTCAGCATCCCTTGATCGCTTCCCCGAAAATGTCAGGATTGGTGCGGTTGTTATACCGGAATTGGAACTCGGCCACATAGAGGGGCAGATACTTGGCAGAGACCCTGTGGAAAGTGCCGACAACGCCGCGTTTGAAGATGCTTCAAAAGCCTTCAATCGTCTGGGTGTGGGTGGAGCCGCAAACGTATTGGCCCTTTGCATGGTCAACAATCCCGTGCGGGTACTCGACGGACCTGCCGGTTGCGGAAGGGTACCCGATGCGGCATAAACTTGGCGGATTCAGGCGATTGCAGGCTCTGTGAGAGGCACAACGGCGGAATTGTTTGGACTGCGGCGTTCGGGCCCGGCGCGGCGCTTCGTCGTGTTCATCGCCGTGTTTGCGTTCGCGCTGCAATCTTTTATCGCCCAAACTCACATTCACGCCGAAACTCCGGCCCCGGGCGGCATCGTCAAGAACGCGACGACATCTTCGCCAAGCAAGGCGCCTATCGACCACAGCCAGGCGGATTGCCCGTTTTGTCAGGCCGTCGTCCATGTCGGGTCCGTCGTCGCATCGGCGCCGCCGCTTTTACGTCTGCCGTACTCATGGGTTGAAACGGCAGCTCTCGTCTTCACCGCTTTCGCGATTTCCGGTTCGACCGCTCACGATTGGCAGAGCCGCGCGCCTCCGCGCGCCTGATCCCAAATCAATTCGAGTCGCGCAAGGCCGAAAGAGCTTGCGCCTGATCTTCGCTTAGCCTTAAGGCGTAAGCCGTTTGAAAAACCGTAAGCCCATGAAAATTTACCGGCGGATAAATCCGCGGTCGTCGCATACGCGCGCGCTGTCGGTTCTCTCGCTCTGCCTGCTCGGTGCGAGTTGCGCCGTGGGCCCGGACTTCAAGAAGCCGGCGTCACCCGATGTCGCTACGTACACGCCGCAACCATTGTCGACGACCGTCGCCACGCCGAACGTCGCCGGCGGCGCGGCGCAGAGTTTTGTCGACGGCAGCGATCTTTCCGGCGACTGGTGGACCTTGTTCCATTCCCAGCCGCTCAACGCTCTGATCGACGAGGCGCTCAAGAACAATCACGATCTCAAGGCGGCCCAGGCCGCACTGAAAGCGGCGCGCGAGCATGTTCTGGCGCAAAAAGGCGCTTACTATCCCAGCGTTTCGGGAGGCTATTCGGCCAGCCGCCAGAAGCAATCGAACCTCATTTCGCCGACGCCGAACGAGAACGTTTTCCAGTACAATCTCTTCACGCCGGAAGTGAGCGTCTCCTATACGCCCGATATATTCGGGCTGAATCAAAGAACCGTGGAGTCGCTGCAGGCGCAGGAACAGCAGACGCGGTTCCAGATGGTGGCGACCTACACCACGTTGACGTCGAACGTTGCCGTCACCGCGATCGAGCTTGGCGCAACGCAAGCGCAGATCGACGCGACCAACGATCTCATCGACGCAAATCTCCGTATGGTCGATATCCTGAAATACCAACTGAGGAAGGGTTATGCGAACGGGCTCGATCTCGCAGCCCAGCAATCGCAGCTCGAACAAGAGAGGGCGACGCTCCCTCCCCTCGTCAAGCAATTGGCGCAACAGCGCGATTTGCTGGCCGTGTTGGTCGGCCGGTTTCCCGAGCAAGCGCCTGAAGACAAGTTCGAATTGTCGAGTCTGACATTGCCGGAGGAAATTCCGGTGACGCTGCCTTCCAAGCTCGTGGCGCAGCGTCCCGACGTTCTGCAGGCCGAGGAAAATCTGCATTCGGCCAGCGCGCAGATCGGCGTGGCGGAAGCAAATCGCCTGCCCAATCTCCAATTGACTGCCGACGTCGGCGCAACGGCTCTGATGATCGGTCAGACCTTCGCACCCGGCACGGGCTTCTGGGAGATCGGCGCGCAATTGGCCGCGCCCATATTCGACGGCGGCAACCTGATGCATCAGGAACACGCGGCGCGCGACGCCTATATCCAGGCGCTGGAGCAATATCGCAGCACGGTGCAGACCGCCTTTCAAAACGTCGCCGATACGCTGGCCGCACTCGAGCAGGATGCGCTGGCGCTCAAGACGGCCGCCGCCGCAGAAGACGCCGCCAAGGTGACGCTCGACCTGTCCGAGAGGCAATTGAAGGACGGTTACACCAACTATCTCGCGGTGCTGAATGCCGAGCAGGCCTATCAGCAGGCGCGGATCAATCGCCTGCAGGCGCAGGCCAATCGTTTCGCCGATACGGCGGCATTGTTTCAGGCTCTTGGAGGCGGCTGGTGGAACCGCGCCGATCTGGCCGGGGGAAAACATGAGAAATAGAACGCCGCATTGGACGCTCGCTTTTGCGGCCATTGCGATTGCCGCGCTCGCTACCGGCTGCTCGCCCAAGAATGACAAGTCGGATGCCGCATCAGTCACGGCCGGCACTGTGAAGCTGACGGACGATCAGCTGAAGCACATCCGTCTCTACACCGTCACGCCGACCAAATGGCGCAAGACGATCGATGCGACCGGCGCGGTCGATTTCGACAACGACCAGGCCACAAGCGTGCTGGCGCCGTTTTCCGGTCCCGTGACTCGCCTGCTTGTTTCGCCCGGCGAAAAGGTCCGGAAAGACCAGCAGCTTGCGGTGGTGGAGTCGCCCGATTTTGCGGCAGCCGTCGATGCGTATCGCAAGGCCGTGGCTACGGCCGCAACCAACCGCCGGCTCGCCGATCTCGACAAGGATCTGCTCAAGCATCAAGGCGTGTCGCAGCGCGAAGCGGATCAGGCGGAAACCGACGCCGTCGGCGCCGAGGCCGACCGCTATGCGGCGCTGCGAGCGCTGGCCTCGCTCAATATCGATCCCCATGACCTCAAGGAAGTCGAGCGGGGCCGGCCGCTTGCGCATATCGAAGGCATCATCCGATCGCCGATCGCGGGAACGGTGGTGGAAAAATTGATCACGCCGGGGGAGCTGCTGCAGGCGGGCAGCACCGTCTGCTTTACGGTGGCCGATGTCTCTCGCGTCTGGGTGCTGGCGCAAATATTCGATTCCGATATCGCGTCCGTCGCACTGGGCGACACGGCCCAGATCGCCACCGGCATCGGCGCAAACACCGTCGCCGGAACGGTGACGAACATCCCTGCCCTGGTGGACCCCAACACGCGTTCGGTGAATGTGCGCGTGACCGTCGACAATCCGGCGGGGCTTCTGAAAAAGCAGATGTATGTCCACGTGCAGATTCAGTCCCGCCGGGAAAACACCGGCTTGCTGGCGCCGGTATCCGCAGTCCTGCGCGACGATGAGAACCTGCCCTTCGTCTATGTCGTGCAGCGCGACGGCGGTTTTGCGCGCGAGCATGTGACGCTCGGGTATCGGGCCGGCGATCTCTACGACATCCCCGAAGGCGTGCATTCCGGCGACAGGGTCGTGGTCGATGGCGGTCTCTTCATTCAGTTCATGCAAAGTCAATGACCGACGAACTGCCTCCCATGCCGCCGCGTACGCCGTCGATCATGAACCGGATCGTCGCGTCTTCGCTTGGCCAGCGCTTTCTCGTGATCATGATGACGCTTGTGTTGATCGGCGCAGGCATCAGGGCGCTGGAACGCCTGCCGGTCGACGCGTATCCCGACCTGTCTCCCGCGATCGTCGAAATCATCACCCAATGGCCGGGTCATGCCGCCGAGGAAGTGGAGCGGTTGATCACCGTTCCCGTCGAAGTGGAAATGAACGGCATCCCGCAGACCGACAATGTCCGCTCGATTTCGCTGTACGGCCTGTCAGACGTCATCATTACGTATCAGGACAACACCGATAACAATTTCGCGCGCCAGGAAGTGTTCAACCGGTTGCCGGATCTCACCTTGCCGAACGGCGTATCGCCTTCCGTGTCGCCGCTCTCTTCGCCGTCGGGACTGATCTATCGCTACGTGCTCCAGAGCCCCGATCGTTCGCCCATGGAGCTCAAGACGCTCGAAGCCTGGACCATCGAGCCGCAATATAAATCGGTGCCCGGCGTGGCCGACGATTCCGGCTTCGGCGGCGGCACAATGCAATATCAGGTTCTGCTCGATCCCATCAAAGTCGCGGGCGCGGGCCTGTCGGTGGCGCAGGTGGAAGCTTCGCTCACCGCCAACAACAGCAATGCGGGCGGCGGCTTCTATACGCAAGGCGGCGAGTTTTATTACGTGCGCGGCATCGGCCGCATGGTAACGCCGGAGGACATCGGCAATGTCGTCCTGACCGTGAACAACGGCACGCCGGTGCTGCTCAAGGATGTCGGACGCGTGGCCATCGGCATCGCACCGCGCCTGGGCGAATTCGGTTACGAGAAACAGGACGACGCGGTGGAAGGCGTCATTTTGCTGCGCACCGGCGAAAAAACGCAGGACGTGCTGAAGGGCGTCGAGGCGAAGACCAGGGAACTAAACGAACAACTTCTGCCGAAGGATATCAAAGTCGTCCCCTATTACGACCGGACCGATCTGATCGACTTGACGACCGACATCGTGGAGAAAAACCTGCTGCGGGGCATCTTCCTTGTCGTCGTTATCCTCATCTTCTTCCTCTACGATTTCCGGGCCGGCCTGATCGTCGCCACCACGATACCTCTCGCGCTGCTGTTCGCATTCATCTGCCTCGATCTGCAGCACGCCTCGGCCAATCTCTTATCCATCGGCGCGGTCGATTTCGGAATCCTGGTGGACGGCGCGGTGGTGATGGTGGAGAACATTTTTCGCCAGCTGGCCGCGCGCGAGGGACGCGCCATCGACGTGATGGAAGTGATCAAGGATGCGGCAGCGGAAGTGGACCGTCCGCTCTTCTATGCGGTCGCCGTGATCGTGGTCAGCTTCCTGCCGATCTATGTCCTTTCCGGACCTTCGGGCACGCTGTTCCGACCGATGGCGGACACGATGGTGTTCGCGCTCGTCGGCTCCCTGATCATCACGCTCATTCTGCTGCCCGTGCTGTGTTCGTGGTTCATGCGCGACGGCGTCAAGGAGCGCCGTAACGCGATCTTCGAATGGATCAAATCCTTCTACGCCGGCATCCTCGATATCTGCCTCGCCAATCCGTGGCTGACGACGCTTGTCTCGGCCGGTGCGCTGGCGGTTTCGCTGCTGCTGATCCCCTTCATCGGCGCGGAGTTCATGCCGCAACTGGACGAAGGCGCGCTGTGGGTTCGCGCGACGATGCCCTACACGATCTCGTTCGACGAATCGGCAAAGATCACGCCCAAGATTCGCGATATCTTGAAATCCTTTCCGGAGGTCACGACGGTCGCCTCGGAGCTGGGTCGCCCGGACGACGGCACGGATTCGACCGGCTTCTTCAATGTCGAGTTCTATGTCGGTCTCAGGCCCTACTCCACCTGGAACGGCGCCTACAGCACCAAGGCCGAGCTGATCGAGGCGATCAACAAGAAGCTCCTCACCTTTCCCGGAATCATCTTCAACTACACGCAGCCGGCCGAAGACGCCGTGGACGAAGCGGAATCGGGGCTGAAGAGCGCGCTCGCCGTCAAAGTGTTCGGACCCGATCTGAACACGCTTCAGAAAAAGGGAAAGGCGATTAAAGAGATTCTTCAAAACGTGCGCGGCATCCGCGACGTAACCCTGGTGAAGGAGCTCGGCCAGCCCAGCCTCGACATCAAGATCGACCGCGCCAAAATCGCGCGCTACGGGCTGAACGTCGACGACGTCAACGCGCTGATCCAGACCGCCATCGGCGGCGATGTCGCGACCGAAGTGGTTCAGCAGGAAAAACAGTTCGATCTCGTCGTCCGGCTCGATCAAAAATATCGCAACACTCCGGAAGAGATCGCGAACATCCCCGTGGCGACGGCCGCCGGGCAGCAGATTCCGCTCAAGGAACTGGCGGACATCCAGGTGGAGAACGGCGCGTCGTTCATCTACCGCCAGTATAATTCGCGCTATATCGGTGTGCAGTTCTCCGTCCAGGGACGCGATCTGGCCGGCGCCGTGGGCGATGCCATCGACCAGGTCAAAGACAAAGTCACCCTGCCCCAGGGCTATCATCTGGATTGGGGCGGCGAATATACGGAGTACACGGCTTCGCGCGCGCAGATGAATGTCATCCTGCCGCTGACGCTCTTCCTGATCTTCCTGTTGCTGTTCGCGCTCTACAGCAATTTCAAGTTCCCGTTCATCACGGTTCTGGGCGTGCTCTTGTCGGCGCCTGTCGGGGGTATCGTGGCGCTGTGGATCACGAACACGCCGTTCTCCGCTTCGTCGGGCATCGGATTCCTCGCCCTGTTCGGCGTCTCGGTGCAGACGGCGATCGTGTACATCTCTTACGTCAATGAGCTTCGGCGAAACGGCACCGGTGTCGCCCAAGCGATCCGGGAAGGCGCGATCCTGCGGCTGCGTCCCATCATGATGACGGCGCTGGTGGCGGCGTTGGGGTTGTTGCCGGCCGCGCTCGCCACGGGTGTCGGCACGGATTCCCAGAGGCCGTTCGCGCTGGTGATCGTTTCCGGACTGTTTTCGCGACTTCTGATCAGCGTGTTCCTGATGCCGGCGCTCTACACGATCGTGGCGCGTCCGGCGGACCGGCTTGAAGTGTGAGCTTGCGGCTTGAGCCGCCGCATTTCAGCCCCGGACGGTTCGATTCGGCGAGAGATGGCGGCGCTCGGGCAATTTTTCGCCGTGTGTGTCCCGGAGTCCCATGCAAATCGGCGTTTTCTTCCTAGATTGTTAGAGGTGCTAGGGGTAGGAACCGGCGTAGAGCGCCCCTGCCGATCTTCCATCAGCGTCCGAGCAATTACCCATGAGTCCCCATAGGTTAATGACTGCCCTCAACGGGCTCGCCCTGGCGGGATTGAGCTTTGCGGCGGCCTGCAGCCCACAAGCCCATCCGGCACGACCTGCGCCAGTGGTGGGTTTCGTGGTGATTCGGACCGAGCCGGTCATGCTCACTACGGTTTTGCCCGGCCGCACGAGTCCCTTTGCGACCTCCGATATCCGTCCGCAGGTGAACGGCATCCTGCAGGCGCGGCTGTTCAAGGAAGGCGACGCGGTCAAGGCCGGCCAGCCGCTCTATCAGATCGACCCTGCTCTTTACCGCGCGGCCTATGACAACGCGGTTGCCGCACTTGCCACCGCCAAGGCGAAGGCCACGCGCTACGACATGCTGATCAAGGCCAATGCGGTGGCGCCGCAGGACAATGACGACGCGCAGGCGGCCTACAAGCAGGCGCTCGCCAATGTCGAAACCGCGCGCATCAATCTCGCTTATACCCGCATCACCGCACCCATCTCCGGCCGCATCGGACGCTCGGCCTTCACCGAAGGCGCGCTCGTCACGGCCGATCAGACCACCGCGCTCGCAACCATCCAGACGCTCGATCCGATCTATGTCGACATCACGCAATCGAGCACCGAGCTGCTCAACCTGAAGCTGGCGATGGAGGGCGGCCACCTCACGCGCAACGGACCGGCCGATGCGCGCGTCACGCTGCAGCTCGACAACGGTACGCAATATGCCCAAGCGGGCGCGCTGCAATTCAGCGAAGTGACCGTCGACCAGAATACGGGCGAGGTGACCTTGCGCGCGATCTTTCCCAATCCCGACGATGTGCTGCTGCCGGGCATGTTCGTGCGCGCGACGATCATCGAAGGCGTGCAGCAGAATGCGATCCTCGCGCCGCAGCAAGGCGTGAGCCGCAACGAGAAAGGCGATCCCATCGCCTATATTGTCGACGCCGGCGGCATGCCCCGGCTGCGTGCGTTGAAAACGACGCGCGCGATCGGCGACAAGTGGCTGGTGACGGAAGGCCTCGCGGCCGGCGACCGGCTGATCGTGGAAGGCCTGCAGAACGTCACGCCGGGCGTCAAGGTGAATGCGGTTCCCGCATCGCTCGGCGAAACCGGCGCGACCGGCAAGAGCTGATGCGCATTTCCCTTTTCTTCATCGACCGGCCGGTCTTCGCCTGGGTGATCGCGATCGTGATCGCGCTGGCAGGCGCGCTTGCGATCTACACCTTGCCGATCACCCAATATCCCGCACTCGCACCGCCGTCCGTGACGATCAGCGCGTTCTATCCCGGCGCTTCGGCGGAGACCGCGCAGAACTCCGTGACGCAGGTCATCGAGCAGCAGCTGACCGGCGTGGACAACCTGCTCTATTTCACCTCGTCCAGCAGTTCGTCCGGCGGCGTGAACATCACGGCCACCTTTGCGCCGGGCACCAATCCCGACATCGCGCAGGTGCAGGTCGAGAACAAAGTTCAGCAGGCCACCCCGCTGTTGCCGCAGGAAGTGCAGCAGCAAGGCGTCGTCGTCACCAAATCGCAGACGAGCTTCCTTCTGATCGCGGCACTCTATGACGACAGCGGCCGCTACACCGATGTCGACATTTCCGATTTCCTCGTCAGCAATCTGCAGGATCCCCTGGCGCGCATTCCGGGCGTGGGACAGGCGCAGATCTTCGGGGCCGGCTATGCGATGCGCATCTGGCTCGATCCCTACAAGCTGAACAGTTTCGCGCTGACCCCCAGCGACGTGATGAACGCCGTGCTGGCGCAGAACGCGCAAGTGTCGGCCGGCGAGATCGGCGCGCAACCGACCGTGCCCGGCCAGGAACTCGATGCGACCGTCACTTCGCAATCCTTGCTGCAGACGCCGCAGCAATTCGGCGCCATCATTCTGAAAACCGCAACCGGCGGCGCGCTGGTGAGGCTGCGCGATGTGGCGCGCGTCGAATTGGGCGCGGATTCCTATTCCGTGACGAGCCGCCTGAACGGCAGGGCCGCCGCGGGCATCGCAGTTCAACTGGCGCCGGGCGCCAATGCGCTGACGACGGCGGACGCGGTGAAAGCCAAGGCGGAGTCGCTTGCGTCGACATTTCCACCGGGCGTGAAACTCTCATTCCCCGTCGACAACACGACCTTCATCCGGCTCTCGATCCGCGACGTGATCAAGACGTTGGTCGAAGCGACATTCCTTGTCGTGATCGTCATGTTCATCTTCCTGCAGCATTGGCGCACGACCTTGATCCCCGCCATTGCGGTGCCCGTGGTTATGCTCGGCACGTTCGGCGTGTTGTCCGCAGCCGGCTTCACGATCAACACGCTGACCCTGTTTGCGCTCGTGCTCGCCATCGGGCTGCTCGTCGACGATGCGATCGTGGTGGTCGAGAATGTCGAGCGCCTGATGCGCGAAGAAGGCTTATCGCCCCGTGACGCGACGCGCAAATCGATGCAGGAGATCACGGGCGCGCTGATCGGCATCGCGCTGGTGCTGTCGGCCGTGTTCCTGCCCATGGCGTTTTTCGGCGGCTCGACCGGCGTCATCTACCGCCAGTTCTCGATCACCATCGTATCCGCCATGGTGCTGTCCGTTCTGGTCGCGCTGATCCTGACGCCTGCTTTGTGCGCCACGCTGCTTCACCCGATTCCGCAAGGCGGCGTGCAGCTGGGAGGCCGCTTCTTCGGCTGGTTCAACAGATCGTTCGATTACAGCGTCCGGAAATACCGGGTGGCGCTGGACCGCTTTCTCGATTGGGTGCGGCCGGCGCTCCTGATCTATGCCGGCATCATTGTCGTGCTCGTGCTGCTGTTTATCCGCCTGCCGACCGCGTTCCTGCCCGAGGAGGATCAGGGCCTCATCATCACCCAGATCACTTTGCCCACCGGCGCCACGCAGGCGCGCACGATCGCGGTTGCAAAGCAGGTCGAGCATTTCTTCCTGGTCGACGAGAAGGACAACACGGCGACGGCCTACATGATCGCGGGCTACAGCTTTGCCGGCCAGGGCCAGAATGCGGCCATCTGTTTCGTGCATCTGAAGGACTGGAGCGGACGCACCAGCACGAAAGACCATGCCGAGGCCATCGCGCACCGGGCCATGAAGGCGTTCTCGAAGATCCGCGATGCGCAGATTTTCGCGTTGGTGCCGCCGCCCGTACGCGAATTGGGAAATTCTTCCGGCTTCGACGTGGAGATGGAAGACCGCGGCGGTCTCGGCCATGACGCGATGATGAAGGCACGCCGCCAGTTTCTTGGCCTCGCCGCCCGCGATCCCCTCCTTTCCGGCGTGCGGCCGAACTCGCTCGACGACACGCCGCAACTGCATATCGATGTCGATCAGGAGAAGGCGACCGCGGAAGGCGTGGCCATCGCCGATGTCGACAACACGCTGAACGCCGCGTGGGGCGGAACCTTCATCAACAATTTCATCGATCGCGGCCGCGTCAAGCGCGTCTACATGCAGGCCGATGCGCCTTACCGCATGGCGCCGGAGGACCTCGATCGCTGGTATGTGCGCGGCAGTTCGGGCGAGATGGCGCCGTTCTCGTCCTTCGCATCGGCGCGCTGGGTTCTCGGCCCCGCCGATCTCGAGCGCTTCAACGGCGTCGGTTCGCTGGAGTTTCAGGGCGCGCCTGCCCCAGGACAAAGCACTGGCACGGCCATGACCGAAGTACAGAAACTGTTCCAGCAATTGCCGCACGGCATCGGGCTGGAATGGACCGGCCTCTCTTACCAGGAACAACAAGCGGGCTCGCAGGCTTACGCGCTCTATGCGATCTCGGTGCTCGTCGTATTCCTGTTGCTGGCTGCTCTTTATGAAAGCTGGTCCATTCCCGTGTCCGTGATGCTGGTCATTCCGCTGGGCATTGTCGGCGCCATTCTCGCGGCGACATTGCGCGGGCTCTACAACGATGTTTATTTCCAGGTCGGCCTGCTGACGACCATGGGCCTGTCGGCCAAGAACGCGATTCTGATCGTGCAGTTCGCGGTGGACGCGCAGGCGCGCGGCGAATCCCCCCACGATGCGGCGCTTGAAGCGGCAAGACTGCGCCTGCGTCCCATCCTGATGACATCGCTCGCTTTCGTGGCAGGCGTCATGCCGCTGGCGATTTCCAACGGCGCCGGAGCCGCCAGCCAGAACGACATCGGAACGGGCGTCATCGGCGGCATGCTTTCGGCCACAGCGCTGGCGATCTTCTTCGTGCCGCTGTTCTATGAAATCGTGCGTGGAGGATTCGGCGCGCGCAGGCGCGAAGCCCCGCGCCGCTAACGCTCGTCCGAAATCGCCCGCAGATATCGCGACAGGAGAATATACGCGCCGGCGATGCAAACGATTGCGACCATCACCATCGATGATTTCGCGAAATAGCCGTCGATGCGGACATAGGCGTAGCCGAAGAAATAACCCACGATCACCAGCACGAGCGACTTGGGAATGGTGCCCAGCGTATTGTACCAGAGAAACTTTCCCATCGGCATGCGCGCCGCGCCGGACGCGGGCAGCGCCAGAAATCCCGTCTGCGTGTATTTGGCGAACAGCAGGATCTTCCCGCCGTGCCGCTCGATATACTGCTCCATGCGCGCGAAGCGTTCGCCCGTCATGCCGAGCGCGCGGCGCAGGCCCGCAAACGCGCCGATGCGGCCGAGCCGTCCGACGGCATAATAGAGCACATCGCCGGACAAATCCCCCACCGAGACGACCACATACACCGCGAAGATATTGAAATAGCCGAGCCCCGCGAGGAACGCGCCGATGATCGTGACGATCGGACCTTCGACGACGGCGATAATGAAAAGAAAGACGTATCCGTAATGTTCCAGCAACTGCACGATCGTGTCGAGGCGGAGCATGACGGGAGGACCGGCGCGGCCGGCGCACTATAGCTCATCGGCGCGAGGCGCAAGCGCCCCGGCCATTTCGCAGGAAAATCAGGGGTTTCGCGGGATGCGGCGGCCCCGAATGCAACGATCCGCCTGCCTCTACGTTGATAAACTGCCGGTTCTCTCGCATCCTTCGCACGGGAATCGCTGCGGTCGCATTTGGCCCCGAACGGCCGGCTTGGGGGGTGAATGACAAAGATATCCTGTGTCATCTGCGCCTACAACGAAGCGGATCGAATCCGCGGCGTGCTCGATATCGTGGCGCCGCACCCTTTATTCGACGAGATCATCGTCGTGGATGACGGCTCGACCGACGACACACGCGATGTGCTGCGTTCCTATCCGGGCCTGCGCGTCATCGCGTGCAAGACCAATCGCGGCAAGACTTACGCGCTGAGCGAAGGCATCGCGGCCGCCCAAAGCCGGTTGATCATGCTGCTCGATGCCGATCTGACCGGCCTCACGGCGGAGAATCTCAGCGCGCTCGCCAAGCCGGTCCTCGAAGGCAAATCCGAGGTCAGCATCAGCCTGCGCTGCAACAGCCTCGCGCTCTATCGCCTGATGGGCATGGATTTCGTTTCGGGCGAGCGCGTCATCCCAAAATCGCTTCTGGCGAACGCTCTGTTCGAGATGAAGCGGCTGCCGCGCTGGGGCGGAGAAGTGTTCATGAACCGGTTGATCGTGGCGAAGAAACTGCGCGTGGCGGTGGTGCGCTGGTCGAACGTCTCCAACGTGCGCAAATGCGACAAGATCGGCGTGTGGTATGGCGTGAAGGAAGAGGTCCGCATGATCTGCGACGTTCTTCGCGTGATTTCCCCGCTCCAGGCGGTGCATCAGACATTCGGCTTGTTGGTGCTGACAATGCCGGTGCGCGCGCGGCGGTGGTTGCCGGTGCAAAAATAGACGCCGCGACGCACGCGGATTTCAGCCGACCGCCGGTTTCTTGCCCATGAATTCGACCGCCACGCCGTCATCCGTATGGCGCACGACGCGTCCGACGACGTCGCCGAAGCGGAGCAGCGCGCCGATCGCCGGCCTTGCGTTCGTCTTGAGCGCCACGCCGCCCAGCGCAATATCGACGACTTCGCAAGCGGCCTCGCTGCCGTCGGAACAGATGAAGCGTTGCAGGGGAGGAAGCTGCGCGGTGCGCACGGCGCTACGCAGCGGAACGGGACTCACCTGTTTGTCATAGGCGAAATTCGCCAATTGCTCGGCCGTGCGCCGCTGCTTGACGACGCCGGATTGGAATTGCAGGCCCAGATGGTTCTCGTCGCGCTGAACGACCGAGCCTTCGAAGCGGCCGAAGCCCGTGACATAAAGCACGATGTGCGTTCCGAGCGGCCAGGGAAGCGCGCTCCTGATACGCGCGCCTTCGGGCGACAAATCGACGACCACGCAATCGTCCTCGAAGCCGCGTTCGAGATCGAACACCTTGCCCTTGAGGTTGACGTCGAAGCGCTTTTCCTTGCGCTTGTCGTCGCGGCTGCGCGCACTCGGTTCCAAATCGTGCAAGGCCCTGCTCTCTCGCTATTGGAGCCATCGAAGATACACGCGCGATCTTAAGAGTTTGTTTCCCCTATATCGGGCCGAGGGGCTCCATTACGACGATGTAAAGGTCTCGTACACGGATTTCTTACGACCCGTTAATTCACCCAAGTTAAGGTCGATTCCTGCGATCGCGGGAGGTGAGGGGGGGCCTCTTCGGACATGCTAAGGAATCTTTACGGCGAAAAGCGAAGTCCCTGCTCCCAGCGGGAGGTGGACATCATCGCGGCCGGGCACAAGCGCTACCTCTCCAGGCAGGGCGGTGCGCGCGCCCAGTTTGTCTCGGTGACTCTCGACGGCCTCCGGCTCGCCGGCCATCAGTTTTCCGAAGCGGATTTCGCCGGCGCCTCGCTCGTCGGCACGAACCTCGCGCACGCCAATCTCGAACGGACAAGTTTTTATTGCGCCGATCTTCGCAAGGCCGATCTGCGCCACGCCAATCTGCGCAACTCGGATATGCGCGGCGCCTCCTTCAAGGG
>JBEKDC010000053.1:0-15120 GCA_050014535.1 Rhizomicrobium sp.
ATCATCATGCAACTGAATGCCCATGTGGCCTTCAACGGAAATTGCGAAGAGGCCTTCAAATTCTACGAGCAGCATCTCGGCGGAAAAATTGCGGTGCTGATGCGCTATGAGGGCACGCCGGCGGTGGGCATGGCGCCTGCCGACTGGACAAACAAGATCATTCACGGCCGGATCGCGGTCGGCGGCGCGCTTTTGATGGGTGCGGATGCACCTCCCGGACGCTACGAAGCGCCGAAAGGCATCACGATCTCGCTGAGCGCGACGAGCGATGCCGACGCGGAGCGAGTCTTTGGTGCGCTGTCCGAAAAGGGAACCGTGTCGATGCCGATTCAGGAGACGTTTTTCGCGACCCGCTTCGGAACGTTGGTCGACAAGTTCGGCGTCCCCTGGATGATCGTCTGCGAAAAGACGTCCTGATCGCATTATCTTGTGAAAGAGGCATTGCCATGTCAGCCACACCATCCATGGAGCGCGAGCTCACCATTGTCCGTGTTTTCGATGCGCCGCGCGCGCTGGTGTTCCGGGCCTGGACCGATCCGAAGATGATGGCCCGCTGGTGGGGGCCAAGATTGTTCACCGCACCCGTCTGCGAGCTCGACGCGAGGCCCGGCGGCGCACTCCTGATTGTCATGCGCGGACTCGACGGGGCGGAGCATCCCATGAAAGGCACGTTCCTGGAGGTCGCGGCGCCGGAGCGGCTGGTCTTCACCGGCATCGCGGTCGACGCCGCGGGCAACCATCTTCTCGAAGGCGTCACAACCGTCACCTTCGAAGAGCAGAACGGCAAGACCAAACTCACCATGCATACGCGCGCGGCGGGCAAGGTTCCGCAGGCCGAATTCATGCTGGGCGGAATGGAACAGGGTTGGACGGAAAGCATCGACAAACTGGAAGAGCTTCTCGCACAGGCCTGACAGTCGAGGAAAATCGAAATGCAGAAAATCGCAACATGTCTGTGGTTCGACGACGATGCCGAAGAAGCCGCAAATTTCTATGTCTCGATCTTCCGGAATTCGAGGATCGGGAAAATCTCACGCTACACCGGCGCGGGACAGGAGGTTCACGGCCGCCCGGAAGGCAGCGTGATGGTCGTCATTTTCGAGCTCGACGGAAGGGAATTCATGGCGCTGAACGGCGGCCCCCATTTCAAATTCACGGAAGCGATTTCGCTTCGCGTGAATTGCGAGTCGCAGAAGGAAGTCGACGAATTGTGGGAGACGCTTTCGGCCGGCGGCGAGAAAAGCCAGTGCGGCTGGTTGAAAGACAAATATGGCCTGTCGTGGCAAATCGTCCCCACCGTGCTGGACGAAATGATGAGCGACAAAGATACGAAGAAAGCCGCGCGCGTCATGACGGCGATGCTGCAGATGAAGAAGCTCGATATCGCGGTATTGAAACAGGCGTACGCGGGTTAGCGGCTACCCGCATGAAAGCCGAATCGGCTTTCAACGCGCCAAGAACGTATCATGAACAATTCTTTTGACTCTGTTCCGCGTTGGCGTTAGCACTTTCATCCGTCCTGGCGATTATCGTGGGCGGGAAAACGCGGACCGTTTGCGACGCCTATGAGCGACATTTCCCGCCAAATCTGGGACATGAAATACCGGTTGAAAGCGGCCGACGGGACTCCCGTGGACCGCGACATGGCCGATACCTGGGCGCGCGTGGCGCTCGCGGCCGCAAAGGCCGAGGCGCCGGAAAAGCGGCGCGAATGGGCGCTCGGCTTTGCCGAGGCTCTGGCCGGGCATCAGTTCCTGCCTGCTGGGCGAATCCTGGCCGGCGCGGGCACCGACCGAAACGTCACCCTCTTCAATTGCTATGTGATGGGCGCCGTGCCCGACGACATGGGCGGCATCTTTGCGAGCCTTCGCGAGGCCGCGCTCACCATGCAGCAGGGGGGAGGCATCGGCTACGATTTCTCGACCCTGAGGCCCAAAGGCGCTCCCGTGAAAGGCGTCGGCGCGGATGCATCTGGGCCGGTCTCATTCATGGAAGTGTGGGACGCCATGTGCCGCACCATCATGTCGGCCGGTTCGCGGCGCGGCGCGATGATGGCGACGCTTGCCTGCGATCACCCCGACATCGAAGCGTTCATCGAAGCGAAGCGTACTCCCGGCCGGCTCGCGATGTTCAACCTGTCTGTCCTCGCGAGCGATGCGTTCATTGCCGCAGTGAAAGCCGACGGGCCTTGGGATCTCAAATTCGGCGGCAAGATCTACAAGACGGTCGATGCGCGCGATTTGTGGGATCGCATCATGCGCGCGACCTATGAATATGCCGAGCCCGGAATCATCTTCATCGATCGCATCAACGCCGAAAACAATCTCGCCTATTGCGAAACGATTCACGCGACGAATCCGTGTCTCACGGCCGACAGCTGGATCATGACCGGCACCGGGCCGCGGCAGATTTCCGAACTGGTGGGCCAACCGTTCGAAGCCATCGCGGACGGCAAATCCTGGCCAAGCGACGCGCGCGGCTTCTTTTCCCGTGGCGAAAAACCGGTGATGAAGATTTCGACGCGCGACGGATATGCATTGCGCGCGACGGCCGATCATCTCGTCCGCCGCATCTTGCGCCGCACGCGATGGACAAAGGAATGGGAATGGGTCACGGCCGGCTCGCTGAAGGCCGACGACGAGATTCTCCTTCACGATCATCGCAAGGCTCCGGGCTGGGGCAATGCCGACAATCATATCCGCGACGATGCCGAAGGCTTTTTGCTGGGGCTTCTGATTGGCGACGGCGTGCTGAATAGCGACAAGGCCGTTCTTTCCGTCTGGCCGGGAAAGCGTGCCGTCAACGGTGGAGACGAACGGCCCGGCGTTCGCGGCATCATGGATGCAGCATTCTCTGCGGTGCAATTGCTTCCGCATCGTTCGGATTTTACAGGCTGGATCGAGGTACCGGGCCGCGGCGAATACCGGCTCTCGCTTGGCGCGCTGAAGTCGCTCGCGCTTGAACATGGTCTTGCGCCGAGAGCGAAGAAAATCACACCGGCGATGGAGCGGAGGTCGCAGGCATTTCATTGCGGCGTTCTACGCGGACTTTTCGACGCGGATGGAAGCGTTCAAGGCAGTCAGACCAAAGGCGTGAGCGTGCGGCTCGCTCAGAGCAATCTCGAGACTCTTCAATCCGCGCAGAGGATGCTGCTCAGATTGGGAATCGCGAGCACGATCTATCGTGGGCGCCGGCCGGAAGGCATTCGCACCCTTCCGGACGGCAAAGGCGGCTCGAAGGCCTATTCCGTGCGCGCGCAGCACGAGTTGATCGTCGCAGGCGACAATCTGAAGGTTTACGCCGAGCGCGTAGGATTCGCGGATGCGGACAAGTCCGCGCGCCTGTCGGCGGCTCTTTCGAACTACCACCGTGCGCTCAATCGCGAACAATTCTGCGCAACGGTCGAGACTGTGACGGAAGACGGCAGCGCGGAAGTGTTCGACGCGGCCATTCCGGGCCTTAACGCCTTCGACGCCAACGGCATCTGGGCGCACAATTGCGGCGAGCAGCCACTTCCGCCTTATGGCGCGTGCCTTCTCGGCTCGATCAATCTCGCCACGCTTGTCAAACATCCGTTCGAAGAGAATGCGGCGCTCGACGAAGACGGGCTCGCGCGTCACGTGCGAACCGCCGTGCGGTTCCTCGACAATGTGATCGACGTGTCGCGGTTCCCGTTGCCCGAACAACGCGCCGAAGCGTTTGCGAAGCGGCGCCTGGGATTGGGCGTGACGGGACTTGCCGATGCGCTGATCTTCTGCCGCGCACGCTACGGTGCGCCGGAAAGCATCGCGCTGATCGATCGCTGGTTGTCGAAACTGTCGCTGGCCGCCTATTCCGCGTCGGCCGAGATCGCGGAAGAGAAGGGTGCGTTCCCGCTGTTCGACCGCGAAGAATATATGGCGCGGCCCAATATCGCGAAGCTACCGGACGATCTCAGAAATCGCATCGCGGCACATGGCATCCGCAACGCGCTGGTCACCTCGATCGCGCCGACGGGCACGATTTCGCTGTTCGCGGGCAATGTCTCGAGCGGCATCGAACCCGTTTTCGCCTATTCTTATTCGCGCAAGATGCTGCTCGACGACGGAACCCGCCGCGAGGAGCAGGTCGCCGATTTCGCGTACCGGCGCTTCCGCGAAATATTCGGCGAGGAAGCGGTTCTGCCGGATTATTTCGTCAACGCGCAGACACTCGCGCCGGAAGACCATCTGGCCGTGCAGGCCGCCGCGCAAAGGCATATCGACAGCTCGATCTCCAAGACGATCAACGTTCCCGCGACAATTTCCTTCGATGCGTTCAAGGACATTTATCTGAATGCCTATGACTCCGGCTGCAAGGGCTGCACGACCTACCGGCCGAACGATGTGACCGGATCGGTGCTCGAGGCACCGGCGGCGCACGCGTCTATCGAGCAGGTTTCCGGCGACGACCAGCCGCCGCTTGCCGCGCCGCCGCGCGCGCGCGAAGCGTCCGGCGGCGTCGTGTACATGACGGCTCCGCTCGATCGTCCGGACGTGCTGCTGGGCCAGACTTACAAGATCAAATGGCCCGACTCCGATCACGCCTTCTACATCACGGTCAACGATATCGAGAAAGACGGCAGGCGCCGCCCGTTCGAGATCTTCATCAACTCGAAGAACATGGCGGCCTATGCCTGGACGCTCGCGCTGACGCGTATGATCAGCGCCGTGTTCCGGCGCGGCGGCGACGTGTCCTTCGTCGTCGATGAGCTCAAAGCCGTGTTCGATCCGCGCGGCGGGCAATGGATGGAAGGCCGCTACGTGCCTTCTCTCCTGGCCGCGATCGGCGAATTGATCGAGCGGCATCTGGTGGATATCGGATTCATGAATCCGCGCGAAAAACTCGACCTGCCGCCCGAGGTTCGCGCGGTTGCGGTCGCGGGCGAAGGAACCCCGGGACGGACCTGCCCGCGTTGCGGCAGCCCGACGCTCGTGCAGCTCGAGGGCTGCGACACTTGCGTCTCCTGCGGCTTCTCGCGCTGCGGATAAGGTAGCGCGCATGCGCTATTCGAGCCGTTTCTTTCTCTACGCCCCCTTTCTGATGTTCGTGTCGCTGGCCGCTGCCGTGATGATCTATTGGTGGGTCGCGGCCGCCGCGCTCGACAAGCAGCTCGACGGCGTCAACGGACACGAAATCGTGCCGGGCGTGAAGATGAGCTTCGCCGCAAAACGCATCGCGGGTTTTCCTTTCCGGCTCGACACCGTTCTTGAAGGACTTCGCATCGAGATCGCGACCACGCAGGGCCCGCTTGTCTGGCGCACCGAGCATTTCGCCTCCCATGCGCTCAATTATGGGCGCGACCAGGCGGTCTATGAGGCGGCAGGCCGCCAGGAAATTTCCTGGCGCGACGACGACGGTACGCCGCACGATTTCAGCTTTGAGCCGGGCTGGCTGCGCGCGAGTTCGATCGCGGTGAAGGGGAAACTTGCGCGCTTCGATATCGACATGGTTGAAATCGCCTCGCCCGATCTCGGCGCGGGTCGCGTCCAGTTTCATGTGCGCCGCGATCCCGCAAACGACGCGCTCGATATCGCTGCGAGCGGCGATACCATCAAGCTCGCACCCGATCTGCAGGCCGGATTCGGCGACACGATTTCCCATCTGCTGCTGGTCGGAAGACTTGCGCCTGCACAACCCTTTGCGTCGCTCCTGTCCGGCAGCTCCGACTGGCGGCGCGCGACGGACGATTGGCGCGCGCATGGCGGCACATTTATCGTCGACCGGTTCGACATCAAATGGAACAAACTTGCTGGGAACGGTCACGGCGCGCTCGCGCTGAACCCGTCGCACCGATTGAGCGGAACGATTGCGTTCGGCGTGACGGACGCGAAGGGTTTGCCGCTCAATGCAATAGATCACCCGAAACTCGCCACGGCACTTGGCGCTCTCGCGGCGCGGAATTTGAAAAATGATGGCGCGACGCTTTCCGTCCCGCTGTCATTCAGCGACGGGTCTGCTTCAGCAGGCAACGAGCCGGCTGGATATCTCGGCCCGCTCTATTGAAAATTGCGGAAGGTTCTCTGTGCGCTCCCTGGCGCATTCTTCTTCGTCGACGAAATGGGATTCTGGAGACTATTTCGGCTTCTTCTTCGTCCGGCCGAAATTGGGCTCTGCGATATCCTGGCCCGCATCGATGATCGAACGGCGGATCGCGCGCGTCCGCGTGAACAGGTTGAACAGCATGTCGCCGTCGCCCCAGCGTATCGCGCGCTGAAGCAGGCTCAGATCCTCGCTGAAGCGTCCCAGCATTTCGAGCACCGCTTCGCGATTGTTGAGGAACACGTCGCGCCACATGGTGGGATCGGAGGCCGCGATGCGGGTGAAATCGCGAAAGCCGCCGGCCGAATATTTGATCACTTCGCTTTCGGTGACGGTTTCGAGATCGGCCGCGGTGCCCACGATGTTGTAGGCGATCAGATGCGGCACGTGGCTCGTGATCGCCAGCACGAGATCGTGATGCTTCGGGTCCATCACCTCGACCTGGCTGCCGCAGCGTTGCCAGAACTGCCGGAGCGTCTCCACGGCGGCGGGATCGACGCCGGGCGGCGGCGTGAGGATGCACCAACGCCCGTCGAACAGTTCCGCGAAGCCGGCTTCGGGACCCGATTGCTCGGTGCCCGCGATCGGATGGGCGGGGATGAAATGCACGCCGTCCGGCACAAAGGGTCCCACGTCGCGCACCACGGCCGTCTTCACCGAGCCCACATCGCTCAGGATCGCGCCGCGTTTGAGATCGCCGGCGATCTCTTTGGCCAGCTCGCCAAAGGCGCCGACCGGAGTGGCCAGCACGACGAGATCTGCGTCGCGCACCGCCGGACCCGGCTTGTCGTGCAATGTGTCCGCAAAGCCGACAGCGCGCGCTTTCTCCAAGGTCTCTGCCCGGTGAGAATATCCGGCGATATGCGCGGCAAGGCCTGCGCGCCGCATCGCATGCGCCATCGACGAGCCGATCAATCCGATGCCGAGCAGCGCGACTTTCCCGAAGGCGGGTCTGGAATCGGCGGTCATGGCGCGGGTCCTCAGCCCTGGCTCATGAATTCGGCGAAGGCCGCCGCAACGCGGCGATTGGCGTCTTCGCTGCCGATCGTCAGACGCAGGCAATGCGGCAGGTTGTAGTTCGCAACGCCGCGCAAGATGAGTCCGCGCGAGGAGAGAAACGCGTCGGCGGCTTTCGCGGTATGCGGACCTTCGGGCGGAAAATGAATCAGCACGAAATTTGCGACGCTGTCGTCCACGCGCAAGCCGGCTCGCCGAATGTGCTCGATCAGCCAGGTCTTCCATTTTTCGTTATAGGCGATGGCATCTTCGACATGGCGGCGATCGCGCAAGGCTGCCGCGGCCGCGCGTTGCGCAGGCACCGACACGTTGAAGGGTCCGCGTACGCGATTGAGCACATCGGCGACGGACGCCGGGCAGAATGCCCAGCCGACGCGCAAGCCGGCAAGGCCGTGTATTTTCGAGAAGGTTCGCGTCATCACCACATTGTCGAATTGCGAAACCATCTCGATGCCGGCCTCATAATCGTTACGCTGAACATATTCGGCATAGGCGGCGTCGAGCACGAACAGGGTCGAAGGCGGCACACCGGCATGCAGACGTCGCACTTCCTCGCCCGAAAGGTAGCTGCCGGTTGGATTGTTCGGATTGGGAAGGAAAACAATTCGCGTGCGTGCGCTTACGGCGCGCAGCATTTCGTCGACATCGACCTTGAGATTTTTCTCGGGCACGACGACGGCGACCGCGCTGTTGGCAAGCGTCGCGATTTGGTAGAGGAGAAACGCATGCTCGCTGAACAGCACTTCGTCGCCGGGCCGCAGATACGCATTGGCCAGCATGGTTAGAAGTTCGCCCGAACCGTTGCCGCACACAATGCGATCCGGATTGAGGCCGAAGGCCTCGCCGATCGCCGCGCGCAGAACGTGCGCCTCGCCGTCGGGATATATGTTGAGAGAGGTTCGCGCGGTCTCGAACGCGGCAATCGCGTCGGGGCTCGGACCCGTCGCCGATTCATTCGACGAAAGCTTGTGCGACTCCGAGGCCTCTGCTGCGGGAGCGCGGCCGCCGACATAGGCGGAAATATCGAGCACGCCGGGTTTGGGTATGGGAGACATGATATCCGACGTTTCGCCTTTGGGTTTCGCTCAAAATCGTTCCGCCGATTTTCCGGCGCATCTCCCGCGCACGCACACACGGTCCGTCGAGCGGATGACGCGATCCAGCGGCCGGGAGGCGGCTATTGATAGTGGCGGATGGCGGCAAAAGCAAAGCCTCCCCGGCCACGGCCCCCAATCTCAGGTACCGCTCTGTGGGACCCGGACGGTTTTCGACCTTGGGAGCGTCCTGGATATCGCTGGATTATACGTATGTGCTGAGAAAAGGCGACCCGGAATGCAATCAATTCAATGGGCCATACTCAAAAGTCTAGCGCAAATCGCTATATATCTTGCGAATCAGAAGCTACAATGGTTCTTCTGAACGGGAGCAACAAATTATGGCTGCACGCAAATCTACTCTTAAACGAGCACCGCAACGCCCGGAATTAGATGCGCTGCTAAATGATGCACGTCAAAAGGGTGTATCTGACGATCAATTGCAGGAACAGCGGGCAAGTTTCGCTTACGGAAACGCTCCGGCTGGCGCTGATCGTATTACGAAAGAATCTGCTCGAGATGCATCTAGGCGAAACCGGCTTTTTCATACCTAATTGAGTGAGTCGGAGATTTTTCGTCAACAATGATCGTCATAGAAGAACAAGACCCAGTTCTTTACGCTCAGGTTCAAGAAAGAAACTTGGTTAGGCAATACGATCTTCTGACAAATTGAGTAGAGATTGGGCTTCGCCAAGGCCATACGTCATTCGACAAATACGTGCTCTGGGCCCTAAATCATGTGGCAGTCTCCAATATATCCCAATTCGCTGGCCGGTTTCGTGAAGAGCCAATATATGTCGGCAATCATAAGCCTCCCCATTTCAAGGAAGTGCCGGAGCTTATGGACCGGTTCATTTCCACGCTGCACGAAAATTGGTTCAACTGGCAACCAACGGAATTAGCCGCCTATGGGCTCTGGCGCCTGTTGTGGATTCACCCTTTCATCGAAGGAAATGGGCGGACGGCAAGAGCAGCTTGCTATTATTTGCTATGTACGCGTTCAGAGATGTTGCTGCCGGGCCGCAAAACGGTGCCAGAGCGCATCCGCGACAACCGGGAGCCCTACTATGCAGCTCTGAGGGCGGCGGACCAAGCTTGGGATCAAGGGAATCTAGACTTTTCCGACATGGAAGCCTATTTGGCCGATCTGCTAGCCGCACAGCTTCGGGATGTCGACTGATATACTGGAATTCAATTCTTACCAGTGCCCGGCAGACCGCGCGCTTCGCTTGTGCGTTGACAGGCGCGGTATTCAGACCCTAGAGCCCCCTTGAGGCTCGGAATTCGACATGGCCGAAACGGCAAGTCCACGTTTCCTGCGTCCGCTTGCGGCGCCCGGAGAAGATGTCGGTCAGGCGATCGCCTTCGACCTGTCGCATCCGCTTGCCCTCGATTCCGGTAGGACGCTGAGCCCGTTTACCGTCGCCTATATGACCTATGGCCGGCTCAGCGCGGCAAAATCGAACGTCGTGCTGGTCTGCCATGCGTTGACGCTCGACCAGTTCGCAGCTCTGCGCCATCCGGTCACCGGCAAGCCCGGCTGGTGGGACGTGCTGATCGGGCCGGGCAAGCCCATCGATACGGACCGTTTCTTCGTCGTGTGTGCGAATGTGCTGGGCGGCTGCATGGGCACGACGGGGCCGGCCGAGATCGACCCGACCACGGGAGAGCCCTATGGGCTCAACTTTCCGCTCGTCACGGTACGCGACATGGTGCGGGCACAGGCGATGCTGCTCGACGCGATGGGCATCGGAGAAATCCTTTGCGTCATCGGCGGTTCGATGGGCGGCATGCAGGTGCTGCAATGGGCCGCGAGCTATCCCGACCGCGTCGTGTCCGCCGTGCCGATCGCGACGGCAGCGCGCCATTCGGCCCAGAACATCGCGTTTCACGAAGTGGGCCGTCAGGCGATCCTGGCCGATCCCGACTGGAAAGACGGCGCCTACCAGCATTTCAACACGCAACCGTCCAAGGGACTGGCGGTCGCGCGGATGGCCGCCCACATCACCTATCTGTCGGAGGCCGCGCTGCAGCGCAAATTCGATCGCAATTTGCAGGATCGTGCCGAGATAACTTTCGGGTTCGACGCGGATTTTCGCATCGAAAGCTATCTGCGCCACCAGGGCACGACATTCGTCGATCGCTTCGACGCCAATTCCTATCTCTACCTCACCCGTGCCATGGATTATTTCGATCTGGCTGCCGAGTTCGGCGGCGTTCTGGCCGAGGCGTTCCGCGGAACGAAATCGCGCTTCTGCATTATCTCCTTCACCAGCGACTGGTTGTTTCCGACGCCGGAGAACAAGCGCATCGCGCATGCGCTGAACGCCGTCGCGGCCAATGTCAGCTTCGTCGAAATAGCGACCGATCGGGGTCACGATGCTTTTTTGCTCGACGAGCCCGAGATGTTTGCGACCGTACGCGGCTTTCTCAATGCCGTTGCGTCGTCGAGAGCAGTGGCGTGAGCGCAAAATGACGGCGCTGCGTCCCGATCTTGCCGCGATTGCGGAGATGATTCCAGAACGGGCCCGGGTGCTCGATATCGGCTGCGGCGACGGCGCATTGCTCGAACATTTGATCGCGGCGAAAGGCGTCGACGGACGCGGCATCGAATTGTCGCAGCAGAATGTGAATGCCTGCGTCGCGCGCGGGCTCTCGGTCATCCAGGGGGACGCCGACACGGACCTGGCCGAATATCCGTCGCAGGTATTCGATGTGGCGATCCTCAGCCAAACAATTCAGGCGACGCGATCGCCGCGCACCGTGCTGGCGCATCTGTTGCGCATCGGCCGGCGCACGATCGTCTCGTTCCCCAATTTCGGGCATTGGCGCGTGCGGCTATCCTTGCTCGTTCAGGGACGCATGCCGCGAACCGCAACGCTCGGTTATGACTGGTGCGACACGCCAAACATCCATTTGTGCACGATCGCCGATTTTGTCGCGCTGGCGGGAGATTTCCACGCCACCATCGAGCAGGCCGTTGCCATCAGCGACGAAGGCCGCACCCATCCGATGGCCCCGCGTGCGTGGGGGCCAAATCTTTTCGCGGAAGGCGCTATTTTCCTGCTTAAACCCGCCGCATTCAAAATGTGATCCGGCGCGCGGTCCTCCTGGGGCAGAGGAACCGCGTCCGGAACAGATGCAAGATCGTTCGATCGGCAAATTGCCGAACGTCGTTCAGCCCTTGCTTACGCCCAGAAGCGAGAGCGCGTGGCTGTAGTGATTGATGCCGGTCTGGTAGAAGCTGTTGCTGCAGAAGTCGCGGCCGTTGTGCTCCTCCCTCATCGCTTCCTGGTAGTTCGCGGATTGCGCGTTCGAAGCGAGCGCGGTCTTCACTTGCTGCGCCATGTCGAGGCAGGTGGCGACGCTGCCCGTCTGTTCGTCGGCGGACGCAGCGCTTGCTGCCAGAGCGGTGCAAAGGACGGCGATGCCTGCCGTCAGTTTCAATTTATGCATAAAGTCCTCCTGGGTCGAACCGGCACCACGCCGGCCCGATGGAGATAAGACGCACGGCAAGCCTTCAAAGTGCCCTCACAAATCCGTGCGCGCGCAACCGCAATGACGAACGCGCATGGAACGAAACAAGCAACGAAACGCTGCGTTCATCGACGCGAATTATCACACACGCGTGAGCCGCGCATGACAGTCATGTCATGCGATCCGCGAAGCGAAATAGTCGGCCGCGGACGATGTCGCGAGACCGTTCCAATCGTGAAAGCAAATTCAGAATGGCGCCGCGATTAACGCGCGGTGGCCAGAACGCGCTTGCGTGACGCAACTTTGTCATTGAGCGCCACTGCGTACATCGATTTGGAGGAATCGACGATATGCACGCCTGCGAGTCTCGGCCACAGTCGCCTGCCGATTCGTTCCCAGCCGATGCCGCTGCGCACTAGCCGGCGCGAGCGTATCGGCGGAAAATAGAGCGCGGTATCCCAGCGCTCGGGAACGAACAGCGATTCCCGCAGCAGTTTCTCGAGTTGAACGCGATTGAACGGCCGCCCATAGGCGAAAGGCGAGCGTTCGACTTGCGCCCATAGACTGGTTCGATTTGGCGCCACGACGATAAGCCGCCCGCTTTCGGCCAGCACACGCCAGAGCTGGCGCATCAGCGGCCTCGTCGCCTCGGCCGATTCCAGTCCGTGAACCATCACCACGCGATCAAAAAACGCGTCCGGAAACGGCAGTGCGCCCTCTTCGCCGACCGCGACCAGCCTGCGATCCGCGGGCCACGCTACCGCTCCAAGCTGGGCCGGAATGAACGCCAACGCACGCTCGGCCTCCGGCAGGCAGGCCTTCAGATAAGGAGGCGCAAAGCCGTATCCGAGCACGCGAAGCCCCCGCAGATCGGGCCATGCGAGCCGAATCCGCCGCATGATCTGGCGTCGGGTCACCTGCCCCATCGGCTCTTCGTAGAAAGACGAAAGCTCCAGCGCGTCGAGCATGGAATCTGCGTAAACCTGCTTGGGTTTGGGTTCAACAGGGCTTCGTCGGTTGCTAGGTTGGGGCAACCGGGAGACAGCCATGACAAAGCTCGCCATCGAGCCCATTGCCTGCCTGAGAGACAACTACGCCTATCTGATCCATTCCCCGGACGACGGGCTTTGCGCCGTGGTCGACCCGTCCGAGCCGGGACCGGTGCGCAAGGCGCTCGCCGCGCGCGGACTCAAGCTCACTCATATCCTGAACACCCATCACCATTTCGATCACACGGGCGGTAACCTGGCCCTAAAGGACGAATTCCGCGCCGAGATCGTGGGACCGGCCAAGGATCGCGACCGTATTCCGGGAATCGATTTGGGCGTCACCGAGGACGCGCCGTGGCGCTTCGGATCCCGCGCCGTTCGCATCTTGGAGATTCCTGCGCATACGCGAGCCCATATCGCGTTCGTATTCGCGGACGATCAAGCGGTTTTCACGGGAGACACCTTGTTCGCCATGGGATGCGGCCGGCTGTTCGAAGGCACGCCCGAAATGATGTCGAACAGTCTTTCCAAGCTCATGCGCCTGCCGGACGACACACGCGTCTATTGCGGCCACGAATACACGCTCAACAACGGACGCTTCGCGCTGATGCTCGAGCCCGGAAACGCCGATCTGCAAACGCGCATGTCCGAGGTGCAGGAACTGCGCGCCAGAAACGTGCCGACGATTCCGTCGACCATCGGGCTTGAAAAGCGCACCAATCCTTTCGTTCGGCCGGAATCGGCGGAAATCAGGCGCACACTGAATATGGCTGGTGCGACCAGTGTCGAGGTGTTCGCCGAGATGCGTCGGCGCAAGGACGCTTTCTGAGGCGGAGTCCACTGGGCGGTTGCAGGCGGGCGGCCCGGCTCCTGGCCCTGTCCGGGGCTGAACGTTAACCACGCGCCGGATCCGGCGGGGCTGGGGGCGTGTGCGAAGAGCAACAGGCCGTGACGTCAATGCCTCACGGGACCTTGTTCCGCTTTGGCCTGCGACAAATAGAGGTATACTCGCCGAAGCAACAAAGACGGTGCCGATCGGGTCCCGGGGCGGGCACCCCGGGGCCGACAACGTCGGTGTCGCAAGAGGGGAAAAATGTTCAGGAAAATTGCAATTCGCGCGATGAGCGCGACGGCGCTGGCGTGTGTGCTTGGAGCGCCTGCCTTTGCCGATAATACCGTCCAGCAGGATTCAACCACGCCCGCAAAGGTGAAGCCCGCGCAGCAGACCTCCATCGAAGAGGTGGTCGTCACGGCGCGTCGGCGTCCCGAGGATCTCGAGAAAATTCCGGTAGCGGTGACGGCTATTTCGGGCGACACGATTCGCAACGAGGAAATCAAGACGGCGATCGATCTGCAGAATTTCGCGCCCTCTCTCAGCGTGAGCGCCAATCTGGGCTCGCGCGACAACGACGTGTACAGCATCCGCGGCCAGAGCCAGCCCTTCGGCGGAGCCGACCCGGGCGTGCAGACCTATTTCGCCGAAGTACCGTTCAATTCGAGCGGTCCCGGCACCGATTACGACCTGGCGAATATTCAGGTGCTGAACGGCCCGCAGGGCACATTGTTCGGCAGAAGCACGACCGGCGGCGCGGTGCTGTTCGAACCGCAGCGGCCCACGGACCAATTAGGCGGTTACATCGAGACCCAGCTCGGCAACTACGATTATCGCGAATTCGACGGCGCGCTGAACGTTCCCATCATCGGCGACACGCTGATGGTGCGCGCCGCGTTCGATGTCGCGAATCGCGACGGCTACACGCAAGACACCGTCATCACGGGCACGAGCGCGCCTTACACCGAAGACCAGGACAATCTCGACTATCAGTCCTTCCGCGTGGGAATCACCTGGCGGCCGTTTGCGCATTTCGAAAATTACGCGCTGTTCGATTATCTGCATAACAGCAACAACGGCACAGGCGCGGTGCTGACGGGCATCAGTCCCGGCACGATCGGCAATCTCGCGACGGAGTTTACCGGTTCGCCCTGCACCGTTCCGCCCACAAGCATGCTCTGCGGAGAGCTGGAGACGTTCCAGGCTCAAATGCAGGCCGCGCTGGCGGCGCAACAGGCGGCGGGTCCGCGCAAAACCACGTCCAGCATCCCGGTGTTCTATCGCCGCGAATCCTGGGGCGCGACGGACATCGCGACCTACGACGTCACCAACCACATCCACCTCAAGAATATTTTCGGCTACCGCACCGACAAGGAGCAACCGTCATTCGATTATGACGGGTCCTATTTGCCGCTGATCGACATCTCCAATCCCCGCACCTGGGAGACGAATGGCGTTCAGGTCACGGATGAATTCCAGCTTTTCGGAGAGACCGAGGACAACAGATTCAACTGGATCGCGGGCTTCTATCACGAGATCGATCGGCCCGGCGGCTACTCGGAAATCCAGCAGGACGAATTCGGCGGCGCCGGAGCTTTTCCGCCTTTCAGCACGACGGATGTGGAGTCGCTCTTCAACGGCGGCACGTCCG
>JBEKDC010000054.1:0-14999 GCA_050014535.1 Rhizomicrobium sp.
TGGCCGCGCGAGCGCAAACTCGTCTTCTGCGACGAAGCGGGCTACGCGCCACCCATCCGCGACGCTCTCGCGAATGCACCCGACGGCCCCTGGGCCGTGCTCACCGGACCGGAAGGCGGTTTCGACGACAGCGAACGCGCCATGATCCGGGCGCTGCCTTTCGTCGTGCCCGATGTGCAGCAGTCGCATTATCTGCTGCATGTGATGCGCGCGAAGGCGGGCGACCATGTGCAACTGTTCAACGGACGCGACGGCGAATGGCTCGCGCGCATCGAAGATGTCACGCGGCGCTCCTGCGCACTCGTCTGCGAACTGCAAACCGCGAAGCAGGCGGAAACGCCGGACCTCTGGCTCGTCTTCGCGCCGATCAAGAAAACGCCGGGCGATTACGTAGCGCAGAAAGCGACGGAACTCGGCGTGCGCGCGCTGTTGCCGGTTTACACGCATCGCACCATCGCCCGGCGCGTCAATCTCGATCGCATGCGCGCCAACGCGATCGAAGCGGCCGAACAATCGGGACGCTTGACCGTTCCCGAAATCCGCGAACCGCGCGATCTCGACAAGCTGCTGGCACAATGGCCGCGCGAGCGCAAACTCGTCTTCTGCGACGAAGCGGGCTACGCGCCACCCATCCGCGATGCGCTCGCCAACGCGCCTGACGGCCCCTGGGCCGTGCTCACCGGACCGGAAGGCGGTTTCGACGACAGCGAACGCGCCATGATCCGGGCGCTGCCTTTCATCGTGCCGGTGACCTTGGGCAGCCGCATCCTGCGCGCCGATACGGCCGCGCTTGCGGCGCTTTCTGTCTGGCAGGCGATCAGGGGCGATTGGCGCTAGCCCTTGTCGGTTAAAGCGCGCGCGCTTACATAGTCGAAAGTTGAACGGCAGATTCAGGATTTACATACTGTACAAGGGTTATGCCCGGGAGGGCAGGAGGCGGGCATATGTCGATCCCCCAATCGGCCGGGGGCCCAATCGGATCGCGCGACGATCTCATCCGCCATCTCGCGGAGGGGTCGAAGCCGAAATCGGATTGGCGCATCGGCACCGAGCACGAGAAATTCGTCTACGACCTGCGCACCATGAAGCCGGTGGGCTATGAGGGCAAACCGGGCATCCGCGCGCTGCTGGAAGGCATGCGTCGCTTCGGCTGGGAGCCCGTTCTCGAAGGCGATTACATCATCGGCCTGACGCAGAACGGCGCCTCGATCAGCCTGGAGCCGGGCGGCCAGTTCGAGCTTTCCGGCGCACCACTCAAATCCGTCCACGAAACCTGTTCCGAAGTGAACACGCATCAGGAACAGGTGCGCGAGCTCGCCGACGAGATGGGCCTGGGCGTATTGGGGCTGGGCTATGCGCCGTCCTGGCGGCTCGACGAAGTGCCGCAAATGCCCAAGGGCCGCTACAACATCATGCGCAACTACATGCCCAAGGTGGGAGGCTACGGGCTCGAGATGATGTTCCGCACCTGCACCGTGCAGGTGAATCTCGATTTCTCCAGCGAAGCGGACATGGTTAAAAAATTCCGTGTCGGCCTCGCGCTGCAGCCCGTCGCCACGGCGCTGTTCGCGAATTCCCCGTTCCGCGAAGGCCGTCCGAACGGATTCCTTTCCTATCGCAGCCAGATATGGACCGACACCGACAATGCGCGCGCGGGCATGCTGCCTTTCGTGTTCGAGAGCGGCTTCGGCTTCGAGCGCTATGTCGATTACGCGCTCGATGTGCCGATGTATTTCGTCTATCGCCAGGGCAAATATATCGACGTGGCGGGCAAGAGCTTCCGCGATTTCCTCGCAGGCCGCATTGCCGAACTGAAGGGTATCGCACCCACCATGGCCGATTGGGCCGATCATTTGACGACGATCTTCCCCGAAGTGCGACTGAAGAAATTTCTCGAAATGCGCGGCGCGGACGGCGGTTCGTGGCGGCGCATCTGCGGGCTGCCCGCGCTCTGGGTCGGCCTTTATTACGATCAGGCAGCGCTCGATGCGGCGTGGGACATGGTGAAGGACTGGAGCGCGGAAGAGCGCCAGGCCATGCGCGATGCGGTGCCGACGCTCGCATTCAAGACGCCGTTCCGCGGCCGCACCGTGGGCGATCTCGCACGCGAGATGCTGGAGATTTCGTCGGCGGGCCTGCGCCGCCGGGCCAGGGAAGATTCCATCGGCACGACGGAAGAAGGCTTCCTGCAGCCGCTGATCGAACTGGTCGAGCGCGGCTATACCCGCGCCGAAGAATTGCTGCGCCACTTCGAAACCGATTGGCAGCGCGACATGGCGTTGCTGTTCCGGGACTACAATTTTCTCTGAAGCGGACGATGCGCAATTCGTCCCGCACGTCTCGCGACAATGGAACGCGACTGGCGGCGCTGGGCGATCGCCGCGCGTTCGTCGCCTGCGATCCGCGTCTTGTGACCGACCTGCATCGGCGCGAGCTGATCGACGCGGCGATTGCCGCGCGGCGCTGCTGGATCGCGGAGCGCGGCGGAAATGTCGTGGGCTACGGCGTGCTGACGCGGAATTTTTTCGACCGCGATTTCATCGAGCTCCTGTTCGTCGCGGAGACCGCGCGCCGCTTGGGCGCGGGAGGCGCGATCCTCGACGCCATCGAGCGCGCCTGCCGCGAAGACCGCGTGTTCACTTCGACCAACGAGTCGAACGCAGCCATGCGCGCGCTTTTGGCCAAGCGCGGCTACTGCGACAGCGGCCGGATCGAGAATCTCGATCCGTCCGATCCCGAACTCGTCTTCGTCAAATTCTTAAGAGGTTAGCGCCGGCGCGATACGAAAATGAGTATCAGACCCAAGAGGGCCGTTGCCGCGCCGTAATACTCCCAATGCTTGTCGCCGATCATGAAGCTCGGATGCATGCCGTGCGGCGTCCAGGTGATGTATCCCATCCCCTGACCGGCCCAGACGACACCCGCGATGAGAAGAAGTACTCCCAAAATCAATAGAATCGTGCGCATCGAAATCCCCCTGTTGGTGCGCCCACTATAGCATTATTTTACCTTGGGGCGACGCTCGGATCCCTGGCGGGCAAGCATCCAGCCGGGATATTCGCCCGGCAGCGCGCTCACCTCGTCGAGCCTGGCGATTTCCTCGGGCGACAAGGTCAAGTTCGCCGCTTCGAGATTGTCGTCCAGCTGCTCGGGGGTTTTCGCCCCGATTATGACGGTTGTGACGAACGGCTTGGCGAGGATCCAGGCCAGCGCCACCCGCGCCACCGACACGCCTTTCGCATCTGCGATCTCCCGCATAGCCGCGACGCAGGCCCAGGCGCGGTCCTTGTTCACCGGCGGGAAATCGAACGCCGTGCGGCGTGCGTCCTCGGGTCCGTTGCTGCCCGGTCCGAACTTGCCGGAGAGCAATCCACCCGCAAGCGGGCTCCACACCATCAGCCCCATTTTCTGGTCGGTGAGCATCGGCACGATATCCCGCTCGAGATCGCGGCCTGCGATCGAATAATAGGCCTGCAGGGTTTCGAAGCGCGCGAGCCCGCGGTGCTCGGCGATGCCGAGCGCCTTCATGATCTTCCACGCCTGCCAATTGGAGCAGCCGACATAGCGAACGAGTCCGCGCGACACCAGATCGTCGAGCGCGCGGACGGTTTCCTCGACCGGCGTGACGGGGTCCTGCGCGTGGATCTGATAGAGGTCGATGTGATCGAGCTGCAGCCGCTCAAGGCTGCGCGCGACGGAGTCCATAATGTGTCCGCGCGAAGCGCCGATATCGTTCGCACCCTTGCCGACCCGGCCATAGCACTTCGTAGCGATCACCACGTCGGAGCGTTTGACGCCGCTTTCCTTGAGCGCATGACCGACCAGCATTTCTGAGCGGCCTTCGGAATAGACGTCGGCCGTGTCGATAAAATTGACGCCGGCTTCGAGCGCGCGGGTGATGAGGCCCGTCACCGCGGGCTGTTCGAGCGCGCCGACCACCTTCCACATGCCCTGGCCGCCGAACGTCATCGCGCCAAGACAGATTTCGGAAACGAAAAGACCCGTATTGCCCAGCTGGTTGTAGCGCATGGAATTCCTCCCGATATCAAGCCGGCGCTATCGTAATCTCCGGCCATGACGCTTTCCAGCGCTCGGCTTTGGCATAATAGAGATCGGCCCGGAAATTTGCGGTGACGTTCGGACGCACGATCAGGTCCGCGAGGTCGTCGAAACCCCGCGGGGCATAGATTTCGTAAGCGTCGCCGTTCGCGCGAATACCCACTTGCGCATTGTGCATAAGAAACCGGTCGATGCCGTCTGTCGCGCGCGACAGAGGCGGGTAGGCCGCGCCGAACTTCTGCGAGTACCACAGATGCACCCGCGCCTGATTGCGGATTTCAATGTCCGCCGCAACATCCGCAAACGCATCCCGCACGCGACGAATGACGGCATCCTCGGCGGCCCAGGAATCGTCGGGGTCGAAATAGAAGAGGTCGTAATCCCTGATCCCGCAAGTCACGGGACGGCCGGTCAACACGTTCCAGACGGTCTGGAACAGCGCACCCGAGACAAGCCACGCATCCGGCAGTCCAAGCGCGGGCAGGCGATCCAGAATCGTGCGATTGATGGGGTTGGACAGAACCGCCGCAATGAAAGCGGCATCTGTCACGATCGCACCAATCTGCGGGAAGGACGAAGACGCATGGGATATGTGACTGCCATCGGCAAGTGGGCTGCGTCCTGCACGACCATCGCGTTCCTGCCGCAGGCGATCAAGACCTGGCGCACGCGCTCCACAAAAGACATTTCGCTGGGGATGTTTCTGATCTTCTCACTCGGAATTGCGCTGTGGCTGATCTACGGGCTCTTGCAGCACGACATCCCGCTGATTGCCGCCAACGGCATCACGCTGGTCCTGGCGCTGACGATTCTCGGATTCAAGATTCGTCACGGCTAACGGCCCGTCAGATGCCGGTGAACACCTGGTCGATTGCGGCAATGATACGGTAGCGTTCCGATTCAAGATTTGCGACCGGATTGCGCAATAATCGTGCGGGAAATGGGGCGATTTCTGTTGGATGAAAATATACAGTCATGCCTTCTATCTGGAATGCGGAATTGAGCCGCGGTACCGGGTTCATTTCCGGCTGTGCGACAAGGGGAGCAACCAATCTAGTTTTAATTTCCGCAAGTCGATCGGTCTGAAGCACGACAACGAACGGACGCTCTTGCTCGGATTTGGATAAACGTCAAACTGGCGGATCATCCCAATCCTGGAATTCTTCACCGAACACGCCGCATTTTTCGATAAGCCGATTGTACGATTCGATTGCCGGCCGGTTTTCCCGGCGCCATTTCTCATCGCGCTCCGCCTGAACGCGCCTGCGCAGCTCTTCCTCGAGTGTCTGCGACAAGTTGATGTTCATCGCCTTGGCCGTGGCGAGAATGTCCTCGTCGATTGAGACATTTGCCGTGCGTTTGCGCGCCGGTTTGCGTTGACCGATATGGGGCTTCCCGGCTTTGCCGCGGAACGGCTTGGGAGGATCGGAGAATTGCCTGACCATGCGCACAGACTATGCGCATGGCCCATGCGCATCAAGCTGCCGTGCCGCCGACCGTGAGCCCATCCATCCGCAGGGTCGGCTGGCCGACGCCGACGGGAACCGATTGTCCGTTCTTGCCGCAGGTGCCGATGCCGCTGTCGAGTTTCATGTCGTTGCCGATCATGCTGACGCGGGTCATCGCTTCCGGGCCGTTGCCGATCAAGGTCGCACCTTTGATGGGTGCGCCCACTTTGCCGTTCTCGACCAGATAGGCTTCGGTGCAGGAGAACACGAACTTGCCCGAGGTGATATCGACCTGACCGCCGCCGAAATTCACGGCATAGATTCCCTTCTTGACGCTCGCAAGGATTTCCTCCGGCGCTTTGTCGCCAGCGAGCATGTAGGTGTTGGTCATGCGCGGCATGATCGAATGCGCAAATGACTCGCGGCGGCCGTTTCCCGTCGGCGCCACGCCCATCAGCCGCGCGTTCTGGCGGTCCTGCATATAGCCCTTGAGGATTCCGTCTTCGATCAGAACCGTGCGGCTCGTGGGCGTGCCTTCGTCGTCGATGGAAAGCGAACCGCGCCGTCCGCCGATTGTGCCGTCGTCGACAACGGTCACACCCGGAGCTGCGACGCGCTCGCCGAGCAACCCTGCGAAAGCCGACGTCTTCTTGCGATTGAAATCGCCTTCGAGCCCGTGGCCGACCGCTTCATGCAACAGAATGCCAGGCCAGCCGGGTCCCAGCACGACAGTCGTCTCACCCGCCGGAGCCGGGATGGATTCAAGATTGACCAGCGCCTGGCGCAACGCCTCGTCGATCGCGTTCTGCCAATAGACGGGATCGAGATAGGTGTCGTAGCCGCTGCGACCGCCGCCGCCGAAACTGCCGGACTCCTGGCGGCCGTTTTGTTCCGCCACGACCGACACACCGATTCGCACCAACGGTCGGATGTCGCGATAGATTTCGCCGCCCGGACGAACGATCTCCACCGTCTGCCATTCGCCGGACAGCGAGCAGGAGACCTGCCGCACGCGCGGATCCTTCGCGCGCGCATACGCATTCATCTCCTCCAGCAGCTTGATCTTGGTTTTGAACGCAGCGGAGTGAAGCGGGTCGATATCGCTATACAGCTTTATGTTGGTGCGCAGGGGCGGAGGCGCCACGAGGCCGGAATAGCCCTGCGTCACGGCGCGCACGGTCTGCCCCGCGCGGCGGATTGCCGCTTCGGACAGTTCCGACGCATGCGCATATCCCGTCGCTTCGCCTGCCACGGCGCGCAGGCCGAAGCCCTGCGTCGTGTCGAATGTCGCGGCCTTCAGACGGCCGTCGTCGAAGACGAAACTCTCGCTCTGGCGGTACTCCAGAAACAGCTCGCCATCGTCTGAATCCCTCAGGGATTCGTCCACCAGCGACTGCACATTGGCGCGGTCGAGTCCGGCTCTTTCGAAGAAGCCTTCGTCTGTCTTTGGCATGGTACGAATCTCCGGTCGTTCGGTGCATATATAGTGACCGATGGCGCAAGACGGGTCACTTCGGGGTCGGTTTTGCAGCTGTCAGTGGCATACTGTCGCAATGACTTCAGTGGCTTAGCTCCCCTAAATCCCGCTGTCGAATCTTCAAGGCAGCGGGGGCCGTTTGGGGCCGCCCGCGAACCGTCTTTCGAGGTCGCCGGATGCTACGCAAGAAATTGGGACTGGGTGCCGGCGCTCTGGCGGGCCTGTTCGCTTCGGCGGGTAGCGCCGTGGCGCTCCCTTATAACTGGCAGACCGGGTTTCAGCCCGCCGTGACTCCGGTCATGGCGCGGATCGAGGAATTTCACACCTTCGTTCTCTACATCATCACGTTGGTGACGCTCTTCGTTCTGGTGCTGCTCGTCTGGATCATCATCCGATATAACAAGCGGGCCAATCCGGTTCCAAGCAAGGTCAGCCACAATACGTTGCTAGAAGTAATTTGGACCGTGCTTCCCGTGGTCATTCTCGTCGTGATCGCGATCCCGTCCTTCAAGCTCCTTTACTACGAAGCCGACATTCCGCCTTCCGACGTGACGATCAAGGCGATCGGCAAGCAGTGGTACTGGACCTACGAGTACCAGACGAACGGCGATTTCCAGTTCGACTCGCTTGGGCTTTCCGACGACAAGGCGAAAGCGGCCAATGAGCCTCGCCTGCTCGGGGTCGACAATGTCGTCGTTGTTCCGGTGAACAAAGTCATCCGCGTTGTAACCACCGGCGCCGATGTGATTCATTCTTGGGCCGTGCCTCAGTTCGGCGTGAAGATGGACGCCGTGCCCGGTCGCTTGAATGAGACCTGGTTCGAGGCCACCCAGGAAGGCACGTTTTACGGCCAGTGTTCCGAACTGTGCGGCGCCCATCACGCTTTCATGCCGATCGAAGTGAAAGTCGTTTCGCAATCGGCTTTCGAAGCCTGGGCTGCCTCCGCGAAGAAGAAATTCGCTGCCGCCGACGAGCCGGCGCCTGCGCCGACGCGCGTCGCCGCGCTCACGAAATAACGAGGATCAAGCCATATGGCCGACATCGCACACGCGCCCGCGGATCATCCCACCGGCTGGCGGCGTTACGTCTACTCCACGAACCACAAGGACATCGGAACGATGTACTTGATCTTCGCGATCTGCGCGGGGCTCGTGGGTGGTTTCCTGTCGATGATGATGCGCTTGAATCTGATGTATCCGGGCCATCTGATTTTCAAGGATCCGCATACGTTCAACGTGTTCGTCACGGGCCATGGGTTGATCATGGTGTTCTTTATGATCATGCCGGCGATGATCGGCGGTTTCGGCAACTGGCTGGTGCCGCTGATGATCGGCGCGCCGGACATGGCGTTCCCGCGCATGAACAACATCTCGTTCTGGCTGCTACCGTTCTCGTTCTCGTTTCTCATCATTTCCATGTTCGTCGAGGGCGACTCCGGCGGCATGGGCGTCGGTGGCGGCTGGACGATCTATGCGCCGTTGTCGACCACCGGTTCGCCAGGTCCCGCCATGGATTTTGCGATCTTCTCGCTGCATCTGGCGGGCGCGTCCTCGATCCTCGGCGCGATCAACTTCATCACCACGATCTTCAACATGCGCGCGCCGGGAATGACCCTGCACAAGATGCCGCTGTTCGTATGGTCGATCCTCGTGACGGCGTTCCTCTTGCTTCTGTCGATGCCGGTTCTGGCAGGCGCGATCACCATGCTCCTGACTGACCGCCATTTCGGCACGAGCTTCTTCAACGCGGCCGGCGGCGGCGATCCAATCCTGTTCCAGCATCTGTTCTGGTTCTTCGGCCACCCCGAGGTCTACATCCTGATCCTTCCGGGTTTCGGCATGATCAGCCACGTGATCTCGACCTTCTCCAAGCGGCCCATTTTCGGCTATCTCGGTATGGCCTATGCGATGGTGGCGATCGGCTTCATCGGATTCCTGGTCTGGGCGCATCACATGTACACGGTGGGCCTGTCGGTCGACACGAAGGCCTACTTCGTATTCGCGACGATGGTCATCGCGGTTCCCACCGGCATCAAGATATTCTCGTGGATCGCCACGATGTGGGGCGGTTCCATCGAGTTCAAGACTCCGATGTTGTGGGCAGTCGGTTTCGTCTTTCTGTTCACCGTCGGGGGTGTGACCGGCGTCGTGCTCGCCAATGCCGGCGTCGATGTCGTGCTGCAGGATACCTATTACGTGGTGGCGCATTTCCACTACGTGCTGTCCTTGGGCGCGGTGTTCGCGATCTTTGCAGGCTGGTATTTCTGGTTCCCGAAAATCACCGGCTACACCTACAACGAGTTTCTCGGAAAGCTGCATTTCTGGGTCACCTTCATCGGCGTGAACGTAGCGTTCTTCCCGATGCACTTTCTCGGGCTGGCCGGCATGCCGCGCCGCGTCGCCGATTACCCGGACGCCTATGCGGGCTGGAACTATGTCGCGTCGATCGGCGCGTTCATTGCCGGCTTCGGCGTGCTGATCTTCCTGGTCGCGATGGCGGAAGCGTTCGTCGCGAAGCGCCGGGCGGGAGACAATCCGTGGGGCATTGGGGCGACAACGCTCGAATGGACCCTGCCGTCGCCGCCGCCGTTCCACACCTATAACGAACTGCCGCGGATCACCTGAGGCACTATGGCGACGGTCGAGACATTCACTGACGGTTCACGGGTCGCGACGGTCGGCGATTTCTTCGCGCTTCTGAAGCCGCGCGTGATGTCGCTTGTCGTCTTCACTGCTCTCGCCGGCATCGTGGTGGCGCCTGCAGCGATCAGTCCGGTGGCCGCGTTCACGGCGCTTCTGTGCATTGCGGTGGGCGCGGGTGCGTCAGGCGCTCTCAACATGGCGTATGACTCCGACATCGACGGACGCATGTCGCGCACGGCGACGCGACCCATTCCCATGGGACATCTCTCGCGCGGCGATGCGCTCGGCTTCGGCTGGTCGTTGTCGATCGGTTCCGTTGCCCTGATGGGTCTGTTCTTCAATTTCCTGGCCGCGGGACTGCTTGCGTTCACGATCCTCTTCTATGTCGGCGTCTACACGCTCTGGCTCAAGCGCCGCACGGCCCAGAACATCGTTATCGGCGGCCTGGCGGGCGCGCTGCCGCCTGCCGTCGGTTGGGCAGCCGTGACGGGAAACCTCAGTCTCGCGCCGTTGGTGCTTGTCCTCATCACCTTCCTGTGGACGCCGGCGCATTTCTGGGCGCTTGCGCTTTATCGTTCCGACGATTACGCGCGCGTCAACGTGCCGATGATGCCCGTGGTCAAAGGCAAAGAGTCGACGCGGCGGCAGATTCTGGCCTATGCGATCGCGACATTCGTGGCGGGACTTTTGCCGGCGGTTATCGGGCTGGGCGGTCCGCTCTATCTCGCAGGCGCGGTGCTCGTCGGAGGCTGGTTCGTGATTCAGGCAGGGGCCGTGCTGCGCGAGCGGGACGAGGTGCAGGAGCCCGCGGCGCGGCGTCTGTTCGTGGTGTCGATCTTCTATCTCTTCGTTCTGTTTGCCGCGCTGATCTGCGAACATATCGTCGGCATGGCGCCGCTTCACGTCGCGTCCCTCGGGATGTGGATGTGAGGCGATGGATGAGGACGAACAGCGCAATGCGCGCGAGCGACGGAAGCGGAACATCGCGATCGGTCTCGCGCTGGTAGGCCTGGTGGTTTTGTTTTTCGTAATGACCATGGTCCGGCTCAAGGGCCACGTGTTCGATTGGACAAGTTGATGAGGCGGAACGGCAATGGCGCATAGCGAAGTCAAGCACGACTACCATCTGGTCGATCCGAGCGGCTGGCCCATCGTCGGGTCCATCGGCGCCGGCACGATGCTGATCGGCGCCATATTCTGGATGAACGGCAGCTATTCGGCCTTTCACGGACTGGCCGGACAGCCCTGGATCTTCATCGTCGGCTTCGTGCTCGTGCTCTACACGATGGCCGGCTGGTGGCGCGACGTGATCGCGGAGTCGGTGGTGCGCGGCGACCACACGCCTGTCGTCAAGCTGGGCTTGCGCTTCGGGATGGTGCTGTTCATCGCCTCGGAAGTGATGTTCTTCGTGGCGTGGTTCTGGGCCTTCTTCAACAGCGCGCTGTTCCCGCACGACGTTTCGATCGGCACCTGGCCGCCGAACGGAATCGTCACGCTCGATCCCTGGCATTTTCCCCTGCTGAACACGCTCCTGCTTCTCACTTCGGCGACGACGGTGACCTGGGCGCATCACGCGATTCAGCATGGCGACCGCAAGGGTGCGATCCAGGGACTACTGCTCACCGTGGCGCTCGGCGCGTCGTTTACGCTTACGCAGGCTTATGAATATACCCACGCGCCGTTCAACTTCGGCTTCCACCATCTGCCGCTGATCCCGTTCACCGATCCGGCCCATATTTCGCTTTCGGTCGGCGCCGGAAACTTCGATGCGATCTACGGCTCGACCTTCTTCATGGCGACCGGCTTCCACGGTTTCCACGTCATCGTGGGAACCATCTTCCTGACCGTCTGCCTGTTCCGCGCGATCGCGGGCCAGTTCACACCGGAGCGCCACTTCGGCTTCGAGGCGGCGGCGTGGTACTGGCACTTCGTCGACGTGGTGTGGCTGTTCCTGTTCTCGTTCATCTATGTGTGGGGTCAGGGGCCCATCAGCGCCGCGTGACCGGGCAAGGCGCCGAGCCGAGCACAATCCGCGCGAGCCTTCTGGGCCTGTGTCCGCGATGCGGCAAAGGCAAGCTGTTTGCCGGCTATTTGACCGTCGCTACGCGTTGCACGTCCTGCGGACTTGAATATGCGGGTTTCGATGCGGGCGACGGTCCGGCCGTCTTCGTCATCCTGATCGTCGGGGCCATCGTGGCAGGCGGCGCGCTGATCGTGGAAGCCAAGTTCAGCCCACCCTATTGGGTGCACGCCGTGATTTGGCTGCCACTGATCGTGATCCTCACCGTTTCGCTGTTGCGCCTAATGAAGGCATTTCTGCTGGTGCAACAATACAAGCACCAGGCTCATGAAGGGCGGCGCACGGACTGACGGCGCGTCGTGCAGATCATGAAACTATTCTTTCGTCCCATTCCCGTTCTCACGTTGTGCTTCCTGCCGGCGTTCGCGATGCTCGTGGCGTTGGGCGTGTGGCAGCTCGAGCGGCTGCAATGGAAGCTGGGGCTCATCGACGAGATGACGCGCAATCTGAGCGCCGCGCCAATTCCCGTCGACCGCGCGCTCGCGATGCAGGCGAAAGATGCTCAATACCGGCACGTGTCGCTCGCCGGCCGCTTCGACAATTCCAAGGAAACTTACATTTACACCACTGCATCGGACGGCGCGCCCGTCTATCACATCGTCACGCCGTTCACGCTCGACGACGGACGCGTGTTTCTCGTCGACCGAGGGCTCGTGCCTCCGGCGCTTCGCGCGCCTGCAACACGCAGGGCGGGCGAGCTGGAAGGCGAGCGCAACATCGCGGGCATCTGGCGCACGCCGGACGCCCCCGGAATCTTTACGCCTTCGCCCGATCCGGCGCATCGCGTGTGGTATTCGCGCGACCTGAAGGGCATCGCCAATGCCGACGGGATCGTGTCCGCGGCGCCCGTCATCATTGAGGCCGATGCCGCTCCCAACCCGGGCGGCTGGCCGAAGGGCGGGCAGACCGTGGTCGATCTGCCGAACGACCACCTGCAATATGCGGTCACATGGTTTGCGCTCGCCGCCGGTCTCATATTCGTTTATCTCGCCTATCATCGGGCGCAGGGACGGCTCGGAATTCGGGCATAGATCGATGCGTTACATCAGCACGCGCGGGAACGCGGCGCCGCAATCGTTCGAGGATGCCCTGCTCGCGGGTCTCGCACCCGACGGCGGGCTGTTCTTGCCCGACGCATGGCCGCAAATCGGGGCCGATGAAATCACGGGCTTCGCGGGCCTTCCTTATGCCGATGTCGCGTTTCGGATCCTGTCGCGGTTTGCCGGCGAATCCTTCTCCGAGAGCGAGTTGAAGGCCGATATCGATGCGGCTTATACCGCGTTCGACGAACCGTCGATCGCACCTCTGGTCGAGATCGGCTCCAATCTTTTTCTGCTGGAGCTGTTTCACGGTCCCACGCTCGCCTTCAAGGACATTGCGATGCAGGTGCTGGGGCGGCTCTTCGCCCGCGCACTCGCCAGGCGCGGCGCCACGGCGACGGTGGTTGCGGCCACTTCGGGCGATACGGGCTCGGCCGCGATTGCAGCACTCGGCGGCCTGCCCGGTATCGAACTATTCGTGATCCATCCGAAGGGTCGCGTGAGCGAAGTCCAACGCCGCCAGATGACGACGGATGCCCACGCCAATGTGCACAATATTGCGCTGGAAGGCAGCTTCGACGACGCGCAGGCGATCGTGAAGGATCTGTTCGCCGATACGCAATTTTCCCATGCCGTTCAACTGACGGCCGTCAACTCGATCAACTTCGTGCGCATCGCGGCGCAATGCGTCTATTACTTCACGGCGGCGGCGCAGCTTCGCGCGGCCCCCGTCTTCGTCGTGCCCACGGGAAATTTCGGCGATGTGTTCGCAGGCGAGGCCGCGATGCGGATGGGACTGGGAATCGAAAAACTCGTCGTCGCCACCAATGCGAACGACATTCTGGCGCGCGCGCTCGACGAAGGAATTTATTCGTCCGGAACGACTCAGGCGACATTGAGCCCGTCGATGGATATCCAGGTCGCAAGCAATTTCGAACGTGCATTGTTCGAAGCTTCGGGCCGCGACGCGGTCTGGACGGAGAAGGCGATGGGGGAGTTCTCGCGGACGCGCAGCCTGAAAATCCCCGAGCCGATCCTGCGGGACCTCCGCAGCCGCTATGAGGCCCATCGCAGCGACGACGCCGAGACCCTGGCTGCGATCGCCGAAATCCATGCCCGGACCGGCCGTTTGGTCGACCCCCATACGGCCGTGGGGTTGGCGGCTGCCGCCAAGATCGCGTCAAAGGCGCGGGGGCCGATTGTCGTTTTGTCGACCGCCCACCCCGCAAAATTCCCGGAATCCGTGGCTCGGGCGACGGGCCTGACGCCCCCCTTGCCGCCGCGGCTCAAGGGCCTCTATGAGGGGGCAGAGCGCGTGACCGTTCTGCCCCATGACGGGGCCCAGGTCCGCGCCTTTATCGAGGCCCGATCGGCACATTCATGAACATCGAAATATCAAGACTTTCCAACGGGTTGACCATCGTCACCGATCCCATGCCGCAGCTGCAAAGCGTGGCAATGGGGATGTGGGTGAATTGTGGAGGACGCCATGAGACGGCGGGCATCATGGGTGTATCCCACATGCTCGAACACATGGCGTTCAAGGGCACAAAACGCCGGAGCGCGCGCGACATCGCGGTGGAGATTGAAGCCGTCGGGGGCTTCCTGAACGCGTATACGAGCCGCGAGCAAACCGCCTTTCATGCGCGAGTCCTGAAAGCCGATGTGCCGCTCGGCATCGACCTCCTTGCCGACATCCTGACCGCGCCTGCCTTCGAGCAGAGCGAGTTGGAGCGCGAACGCCAGGTGGTGCTGCAGGAGATCGGTCAGGCGCGCGATACGCCGGACGATATCGTGTTCGATCATCTGCAATCCGCCGCCTATCCCGATCAGCCGATGGGTTGGCCGATCCTCGGCAGCGAGCAGACTGTCAGCGCTTTCACGCAGGACGATCTCCGAGCCTATATGGGCGCGAACTATCGCGCCGGCGGCATGACGTTCATCGCCTCCGGTGCGGTCGAACATGCTGCGGTCGTGGAGTTGGTAGAGCAACATTTCAAGGGGCTTGTTACCGGTCCGGCGCCACGCGCTTTGCCGGCGCGTTACGTCGGTTCGGATTTGCGCGTCGAAGAAGATCTCGAGCAGATCCATGCGACCTACGCGTTTCCCGGCGTGGCGAGCGACGATCCGGACATTTACACGGCGCAGGTTTATGCGACGGCTCTGGGTGGCGGCATGTCTTCGCGGCTGTTTCAGGAGGCGCGCGAAAATCGCGGCCTTTGCTATTCGATCTACGCGTTTGCGCAAGCCTCC
>JBEKDC010000055.1:0-14724 GCA_050014535.1 Rhizomicrobium sp.
GCGCTTCTCACGCCGGAGGAATTGAAAGTGTTCGTCGACACTTTCACGCGCACCGGCTTCACCGGCGGCATCAACTGGTACCGCAACATGACCCGCAACTGGGAGGCTTCCGGGACCATGGAACAAAAGGTCCACGTGCCCGGATTGATGATCATGGCGGAAGACGATGTCGTGCTGTCGCCCGCCATGGCTGACGGCATGGAGCGTTTCGTACCCGATCTCGAGCGGATTCTGATCAAGCATTGCGGCCACTGGACCCAACAGGAACATCCAGAAGAGACAAGCTCCGCCATGATCGACTGGCTGAAACGCCGTTTCGCGCAATAGGAGCCGCGTATGACGCCCGAAACCATCTTCGCGATCGCCAATAACGGCATTCTGATCTTCTGGCTGCTGCTGATCGTGGCGCCGGGCTGGCGGGGCACGCAGATTGTCGTGCACTCGGTGGCGATCCCGGTCGTGCTCGGGCTGACTTATATCTGGCTGTTGTCGAGCGCGGTGTTCGGCAGCCATGGCGCTCCTGCCGGTGCGAGTTTCTTCTCGCTCCACGGCGTGGCGGCGCTGTTCTCGTCGCCGCTCGCGCTTACCGCAGGCTGGGTTCACTACCTTGTGTTCGACCTTTTCGTGGGCGCCTGGGAAGCGCGCGATGCCAAGCGCCGCGGGCTCTCCCATATTGCGCTGATCCCCTGCCTGATCGTGACCTTGCTGGTCGGGCCGGTGGGGCTGCTCCTTTACCTCGCGACGCGGGCCGCGCTCGGCAAAGGCAGCTTTTTTCTGGGAGAAACGACCGCTTGACGCGGGTTTAAGGAAGGCGGCCTAGTCTTCACGCGCGAACCTGCCACTCTATCCGAATCATGGCTGACGACAGCGACGACATCGACACCTTCTCCTACGCGACCGCCGACGATCCGCGCCTCAAGCGTTTCGTCATCCGGCTGATAGAACGCATGTCGGGACAGCCCTATCTGAAATATCTCTATGACGAGCACCACACCCATCCCGTGCCGGGTGAAAGTTTCTGGGATGCGGCAATCCGCAAGCTCGAACTCAAGCTCGTCTACAACGAAGATCGACTCTGCACTTGGCCGAAAACAGGCCCGCTCGTGGTCGTGTGCAATCATCCGTTCGGCGTGCTGGACGGTGTGATCATCTGTCATGTCGTCTCGAAGGTGCGGCAGGATTTTCGCGTGCTGACGAACTCCGTGCTCTACCGCGCGGAGGAAATTCGTCCCTATCTGTTGCCCATCGATTTCGCGGAGACCGAGGACGCGCTCAAGACCAACATCAAGTCGCGCGCAGAAGCCAAGGCGCATCTGATCGGCGGCGGTTGCCTTGTGATCTTTCCGGCGGGCGGAGTCTCGACGACACCGAAAGTCTGGAACAAGCGGGCCGTCGACACCGAGTGGAAGACGTTCACCGCGCGGCTCATCACGCAAGCGAAAGCGCCCGTGGCGCCCGTCTTCTTCGCCGGGCAGAACAGCCTTCTGTTCCAGATCGCAAGCCATGTCAGCATGACCCTGCGACTTTCGCTGATCTTCAAGGAAGTGCATGACCGGATCGGCAGCGAGGTTCAAATGCGGGTAGGCACGGTCGTGCCTTACGACAAACTGCCGTCGATGGCGGATCGGCAGGGTTTCATGGCGCAATTGCGCGACATGACCTACGCGCTGGGAGAAGGCGTTCCCAATCCGCCCAAATCCCGCATCAAACGTCCGCGCAGTGCGCCGAAAAGCGCGTCCGGTCCGCGCCGCAGCGGCACGGCATGAAGCCCGGTACGCGCGTCGGCCTGTTCGTCACCTGTCTTGTCGACTTGGTCCGTCCGCAGGTCGGCTTCGCTGCCGTGAAACTGCTCGAAGACGCGGGCTGCGCGGTCTCTGTGCCCGACGCGCAAACCTGCTGTGGCCAGCCGGCCTGGAATGCGGGTGCCGACAAGGATGCGGCCGCCATCGCGCGCCGGGTGATCGATGCGTTCGAGCCGTTCGACTATGTCGTCGCGCCGTCCGGCTCCTGCGCCGGCATGCTGAAAAAATATCCCGATGTGCTGGCGCAGGACGCGATCTATGCGCCGCGCGCGCGCGCTCTCGCCGCGAAGACGCATGAGCTCACATCGTTTCTGGTAAGAATCGCGGGCGTAGCGGGCGTGAAAGCCCGTTGCGCAACGCGCGCCTGCTACCACGACTCCTGCTCGAACCTGCGCGAAATGCATGTGAAGGCCGAACCGCGCCAGCTGCTCGCAACCGTCGAAGGATTCGAGCTGGCCGAATTAGACGACGGCGCGGTGTGCTGCGGCTTCGGCGGACTTTTCTCCGTCAAATATCCCGAAATCTCGGAGCGCATGGCCGACGACAAGATCGCGGACGCGCAAAAGACTGGAGCCGAGACCCTGGTCGGCGGCGATCTGGGCTGCCTGCTGCATCTCGCAGGTCGGATGGAGCGCCAGGGCAAGACATTGCGGGTGCGCCATGTGGCGGAAGTGCTCGCGGGCATGGGCGGGGAGCCCGCGCTGGGGGAGCCCGAGCGATGACGCAGGACCCGCGCAATTTCACGGCTGCGTCGCACGAGGCGCTGGCGGATCCCAATCTCAAGGTCGCGCTCGGCCGGCTCAAAACTCATTTCCAGTTGGGACGCTCGATCGCTGCGAAGAATTTCGGCGATTTCGAAGCGTTGCGCGAACAGGGCCGCGCCATTCGCGATTATTCGTTGTCGCGTCTCGACACTTTGCTGGAGACCTTCGAGGCGCGCGTCACTGAACGCGGCGGCCACGTCCATTGGGCGCGCGACTCGAAAGAAGCGCGCGAGATCATTCTCGCGATCCTGCGCGAGACGGGTGCGAAGACCGTCACCAAGGGCAAATCCATGGTGAGCGAGGAGATCGAGCTCAATCCATTCCTCGAAGCGAACGGCGTCTCGCCGGTCGAGACCGATCTCGGCGAATACATCATCCAGCTGCGTCACGAGGCGCCCAGCCACATCATCGCGCCGGCCTTCCATCTGAGCAAAGAGCAGGTGGCCGAGACATTTCAGGCCGCGCACACCACGCTCGATCCCAAGCGTCCGCTGACCGAACGCAACGCGCTCGTCTCCGAGGCGCGCCGTATGCTGCGCCAATCGTTCGAAGCGGCGGACGCAGGCATTACTGGCGCCAATTTCCTCATGGCGGAGGAAGGTGCGGCCATGCTCGTCACCAATGAGGGCAATGGCGATCTGACGCGACTCTTGCCGCGCACGCATATCGTTCTCACGGGAATCGAAAAGATCGTCCCCGATCTCAATGATGCGTCGGTGCTGCTGCGCCTGCTCACGCGCTCGGCGACGGGACAGGCGATCTCGAGCTATGTGAGTGTGATGGCGGGACCTCGGGGCCCGGGCGAAACCGACGGACCGGAGAATTTCCATGTCGTGCTGGTGGACAACGGCCGCACGCGCCTGATCGGCACCGAGGCGGAAGACGTGCTTCGCTGCATTCGCTGCAGCGCCTGTCTCAATCATTGCCCGATCTACAGCGCGGTCGGCGGTCACGCCTATGGCGCGATCTATCCCGGGCCCATCGGCGCCGCGCTCAATCCCAATCTGCTGGGGCTCGCCGCCGCGCATCATCATCCCAACGCGTCGACCTTCTGCGGACGCTGCGCGGAAGTCTGCCCGGTGAAAATCCCCCTGCCCCAGATCATGCGCCACTGGCGGGCGCGCGAATATGCCAGCGGACTTGCGCCGAAAGCGATGGTGGCAGGATTGTCGTTGTGGGCCTTCGCGGCGAAGCGTCCGCGTCTCTATCGTTTCGGCGCAAGCGCGCTGTCGCGTTTCCTCAAACTCGTGGCCGGCAAGCGCGGTGCGGTGCATGCCATGCCGCTGATGCGCGGCTGGTTCGCGGTGCGCGATTTCCCTGCGCCGAAGGGCAAGACGTTTCACGAATTGTGGCAGACGCGAAAATGAGCAGTCGCGACGAGATCCTGTCTGCCATCCGCCTGCGCCGCGTACGCAATGAAACGCGGCCGGCGTCCTACCATCCCGCTTCGATCGACGGCGATCTAATCGCGCAATTTGCGAAGCGCGCAGCGTCGCAGGCCGCAGACGTGCGCCGGCTGTCGAGCATGGACGATGTGCCTGCGGCCGTGGCCGACATCCTGCGCGGCCGCAACATGCAGGCGGTCATTCATCTGCCGCCGGGATCGCCGGGGGACCAGCTGCCGTGGCAATCTGCTCCCGGCTTGACCCGCGAGGCTGCGCCACCCGGCCCCGACGATGCAGCGCTGGCCATCGCGCCTTTCGCCATCGCCGAAACGGGCACGCTCGCTTACACCTCTGCGATCGACGCACCTGCATCCTGGCATTTTCGCGCGGGTCTGGAGATCGCCGTGCTGCGCGCGGATTCGATTCTGCCGCATCTGGAGGAGGTGATCGCAAAAGTAAAGGCGCGCGGCGAATTCCCCCGCACGGTCAACCTCGTGACAGGGCCGTCCCGCACCGGAGACATCGAACAGACCTTGGAACTCGGTGCGCACGGACCCAAAGCATTGGCGATATTGATTGTCGACGGCTAAGAAGCGCCTATCCCCCACCCAGCAAACTCGACTGCCGCGCGAGCTTGGCCATCAGCTGATCGAGCGTCGCCCTTTCGGCGGGCGACAGCGCGCTGAGGAACAATTCTTCCAGATGCAGCGCCAGCGGCGCGACCTGGTCGTAGATCGCGCGGCCCTTCGGCGTGAGCGACAGGCGGGTGATGCGTGCGTCGTTCTCGTCGGCTTCGCGCTGCACGCGCTTCTTGCGCATGAGGCTCGCGACCGCGCGGCTCACCTGCACTTTATCCATAGCCGTGCGCGCAGCCACTTCGCGCGCCGAGAGACCCGGCGTGCCTCCCAGCACCGCCATGGTGCGCCATTCGGGAATGTTGAGGTCGAAGCGCGCGGAATATTGGCGCGCGATGGCGCTCGACACGCGGTTCGACAGCACCGAAAGCCGGTAGGGCAGAAAACGATCGAGATCGAGCCCCCGCGACGGCGTAGTAGCCGTGTTATTCCGCATCGGGTTGCGCCGCCGGAAGCGCCGCCGCAAAGGCGGGATGCGCAAGTGCGGTGTGCTCGATGCGCAGGATCGTGGGATAAGGCGACAGATCGAGATTGACGCGCCGGGCATTGGCGATTTGCGGAATGAGGCAGATGTCGGCCAGCGTGGGCGTATCGCCATGGCAATAGCGCCCCGTCTGCCGCGAGCCCGCGAGCAAGGTCTCGATTGCGGCGAAACCCAGCGAAATCCAGTGCCGCTGCCAGGCGGCGCGCTTCTCTTCAGATGCGCCGAAGTCATCGCGTAGATGCAGCAGCACCCGCAGATTGTTCACCGGATGGATATCGCACGCGACCATGTCAGCCAACTGGCGCACGCGCGCGCGGCCGCCAGGATCGCGGGGAAGCACAGGAGGCTCCGGCTTCACCTCGTCCAGATATTCGACGATCGCGAGCGACTGGCCGATCGTGTGCCCGTCATGAACCAGGGTCGGAATGAGCTCTTGCGGATTGACGGCCTTGTAATCCGACGCGTGCTGCCGGCCGCCGTCTTTCAGCAGATGAATGAATCGCCACTCTGGCTCGATCCCCTTCAGATTGAGCGCGATGCGCACACGAAACGCCGCCGAGGAGCGGAAATAGCCGTAGACGACGAAATCAGATTTCATGACGGACGACATTCTGATCGATTGCTCCGAAGATGGAGCGTCCTTCCGAATCGAACATTTCGATGCGCACGCGATCGCCGAATTTCATGAAAGGCGCGCGCGGCCCCCCATGCTCAAGTTGCTCCAACGTGCGGCGTTCGGCGATGCAGCAGGAGCCGTGGGAACGATCCTTGTTGGACACCGTGCCGGAACCCACGATCGTGCCTGCACCCAGCGCGCGCGTCTTGGCCGCGTGGGCGATCAATTGCGGGAATGAAAACGTCATGTCCTCGCCCGCATTGGGCGAGCCGAAGCGCGCACCGTTGAAATCGACCGTGAGCGGCAAATGCACCTTGCCGCCCGACCACGCTTCGCCCAATTCGTCGGGAGTCACGGCCACGGGAGAAAATGCGGACGCCGGCTTCGACTGGAAGAAACCGAAATTCTTCGCAAGCTCCGACGGAATCAGATTGCGCAGGCTCACATCGTTGACAAGCATCAGGAGTTTGATGTGGTGCTCGGCCGCGGCAGCGTTCACGCCGGCCGGCACATCATCGGTGACGACAGCAACTTCGGCTTCGAAATCGATTCCCCACGCTTCATCGCCCGCCGATATCGGATCGCAGGGGCCGATGAACGAATCCGAGCCGCCCTGATACATCAGAGGATCGGTCCAGAACGACGGCGGCATTTCCGCGCCGCGCGCCTTGCGCACCAGTTCGACATGGGTGACATAGGCCGAGCCGTCCGCCCATTGATAGGCGCGCGGCAAAGGCGACGCGCAACCACGCGGATCGAATGGTTTCGCGCCGTCCGCGTCGTTCTCGTTCAAGAGGTCGTAGACGCGCATGAGGCGCGGCGCCAGATGCGCCCATTCGTCCATCGCGCGCTGAAGGGTGGGCGCGATATGCGGCACGGCCACGCAATGGGAGAGGTCGCGGCTCACCACGACAAGCTGGCCGTCGCGGCCATGGCGGAGGGAGGCAAGCTTCATTTGTGCTTCCAGCTGTCGGCGTAACCGCGATCTTCGGTGGCCTCTGCGGCCTTGCTCAAGTCGAGCGGATCGCGCGCGTCGACCATCACGGCCACTTCGTCGGTCATCGTTTTGGCGGCCTTGGCGCCGGCGGCGAACGCCTTGGGATGAGGGCCGTGCGTGAAGCCGTTGGGATGGAACGTCACCATGCCGGGACGAATATTATCTCGGCTGAAGAACTCGCCCTGGTGATAGAAGATCACTTCGTCGTAATCGTCGTTCGAATGGAAGAACGGCACCTTGAGCGCGCCGGGATCGCTTTCGATCGGGCGCGGCACGAAAGTGCAGACCACGAAACGATCCGCCACGAAGGTCGAATGCACCGAAGGCGGAATGTGATAGCGGTGGCTCATCACGGGGCGGATGTCGCGCCAGTTGAGCTTGACGACCGACAGATTGCCCTTCCAGCCCACGGCATCGAGCGGATTGAAAGGATAGGTGACGGTGGTGATAGCCCCTCGCCGCTTGATCTGCACTTTCCATTCACGCTCGTCGGCCTGGTCGCGGAACTGGTCGTCGAGTTTCGGCGTGTCGAGAGCAGCCGGATCGAAGAACGCATGCGGTCCCAGGATGCCGCGCTCGGGCAGCTTGTAGGAGCCATTGGTCGCTTCGATCGTGAGCGCGACGGTTCGCGCTTTCGGCGCCAGCCGCCACATCGTGCCGCGCGGCAAGAGGATGTAATCGCCGTCGCGATAGGGAAGATGGCCGAAATCGCAGAACAGATCGCCCGCGCCTTCATGGATGAACAGCAGCTCGTCGCCGTCGGAGTTGCGCGCGAGGTGCGGCATTGCGGTGTGGCAGGCCCAGATTCCGATCCGGCAATTTGCATTCGAAAGCAGTTCCGCTGCCAGAAACGGCTCGCTCGCCCGGTCGGCAGCGGCCAGCGCATCGAAGGCGCGCGGGCGCAACGGACCCTCGAAGGACGTCCAGCCTGTCGGCGGATGGCGATGATAGATATGGGCTGCCGGCCCGAAGAATCCGTCGCGGCCGATTTCGCGTTCGAACGTGCCGGCAGGCAGGTCGGCATGGGCCTGCCGCGAAGTTTCGCCTTCGATGCGGGGGAATTCGATCCAGTTTTTCGCGCTCATGCCTGCAGCACTCCGCGCTTCACCTGATCGGCTTCGATCGATTCGAACAGGGCCTTGAAATTGCCTTCGCCGAATCCCTCGTTGCCCTTGCGCTGGATCACTTCGAAGAAAATCGGGCCGATGGCATTCTGCGTGAATATCTGCAGCAGCAGCCCCTGGTCTTCCGTCGGCGCGCCGTCCATTAGGATGCGATCGCGCTTCAGCCGGTCGACATCTTCGCCATGGCCCTTGATGCGATTGTCGAGGCGCTCGTAATAGGTATTGGGCGTGTCCTGGAACGCGACGCCGCTTTTGGCGAGCGTTTCGACAGAATTGTAGATGTCGTTGGTGCCCAGCGCGATGTGCTGGATGCCTTCGCCACGATAGAGATCGAGATATTCCGCGATCTGCGATTTGTCGTCGGAGGATTCGTTGATCGGAATGCGGATCTTGCCGTCCGGACTCGTCATCGCGCGCGATTTGAGACCTGTGAGCTTGCCCTCGATATCGAAATAGCGGATCTCACGAAAATTGAAGAGCTTTTCGTAGAAGCCCGCCCATTGATCCATGTTGCCGCGAAACACGTTGTGCGTGACATGGTCGATATAGGTGAGCCCAGCGCCTTCATGGACATACCCCTTTGACGAATCGGTCGGCAGGAAATCGACGTCGTAGATCGAACGGTCGCCGTAGCGGTCGACGAGATAGATCACGCTGCCGCCGATGCCTTCGATAGCGGGAATGTTGAGCTCCATCGGGCCGACTTGATTGGCGAACGGCTTCGCGCCTAGCGCGATCAGCTTCTTGTAGGCGGCCGGCGCGTCATGGACGCGGAAGGCCATTGCGCAGGCCGAGGGGCCGTGCGCCTTGGCGAAGCGGCTGCCATGGCTGTCGGGTTCCGCATTGACGATGAAGTTCACTTCGCCCTGGCGGAACAACGTGACGTCCTTGGAGCGATGCCGTGCGACGGCGCGAAAGCCCATGTGCTCGAAATAGGCATGCAGCCGGCCCACATCGGGGGCCGTGTATTCGACGAATTCGAACCCGTCGGTACCCATCGGATTGTCCCAGATATTCGCCATGCCAGGCCTCTTTGAGTCGCGCGGGGATTGCGAGATAGTTTCATATGAAACTAATTGCGGGTCAAGACGTTCCACGCGCGCCGGGCTTACTAATCGACAGAAAAAGGCTGTTTTTAGCTACTTCCGACCCTTATTTTGCGCTCTCGAGGTCAGCCGTCCTCAATCAAAATCGTCTTGTCGTGGAAATCGAGTGTCACGATTTTGGTCTGGAGGAGCGCCAGGCCGACGGTGCCGTCGAACAGGCGGTCCGGTTCGTGGACGCCTGGTGTGGGGAAATAGAGCGGGGCGTTGCGCGCGAGCGTTTGGCCGGCGAAGGCGATCCAGCGCACGGGACCTTTGCGCATCTTCACGCCGCCATCCGTGAACGGAAATTCTTCGACGGTTGTGGTGTCCGCCACGCTCGACAATCCCAGCTTTGCGATGGAGGCCGAATAGATCAGCAGGTTTCCGGTGTAGACGGAATCGATCTGCACCGTGATCGGTTTGCCGTTCACGGCAAATCCATCGGAAACGACAATCGGCGGGCCGGCCTTGCCGAAGGTCGGGAAGCTCAGAGTGGCGCAGGCGCCGTCGCAGGCCGCAGGCGCCGTCAGAACGTCCGATATCCGAACCCTCCGGTGGACGAAATCGAGCTGCAATATGCGATTCTTGAACGCCGGATAGGCGAGCAGGAATCGCGAATGCGGCATCTCGCCTTTGGCGATGTCGTCTTTCATGGCGAATCCGATGGTCGGCACGGATTTGAGCACGGTCGTGCCGGCCGTCACGTCGGGATGGGCAAGATCGTAAGTGCCGGCCTTGGTCTTGCCGTCGAAGCCGGCGCCGTTTTCGTCGGTCACGTCGACCAGCGAGGCAACGTCGCCCGTATCGATCACGGCAAGTCCCACCGGTCCCTGCGCGAATTGCACATCGATGCATGGAACGCCGTCGCAACTCTGCATCGGAAGATCGGCTGCCCAGACGGTTGGCACACTCGATCCGGCGGCAATGGCGGCGGTGCCGATAGCGGAGAACGCCGCCGCGACGAGCGCGCAACGAAAGATCATCGTCCCATCCCCCTATGCCGGCCGGAATTATGGCACAATCGCGCTACGCGACTCATCAAAGGCGCGTGAGGGCGTCCGCCTCGTAGGTGAGAAACCGGAGAACAGCGAGACAGCCCCTATGCCGAAGCGCGCAATGGATTCACTTTCTCCCAGGCTTGTGGCTCTTTCGGCTATCGCGGCGGCGCTTCTGCTCGATCTCGCGATTTCGCGGGTATTCATCGTGGACCGGATGGACGGCGCCACAATCATCCCCGGTGTCCTCGACATTCGCTACCTGTGGAACCGCGGAATTTCCTTCAGCTTCTTCTGGCAATCGAATGCCTGGGGCAGTTTCGCGCTTTCGATTTTGATTCTGTGCCTGACCGTGGCCGTGCTCGTATTTGCGCTCCGAACGGAACGACTCGTGCTGGCGGGAGCGCTCGGCCTCATCGTCGGAGGCGCGACCGGAAACCTGATCGACCGCGTTCTCTACAACGCGGTGTTCGATTTCCTCTCCGTGCATCTCGGCGCAATTCCTCTGTTCGTCTGCAACATCGGCGACATTTTCATCACTTGCGGTTTTCTGGGGGTGGCGGCCGACGCCGCATGGCCGGCAACTTCAAAGCCGGTTCAGGAGAATTCGTCGCTCTAAACCCGAGGTCCGTCCGCTGCCGGACCTTCGGCCGCGCAGAAAACCGCGGGACATCCCGCACATTGCGTTTCGCCTGACTGCCGACATATTATTTCAGGCAAGCCGAGCGGGGGTGTGGAAATTGCGGAAAACCTGGGTCGACATCTGCCTCTTGGGCTGCGTGGCGTTGATTTCGGCGCTGCAATTCGGGCTGTTTCCGGTGCTGTTCCACCCGAGCTGGACCGGCGCCGTGGCATTGGCGATCGTTGCGGCGCTCACCGAGCCCCTGCATTACGGCCTCATGCATGAGAGCATGCACGGCAATCTGCTTGCCCGCGAAAGCTGGAACCGCCGCGCCGGCCGCGCACTCGGCATCGCACTGGGGCTGCCATGGGAGACCATGCGGTTCGGCCATCTCGCGCATCACGGTTTCAACCGGCACGATTTCGACCGTCCGGAATCGCTGGCACCGGGTCAGTCGCGCGCGATCGCAGCGGTCGCCTATTATTTCAAGCTCGTGATCGGCAATGCGGTCGCCTATGCGATCGTTCCGTTCCTGGTGATGATTCCCAATAGGGCGATGAAATGGGTGCTCGAAAACCTCGATCGCAATCCCGAGACCGCGCCGCTGCGCATGGCGGCATATCGCGCGTTCACGAATCCGCTCCGGCGGCGCGCAGTTCAGTTCGATCTGGTGGCCATCGTTGCGTTCGACGCGCTGGCGCTCTGGTTGTGGGGTCCTTGGTGGCCGGCGTTTGTCGCTTCCATCGTCGCACGCTGGTTCATGCTCTCTCTGCTCGACAACGCGCCGCATTACGGAATGCCGCTCGATTCGGGGCTCAATGCCCGCAACACGCGCATTGCGCGCTGGGCGTCATGGCTGGTGCTCAACCAGAATTTCCATGACGTGCATCATCACAATCCGCAACTCCACTGGCGCGACCTGCCGGGCGCATTTTCGCAATCCGCGAATAGCTATGACGGCGGCTGGTTCGGTGCCTTGCTGCGACAGTTCCGCGGACCGATTCCATTGAGTTGAAGCTTCGCGGCTTCAGGCTCGCGCAGCGCAATCGATTACAGCTTTACACAATCCGGCGGTTCGCGGATCGCCTACCAGTTCCGGTCCCATCTGATTGCAGACATAGCCGATGGCAACGCCGGCGTCGGGATCGGCGCAGCCGAACGATCCGCCCCAGCCGCTGTGACCGAAGGCGCGCCGGTTGGGGCCGTAGATTCCCGGCGTGTTGAGCGCCACGCCCATGCCCCAGGAATCGAAAAAGCCCAGGAACATGTCCTGTCGCCCGGCGGTGGTGGCGGGCTGCGTCATGCGTGCGACGCCTTCGCGCGAAAGAAGTTTCGCGCCGTCGAGCGTGCCGCCATCGGCGAGCGCTGCATACATCCTCGCCAGCCCCATCGCGCTGGCCTGCCCGTTCGCAGCAGGAATTTCCGCTGCGCGCCAGGCGCGCATGTTGGGAGCCAGCGGATCCTGCTGCGGATTGACGAGCGCCATGCGCGCCGCTTCCGGGAGCGGCAGGCTCGATGTATCCACGATGCGCTTGGGCGCGAGCATCTCGGCCGCGCGCGCGTCGATGCTTTCCGGAAGCCCTACGAACAGATCGGCATCGAGCGGCGTGGCGATTTCCTCAAGAATGACGCGACCGATGGACTTGCCGGTTGCGCGCCGCACGATTTCGCCCACCAGCCATCCATACGTCATCGCGTGATAGGAGGTTGCCTTGCCCGGTTCCCACGCGGGCCTTTGACGCGAGAGCTTCGCGCAGCAGCCGAACCAGTCGAACTGATCCTCGACAGCGGTGGACTCGACGAAACCCGGCAGACCCGCCTGATGCGAGAGCATCTGCGCGATGGTGATGTTTTCCTTGCCGTTCGCTGCGAACTCCGGCCACAGCGACGCGACCTTGTCCTCGTAGGCGAACACACCGCGATCGACGAGGATCGCAGCAGCGGTTGCGGAGATACCCTTTGTGCTCGACCATACATTGCACAGCGTGTTGCGGGTCCATTCTCGGGTCCGCGCGGAATCGGCAAACCCGCCCCACAGATCGACCACGCAGCGGCCGCGATGAAACGCGGCAAATCCCGCGCCGGTCTCCTGGTAATCGCCTTCGCGCGCAAAACTCTCCGCGAAGGCATCGCGCGCAGTTTCGAAGCCGGACGACACGATACCGAAAATTTCATAGTGAGCGGTCATCGGATCCTCATGCATCGCGTCGTTCAGCGTACGCGCGGGCCGCGTCCCGGATCAAGGACATCTTCGAGAAACACGCGACGGACAACGACGGGGTTCGCTCGCAACGCCTTTTTTCGGCGTCCTCAGAGGCGCTCGTAGACGAGCCGCGTTCCGTCTTTCGTGACGGCGGTCAGAGCCGTCCACGCGCCGTCCGAGCCGTACCAGAGATCGAGCGTGTCCGCGCTGCGCCAGGCGTAGTGCTGCGCCGGAACTTTTGCGCCGGACGCCAGCGCGACATCGTCCATGCCCAAGTTCAAGATTGTTGGGCGCAGCAACACGCCGTTTTCCGGATTGACCATGGGGACGGAAAGCTCGGCCTTGTTCCAGTGCGTGGCGGGAAGAACATTTGCCGGCGCCGCATACCGCGCGACCTTCGATCCTTCGGCGAACAATTGCCCGCTTTGGCGGCGAAGCGTGGCGAAGGCCGGTGTGCCGTCATAATCGGTTGCGGCGTCCATGCTCTGCAATTGTCCGCCGCGCCAGCACTCGAGATTCTTGTGAGTGTAATGGAACAGCCGGATCGGACCGAAATATACCGCGATCTCCACATCGACCCGAACGTTCATCGCATTCCCGTTCTTCTGGAACGAAAGCGCATGCGTGCCGATGCGCGAGCCGTCCCGCATGATGCGGAACGCAAGCATGTCCGTCACCGGCACGGGCAATGCGGCGAGCGCGGGACCGGCGCAAAGCGCAGCACCAGCACCCAACAGGACGTGACGGCGCGAAGGCATCACTCACCTCTCTCGCCCGGCCCCGTTGCTTCTAGGGCATAAGCCGCCTTTTGGATCACCTGAAACTGATCCTTTGGGGGTCGGCTTCCGTAAACCTCCCGTCCGAGAGGAGAGGCGACATGGATTTTTTGACCGCCGGTGGCCTGTTGGCCGAACGGTTTCCAGTCCCGGATGCGCTGGTCATCGCCGGCATCCGGAGGAAATTGTCGGAGACGCAGCGGCAGCTTTCGGCGGCTGGCGCAACCGATGGCGCCTTCGCCGCCGACATGGCCGCCCATCCGATAGCCGAACATCCGGCCGATGCGAATGCGCAGCACTACGAATTGCCGCCGGAATTCTTCGCGCTCGCGTTGGGCCCGCGACGCAAATATTCCTGCTGCCTGTACACGCGCGGCGATGAAACCCTAGCGCAAGCCGAGGAATGCGCACTGGAAGAGACCGCGGTCCACGCCGACCTGCAGGACGGCCAGGAGATTCTCGAACTCGGCTGTGGTTGGGGTTCACTGTCGTTGTGGACGGCGGAGCGTTTCCCGAACGCGCGCATTACCGCCGTATCGAATTCGCGGCCGCAACGGGAGCATATCGAGCATCAAGCGATGTTGCGCCAGCTGCGCAACCTCACGGTCATCACCGCCGACATGAACGATTTCGCGATCGACCGGCGTTTCGACCGAATTGTGTCCATCGAGATGTTCGAGCACATGGCCAACTGGCAAGAATTGCTCGAACGCGTGCGGAGTTGGCTCAAACCGGAGGGGCGCCTCTTCATTCACGTGTTCAGCCACGACCGCGCACCCTATCGTTTCGATCGCGGCGACGAAAGCGACTGGATCGCGCAACACTTCTTCACCGGCGGCATCATGCCGAGTCACGGCTTGATCCAGCATTTCCCGGATCTGTTTCAGGTCGAGCAGGAATGGCGCTGGAGCGGCGTGCATTACCGGCGCACAGCACTCGACTGGCTCGCGAATTACGATGCGAATGCGAGACAGATCGGCGGCGTCCTACGCAAAGCTTATGGCCGCGACGCAGGCCTGTGGCGCCGCCGCTGGCGCATGTTCTTCCTCGCCACCGCCGAACTGTTCGGCTACGACGAGGGACGACCCTGGGGTGTCAGTCACTATCGCTTGCGCGCGGTGGACTAGTTGACCGCCGGCGCCTTTTGCGGGCCGCGGACGAGTTTGCCCGGCAATGCCTCCATCGCTTCGCCGTTGCGATAGACGATCTCGCCGGAAACGATCGTCGCGACGTAAC
>JBEKDC010000056.1:0-14310 GCA_050014535.1 Rhizomicrobium sp.
TTTTTTCGAGGCGTCGAGCTTGGCGTAGCCGTCGCCCTGGCCGTTCAACGACGCCATCACGCCTTCGACATGGGGACCGGCCTCGAAACGCTCGATCAATTCTCGGCAAAATCCGCGGCCGATCAGATTGGGCACGATGAGAACAGGCGCCGCCATATATGCGACGCGGCCGGCTTCGTGCGGGAACAGCGAAACTTCATGCAGCGCGCAGTCGACGACGTTCGCCCAATTGTCGGACTCGACGATGGCCGTCAGCCGGCTCGCCCGATCGACGACCAGCGCCACAAAGCGCTCGTCCGGCACGAGGCGGAAGATGTCGTCGGTGGCGCAAAAGAAGATGGGAAGGCAACCGGTATAACTCATCGCGTAATTGGTGAGGCCGGCATTGGCGATGCTGGCGAGCGGGATGACGTCCGCGTGGCGCGCGGCGAATGACGGTTTCGCCGCTTCGAATGCCTGAAGCAGGGGCAGAGTCTGATCCAAGGTGCGCTTGCCGAGAAGCAGAAGAACCGCAGGCCTGCCGGCCTGTCCATCGAGGGAAAAGAATGCGTTGTTGGCGCCTGCGCCTGCGATGAAAGGCGCTCGCTCGCCCACCGCGATCGTCTGTGACTGAAACGTCATCCGCCGACTCCCTGTAGAAGGCGTGGATCGTTCGCGCCGCCGTCGCGCTCGCGCGATCCTTGGGCAAGTCGGAGCAACGTAAACAAAGCTGCTTAAGGAGCGGCTAACGGCGCGTAGCGCGGGCTGTCATTTGCGGGCGGAAATGTCCGTTCGGCGGACGGTCGTTGTTAATGCACGCCTGAAATCGGACCCGATGCGTTTTCGTTTCGCTAACCAGGATACGAAATTTTAACCAAACGGCTGCACATTGGCGCCGAGCGCGAGTGCACGTGGGAGGCACGTAGGCGCATGAATTCCGTCCATTCGACGCTGCGCCGGAAGCTTCTTCTCAATAGCGGCGGAAGCGCGGTCGCCCCGCCGGATCTTGAAACCGCCTCTGCTTTGCATGCGAAGGCCGTCACGGCGTTTCAACGCGGCGACAATGAGGTCGCGTTGCAGCTGATCGAGCGGGCTTCCGCCAATCCGGAAACGCTCGAACTCCATTATTGCACCCATGCCGAGATTCTCCGCCGCTGCGGAAAACTCGAGGCGGCGGAAGCGGCAGCCCGGCGTGCGCTCGCATGCAACCCCGACTGCGCCAAAGCCTGGGACATTCTGGGCACCGTCCTGTCCGATCGCGGCGAACTTGCCGAAAGCAGCGAGTGTTATGCGGCGGCCATTCGGATCGAGCCCCATTCGCCGCAGGTGCTCAACAATCTTGCGGTCGTCCAGCAGCGCCAGGGCAGGCTCGACGCGGCCGAAGCCTCCTACCGGCAGGCATTGCGCCTGGTGCCGGAGGATTCGGAAATTCGTCTGAACTTCGCGACCTTGCGGGGGATGGGTGGATATTATTCCGAAGCCATGGAGATCGTGGAGCGTTTGCTTGCGCGCAACCCGAACTGGGCAAAGGCGCATCTTCTCGCGGCCACCCTTGCCTGGGATACAGGTAAAGATGCCGAAGCCCTGAAGCATATCGATCTTGTGCTGGCCGCAGCACCAGAAGACACGAAATTCCGGACGCTCAGGGCCCGGATTCTCTGCCGCCTCGAACGCTTCGATGCGGCACTTGACGATTGCTATCGCGTTCTTGCCCAAATCGATAACGACGCCGATGCGTTGCATTTGAAGGCGCTGGCCCTGCAGGGGCTCAACCGCGCGGTCGCCGCGCTGGAAGCGTTCGACTCCGCCGAAGCCGCCGGATTGTCGCGCGTAACAACCGCGGTCGATCGCGCGCAACTGCTGGCGGAAATGGGTCGCAAGGACGACGCACTGGCCACACTCGGTTCTGCGCTCGCGCTCGAGCCGGACAACGGTGCTGCGTTGTATGCGCGCGCCAATTTGATCCGTTACGCGCCTGGCAGCCCCGATCTCGCCGCCATGGAGCGCATTGCCGGAGATCCCGAACGGCCGTTCCGGGACCGCGTGCCGCTGTCTTTCGCGCTCGGCAAAGCCTATCTCGACATGGGCGACGGCGTGCACGGCTTCGTCTGGCTCGATGCCGCCAACCGGCTGAAGCGTTCGAGCCTGAAATACAATCCCGACGCCGACGCGCGCAAATTTGCCGAGATTGCCGGGGCATTCACGGCCGAAGAATCGACGCATGGCGCAATTTCTACAAATGCAACCAGGCGTCCGATCTTCGTGTTCGGCATGCCACGCTCGGGCACGACGTTGATCGAACATATTCTCGCTTCGCATGGTCTCGTCCATGGCGCCGGCGAGCCGCCGCATCTGCACAACATTGCGGAAGCCTTTCACGCGCAATGGTCGCGTTTGTCCGCCGACGAGCTCGCGGACTCCGGCCGCGATTATCTTGCTCGCGTGACGGCCGGCGGTTCCCAAGCGCCTTGGATCGTCGACAAGATGCCCTCCAATTTCCGCTATGCCGGGCTGATCCCGCGCCTCCTGCCGGGTGCGCGCATGATCCATTGCCGCCGCGACCCTCTCGACACCTGTCTCTCGATCTATTCGCTGCTGTTCACGACGGGTCATGAATATGCGTACGACATGGCAGAGCTCGGCCGGTATTATGTCCTCTATCGGGGCCTCATGGCGCATTGGCGTCGCGTGCTGCCGCGGGACTCCTTCCTCGAAATCGATTACGAGATGCTGGTGCGCGACACCGAAGGCGAGGTTCGCAGGATTCTCGATTTCTGCGGGCTGCCCTGGGATGCAGGATGCCTGCGCTTTCACGAGAACAGGCGGCGCGTGTCCTCCGCCAGCCTCAATCAGGTGCGCGAACCCATCTATACGAAAAGCATCGGCCGGGCCCGGCAATTCCGTCCGTGGCTCGGCGCGCTTGAAGCGGCGCTGGCAAATCCGGCGCCTGCGTAAATTCCGAATTCAAATCTATCGGTTGGGTCGAAGCCTCTAGGTCCGGCGCACCACGTTCTTCAGGACGCTTGGCATTTCGATTGCGTCTCTTTCGTCGACCGGCGCCAGTCCGGTGAGCCGATTAAGATCGACAATGTGATGCCCCTTCGCCTTCCACTCTATGAGACCGTCGCGGGCCCAGAGCTGAATCAGTTCGTTGAGATATTGCCGCGACACCCCGACAAGCGAAGCAAGATCGTCCTGCGAGAGGCGGATTCCGATTTCGATGCCCCGTTCGACCGGCCGTCCGTGCGCGTGCGCCAGATGGATGAGCGCGCGGGCGGCTCTCGCGGGCGCTTCGGCGCGCGCGTCCAGCATCATGCGCGTCACATGTGCGGTGTGAAGGCACATCAGCCGCACGAAGGCCCGGTAGGCGTCGGGAGATTGTTCGATCAGCGTGCGATAGGCATTGCTGCTCAGGAAAAACAGCGTTGACGGACCGGCGCACCAGACTTCGAACGTCCGCCTTGTTTTTCCGTCCATCAGATGAACTGCGCCGAACCAGGACGTCGGTCCCAGCGCGCGCATAAATGCTTTTCCGCGCTTCTCGTCCCGACCATAGAAGCGCACGTCGCCCGCCAAGGTGGCGTAGAGCCCGTCGACCTTCGCGCCGATCCGGTAAAGCGGGGCGCGGCGCACCTCTCGGATCTCTCCTGCCGAAATGATCCTGTCCCGCAGTTCCGCCGCCAGATCGCGAAACCAATATCCATCCGCGAGCAAATTCAATGCCCGCTTCTTGTCCCACGCAGGCGAACCCGACTGGGACTCACGGGGTATCGTCGTCGACGATTTGTCGAATGCCGGAACGAAACGAGTCGGCGGCAAGTCTTCCATAGGCACATCCCAGAAACCGCAAAAATGCGCTTCGCGTTGCTGAGCGCCTTCAATACACCTTTGTCGGATACACGACAGTTAAACTCGCAGCCTGTATGGGCAAATGCGTATAAGGATCAATACGTATGCTCGCCCCTGTCTATCGCAACGTTCTCACCAAGCCTTGTGTTTTGCTGGCAATCGCGAGCGCGCGTCGCGCAGAGCGGCGGCTCGCATGTCGTGACTTCGACAGGACGCATTGGTCTTCGATTGAATTTTACGACATCGTTTAACGCAGCATTGAGACCGTTCGCGTATGACAGGAGCGCACTGCGCACGAAGCTCATGTCGTGAGTGTTTCGTGCCTGGCGCGGAATCGCTGCATCCGGAACACGATCCGAAAACCGGTATCGAATTAATCCGGCAATGTCGCCTGTCAACCGGCGCGGGGACTTTGGTGGTTACGGCTTCAAGAATCCATATCGTCGTCGATCGAATGGCGATCCGTTCGCTCGACCGCACCGGTTTCAAGCATTCTGTCGGCGCGGCCGCGGTGAAGGAAGTCACCTGGCTCCAGGACGACGATGACGACACCTGGCTTTTCGAATCGGAGCCTGCGGTGACGCGAAGCCGGCCATGGCAGCCGAAAGCATGAAACTGAGCGGCGTCACCACGCTGATCGTCGATAACGATCACTATGGCGTCAGGATTCTAACGCAGATGTTGCGCGGGTTGGGCCTCGATGCGCCGAAAGTCGTCGGGACGGCGGCAGAAGCGCAAGCGATTCTCACAAACTATTGCTACGATCTGTGCATCTGCGAGGCAGAACTCTCCGACATGCCAGGCGCGGACCTTGTGCGCTGGATTCGCAAGCAAAAACCGCCGATCCGCTTCATGCCCATTCTGATTCTGACGGGCTATTCCTTCATGCGAAACATCACCTCGGTGCGGGATGCGGGCGCGCATATGGTGGTGAAGAAACCTTTGTCGCCTCAAGTGCTTTACGACCACATCGCCTGGGCTGCAAATCCGACCAGGCCGTTCATCGATTGCGATCGCTATGTCGGTCCGGACCGGCGTTTCAAGTTTCTCGAACCTTCCGAAGGAGCGAACCGGCGAAACACCGATACTCCGCCCGAGAGCGGAGACGCCGTCGTGCCTGACATGTCTCCGCGAGGCACGGGCGCCTCGATGAAGCCTACCGAAATCTCAGCCGGTTGATTCAGGTTTACAAACGGAAGCAGGACACCGTGCAGGTTCATTTCACAAAAAGTCGCCTTGCCACTCTGGCCAAACGACCCGGGGGCATGTGGCGCGGCCAGGCCATCGCGGAAGCGGCGCGCCTCGTGGAAGCATTGCGGGAGCCCGCGATGGACGACATCGACGCGCTCATCGGACGGCTGGAGATCGCGTCCACCGATCGAAAGAGCGACCCACTCGCTCAGATGAAGGAGGTCCAGGGTCTGACCGACTCGCTGATTACGCTCGGCGGGACCTTCGGCCTCGAGTCGCTTGTTGAGGCTTCGAAGCGCTTGAGCGATCTCGCATATGCGTTCCGGACCCGGGGCGAAGTCGACGACAAAGCCATCGCAGTGCATGTCCGGGCGATCCGTCTGTTCGGACCCAAGGGCAGCACCCTGCCGGACGACGCGGCGGAGCAGGTCCTGATTCAACTCCGCAAAGTGCTGCAGCACTTCGGGGTCCACGCGTTCGAAGAGCCAGCAGCGGGCTCCGAGCCTGAATGAACGGCCTGTCCCGAGCGATCGCTTGTCCTGGATCGGCGATCCTGCGCGACTGTCACATCGTGGCGCCGATGAGCCAGGGTACGAATTCGCTACCGCCATAGCCCAGCTCTTCGCTCTTCGAGCGTGTGCCCGACGCTACGTTGAGCAGAGTGTCGAAGATCGCTTCGCCCGCTTCGGCGACCGTCATTTCGCCCGACACGATCGGGCCGCAATCGAAATCGATGTCGTCGCGCATGCGGCGGAAGACGTCGGAGTTGGACGACAGCTTGATCGAAGGGGACGGTTTGAATCCGAAGGCCGAGCCGCGGCCCGTGGTGAACGCGATGATGTTCGCGCCCGACGCCACCTGGCCCGTCGCCGAGCAGGGATCGAAACCGGGACTGTCCATGAATACCAGGCCGCGCGTCTTCAACTGCTCCGCATATTCGATGACATCCGTGAGCGTCGAGGTTCCGCCTTTGGCGACCGCGCCCAGCGATTTCTCGAGGATCGTGCTAAGCCCTCCCGCCTGATTGCCCGGAGAAGGATTGTTGTTCATCTCCGCGCCGTGAATCGACGTGTAGTGCTCCCACCAATCGAGACGCGCGCGCAGTTTGGCCGCGACGGAAGGCTCGGTGGCGCGCGCATAGAGCAAATGTTCGGCGCCGTAAATTTCCGGCGTTTCCGACAGAAGCGCGGTTCCTCCCAACGCCACCAGCTGATCGGTGGCTGCTCCCAAAGCGGGATTCGAACTGACGCCGGACCACGCGTCCGAGCCTCCGCATTGCAATCCCAGCACAAGTTGGGACGCCGGTTGTTTGCTGCGTCTGGCGGCGTCGGCGATCGGCAGCAACTCCTTCAGGCGCGCGAGTCCGTGTTCGACGGATTTGCGCGTGCCGCCCGAATCCTGAATCGTGAAGGACTGGAATTCGTCGCGGCCCGCCAACCCGAAATCCTTCGCGAATCTGCCGATCTGAATCACTTCGCAGCCGAGGCCGACGAGCAGGATCGCGCCGAAATTGGGATTTGCCGCGGTGCCCCACAGCGTGCGCCGCAAAAGATCATATCCTTCGCCGCTTCCCGCCATGCCGCAGCCGCTCGTGTGGGTGATGGGCACGACGCCGTCGACATGGGGAAATTGGTCGAGCAGTCCGGAGCGCTCGGCCTGCTGCGCGATCAGGCGCGCGACCGTGGCCGAGCAATTCACCGATGTGAGAATGCCCACATAATTGCGCACACCGACGCGGCCATCCGAACGCAGATAACCTTGGAAGCTTCGTGGCACCCATACTCTGGACTGCAGATGCGCCGGTTCGGCTTCGGCGCGCAACGCCGTGACGGCCAGATTGTGCAAATGGACAAGCGAACCCGCTTCGATGTCCTGGGTTGCCGTGCCGATGACCTGGCCGTATTTCAGAATGGATTGCCCGCTCGCAATTCGACGCGTCGCCATCTTGTGGCCGGACGGAATGGGCTCGAAAGCGCGAATGCCTTCGCCAATGGCGAGCGCGTTGCGGGACAACCGGCTGCTTGCCACCACGACATTGTCGCGCGGATGCAGGCGAATAACCGCAGCGTCGGCAACCTGGTCGACAACAGACAATTCGAGCTCCATCTACTGATGTGTCAGTCTGCGCGCGGCGGCGCCGGAATTCAAGAAAACTGACGCTGTCATCTCGACCGCGCCTCCCGTCAGATCACTTCGAGATAGTCGCGGTTGGGCAAAGCGGGAAATTTCTGCGTCGGCAGCGTCTGATACCAGTAGGCGACGGAGGCGATATCGTCCTGCAGCGGAAGGTATTGGCGATCCTTGTGCGTTCGCCAGCCCAACGCCTGAATGGTCACCTTGAGATCCGTCTGGAAGCGGACGGGATCCATGATGTGCCAGCGATACATGCCGAAGCGCTGCTGCGAGCGATAGACGCCGTCGGGCCGGATCACCTGCGGCAGTCCGGCATAGGGTGTAGTGAACTCGATATAGGCCGGAACGCCGTCCTGGCCCATCGCGCGCTTCAGCGTTCCCGGATCGAAATTGTAGGCGCCGCAGAAATAGTCTTCCGTACCGGTGCCGCAGATGGTTGGGAACGTCTTGTCGCCGTCCATGAAGAATTTGATTTCGCCTTCGCCCCACCAGCCGCCATTGTTGACGCCCCACGCCATATAGGTTCCGACATAGTGGCCGCGGCCCTTCACCTCGTCGAGAATGGTGTAAACCTCCTTGTAGGGCAGGGGATTGGTGCGGCGGAATTGCGCGTGAAAATAGGCGCAATCTTCCGGCACCTCCGTCAGCGCGTAGTTGATCTGGTAGTAGACATAGATCTGCTCGTCGCTCAGATTTTCCAGCGTGAAGCGAGCGCGTCTGCGAAACGGCATTTCCCAGTAGCAGTTGAAGGCACGGCCGGGATTGACGCACACCGCGAGCGAGGAAATCTGCGCATAGTCCTCCCAGCCGCAGGCGAAGAAATCTCCGGCCGGGCATTCGACGCTTGGTTGCTCCTGGTCGTCCCAGTAGATGCGAAGGATCGTTTGACGCCATTTGCCGCGTGCAAGCGTCATCCAGATTTGCTGAATCGCACCTTCGCCTGCGATATCGGCGAGGGTAAACGTCTTGCCCGCGTCGATCAGGATATAGGGCGAGACTTTCCATCCTTGCCCGAGGCCGCGCGCTGCGTTGGCGGCCGGTCCGTCGACGGACATTCCGCCTTTTCCTTTTTCGCCGGAGAAATTTTCCGGACTGATCGAACGCGATTGCGCATCCGAAAGGCGGGAAAGATTGCCCAGATGCAGTCCCAATCCTGAGAATTTCACTCTTGCGATCCCCTTCGTTTCCACAGGCGCGATCCTATCAGAGACCGCCCCGGCTTGATCGATGCGGATGTTACGGCTATTCCGCCATCGATCCGTTCGATGGCACGGTGCTATCTGCGCGGGCCCGCATCCGACGGTAAGGCTGCGCAGACGGGTGCCGGGACCGATGCGCAATTCCGCGCGCCTTCTTCCTTTGCGTGTTTGCACCACGCATGGATTTCCACGATCAATTCCGTCTAACATGTTAGTCGACAAGTTTGCAAGCTATACAGGCTAAAAACATTGACAAAATAGGTCAGCTAATATTTCAATCCTGGTCAATTGTGCCCGAACTTACGACGCGCGATAGGCCCAGGAGTCGTCTCTCTCAATGCCGATCAAACATTCCGCTGCGACCGCGAACATTCCATCGGCCGGTGTATCGCCCGATCTATCCAAGGCGGAACGAGTCTATGACGAGCTTCGCAGGCGCATTCGCGAACTTACGCTGCTGCCCGGTGCGCCTTTACGGAAAGAAGAGATCGCGCTCGGACTCGGCGTGTCGCGCGCGCCCGTGAGCGAGGCGATCGCGCGGCTGGCCGACGAGGCGTTGGTCGACGTCTTTCCCCAGCATGGAAGTTTCGTTGCACCCATTCGGGCTGAGGACGTGCGCGAGAGTCTGTTCATCCGCACGGCGCTCGAAGTGGAGGCCATTCGCCGGGTGACGCTGAAGGCCGATCCGCAACTACTGGAGCGGCTGGACGAAAACCTGGCAGAGCAGGCCGGCGCGCTGCGCGCCCGCGATCTCGCGCGATTTTACGATCTCGATGAGGACTTTCACGCGGCAATATTCGGCGCGATCGAATCGCCGCGTGCTTTGCGCATGCTCGAAGCCGCGCGTGCACCCCTCGATCGGCCGCGCCGTCTCGCGTTGCCCGAAGAAGGTCGCCCCGACGCCACGCTCGCGGAACATCGCCGGCTGGTGGAATCCATCAGGTCCGGCGACGCGGAGTTCGCTGGTGCGGCCATGCGCGTGCATCTTTCGATGGTCGCGCAATCGATCGAGCGCGCGCTGGCGCAAATCGAAGCGCGGAATGGCTGACACGTCTCCCGCATCCGCGTTGCGCCGGCATGTCACGCGCCGCGGCCGCACGCTATCCTTCACCGCGCTGGGGTTCGGATCCGCGCCGCTGGGAAATTTCTTTCGGGCCCTCGACGAGCGCGACTGCGACAACACGGTTGCGGCAGCCTGGAACAAGGGATTGCGCCATTTCGATACCGCGCCGCTTTACGGCCTCGGGCTTTCGGAGATGCGAGTCGGACGCAATCTGAAGCGCCGCGCGCGGGGCGAATATGTGCTTTCGACCAAGGTCGGCAGGGTACTCGAGCCCTGCGCGAAAGGCGAAGAGAATGGCGGCATCTATGTAGACACACCGCAGGTCCGCTACCGTTACGATTACTCCTATGACGGGGTGATGCGCTCCTATGAAGCGAGCCTGAAACGTCTGGGGCTAGATCGCGTCGACATTCTCTATGTGCACGATGTCGATGGTCCCAGCCACGGAGGCCGGGACGGTTCGGAGGCGCGTATCGCGGAGTTGATGTCACGGGGTGGCTGGAAGGCGCTCGACGAATTGCGCGCGAGTGGCGCGGTGTCGGCGATCGGCGCCGGCGTCAACGAATGGCAGCCGTGCGCACGCCTGCTCGAAGTTGCCGATCCCGATCTGTTTCTGCTTGCGGGTCGCTACACGCTTCTGGAGCAGGAACCGCTGGACACGCTGTTTCCCCAATGCGCGAAGGCGGGCGCGGGCATCGTCATCGGCGGTCCTTACAATTCGGGAGTCCTGGCGGGTGGCAAAACCTACAATTATGGAAATATTCCCGTCGAAGTTGCGGCGCGCGTGCGTGCCCTGCACGCTGTGTGCGATGCCCATGGCGTAGAATTGCGCTGCGCCGCGCTGCAATTTGCGCTCGCCCATCCTCTTGTTGTGAGCGTAATACCGGGAGCCATGTCGGTCGGCGAAGTCGACCAGAACGTCGATCTGATGGCGCGTTCGATTCCGCCCGCGTTATGGGAAGACCTCAAGCATCGGGGCTTGCTTCACCGCGATGCGCCGGTGCCGGAAGCAGCGGCCGGATCATAATGCGCGTCGATGCACATCAACATTTCTGGCGAGTGGACCGCGGGGATTATGGCTGGCTGACCGCCGAGAGTTTGCCCGCGCTCTATCGCGATTTTCTGCCGGAAGATTTGGCGCCGCTGATCGCCGCCGAGCGTGTCGACAAGACGGTGCTGGTTCAGGCCGCGCCGACGGTGGCGGAAACGGAATTTCTGCTGGGCATCGCGGACGCGACGCCGTTCGTCGCGGGTGTGGTGGGATGGGTCGATCTCGAAGCGGCCGATGCGCCTGCGCGGATCGCGCATTTGGCGGGCAACCCAAAACTGCTCGGGCTGCGTCCCATGCTGCAGGACCTCTCCGACGACGCGTGGATTCTGCGTCCCGGCCTTACGCCGGCATGGGCGGCGATGAAGGCGCACGGCCTGCGTTTCGACGTGCTGATATTTCCGAGGCATCTGGCATATGCGATGCGATTCCTGGCGCAACATTCCGATCTGCCCGCCGTGATCGATCACGGCGCGAAGCCTTTTATTGCACGGGGCGAGATCGAGCCCTGGGCCAATGATATGCGCGAGATCGGGAAAAACACGCCAGCGTTCTGCAAACTCTCGGGTCTGGTGACGGAAGCCGGCTCCGACTGGTCGGTCGAAAAGTTGAAACCCTATGTCGATATTCTGATCGAGGCCTTCGGTCCGCGGCGGCTGATGTGGGGCAGCGACTGGCCCGTGCTCACGCTGGCGGGCTCCTACGAGTCCTGGTGCGCCGCGGCCCGACAGTTGACTGCGCATTTGACGGCAGACGAACGCAACCAAATTTTCGGCGACACCGCCGCACGTTTCTACGGGATTGCGCCGTGACGACATCGGACACGCGAGCACATGGTGCTTTCGTGCGCCGATGTAAGTTGAGGCAGTGACGAATTCATTCGGCGCGTTCGGTTCGGCCATTCAAGCGCAGCTGTTGGGGGGCCGCCTTGGCGCAGCTTAGTTGAGTGGGAAATTTCAATCCGCCAGAACGAGCCCGGCGTTGGAGAAGCGGGAAGCCCACGCGTTGGTCTGCGCAATGCTGGGAAGAGGCGTTCCATTCCAGCCAAGCAGGACCATCGCGCCGTCGGTGAGATGCGCAAGCGGCGCGAGTGCTGCCGGCGCGGCGGCAGCGAGTATTACGAGATCGAAGGAGCCGCGAAGGTGGCCCAGAAAATTCTGCATTTCTATCGAGGCCAGGACTCTTTCGGGCGCAACATGGCCCCATGGACCGCTCAGGAAAAACGCTCCGGAAGCGGCATCGCGGACAAGGCTCTGGGCTAAACTAGAGCGCCCCGACAAGACATAGGGCAGGCCGGGAGGAGTGGCCCCGCCGCCCGACGCCCGGGCAACGTTGCATTCGGGGCCGCCATCGATCAGTAGGACCCTGCGAGCGTTTCGAGCGGCGGCTCGCGCAAGGCTGAGCGCAACGATTGCGGCTCCATCCGGCGAAGTTGGAGAAACAATGCCGATAACGCGGCTGCGGCCGCCGAGGTTTTCCGCGATCCGACGCTCCAGTTCCGCGATAGATTGCGCATATTGAGACAATGGCGCCGCAACAATCAAACCGGCTATTCCAGCGCCGGGCCACCCTTGTCGGGCAAGATCGGGAACGCGCGTCAGGATCGGCGCGCTCAATCGCGGAATCCCGGGTGATCGCGACAAGCCACCCTGCGCGCGCTCCTGCAAAAGGACCAACAGCAATCCCAGTAGGAATCCCACCGGAATGGATGCCGATATGAGCAATATTCGGCTGGGCGGGTTTGCCGAATCCGGAACGGCCGCGCGAGAAATGATGTTCGCGTCGGCGACTTGCATGGCTTCCTGCCCTTGCACGTCCCGCAATCGCGAGACAAACGTTTCATACGCCGTGCGCGTGGATTTTGCGTTGGCTTCCAGGGATTGCAGCTGCGCGCGTGCCATGTTTTCGCTCGACGCCTGCCGCTGCGTGTTGTCGAGACTCATTTCAAGCGATTTTACTTGGGCTTGGGCCACGACGACGTCGCTGTCGACGGCGCGGGCGATACGGTCGACTTCGAGCGCGATCTTGTTTTCGATGCTCTTCTCCTGGGCCTCCGCTGCGATCAATTTGGGGTGCTTGGGCCCGTATCGGGCCTTCAAATCGGCCTCGCTCTGGATCAGGTCGGCTTCCTGCTGCCGTAACTGAACGATCAGCGGCGATACCGAGACCTGCGAAAGATCCGCGGCGCTGCCGGACGCGATCAACGCCTGCAAACTGTCGCGGATCGCTTTCTTTTCGGCGAGATTGGCGCGCGCCTGCACCAATTGGGTTTGCAGCGCGACCAGCTCCTGATCGACGAGCGGCGTGCTCTCGGTACCGCCGCCGAATGCGTTGGCGACTTCGCTGATGCCGTTGGCGCGTTTGTAATCCTGGACCTGGGCTTCCGCGCGCTGCGTGTCGACGGCAAGGTGTTGCACGCGCTGCGAAAGCCAGGTTGCCGCCACTCTGGCCGCCTGCGATTTAATGTCGATCTGGTTCTCGATATAGGCGTCTGCAATGGCATTGGCGACCGCGGAAGCGACCAGCGGATCGCGCGACGTGAACGTAATCGAGATCGTTGTGGACAGGCCCAGCGGCTGCGCGCTGAGATTCTTCAGAAAGGCGTCGACGACCTGGTCCGGAGGCGCCTGCATCGCGGTTGCCTCCGCCGGTGCGTCGGCCGCGATCCGAATGGAGGGGGGTGCCGCATTTTGCACGATCGCGGATTCGCCCGTATTGAGTTCCGGATCGGCCGCCAGACCGAGACGTTCGATGACGCGAACGGCAAGATTTCGCGACGTCAGGATTCGGATCTGATTTTGCACCGTCGATGGATCGCTCGACACGTCCGCACTGTCGGAAGACGATTCGACTCCGTTGCTTTTCCGCGGATCGAATATGACTTCCGCCGATGCCGAGTATTTTTCCGGCAGTTCGTAGACGAGCGCGGCCGTCCCGGCGACGACGCAAAGCGTTACCAACGCGATAGCGCCAAATCGCTCCTTCGCGATTCGGAGGATACCCCCCAGAAGCGGTTCTTCAACGGCCGAACGACCGGACGCCCGCTGGGAGCGCTGGGTATTCGCGTCGGCGAACGCGGCGTTAACAGCCTCCATTGTTTCCAACATGCTTTGGCCGGCCGAGCCCGCGGTGGCCCGATCTTCGGTGCGATGAACGGTTTACCCCGATACCTGCTGCGGAATGGTTAACGAACTCTGACGAGGATGTAGGAACCGCGTTTGGCATCAACAGGTTAGGCCGGGGGCCGGCAGGAGCGGGGCGACCGGACAACCCTTTCTCCAGTTTCGCACCCCTGCTTTGACGGCAAGCCACATCGCCATATCGCCGCCAAAAATCCCGAACAGAGAGACTATCGGACCTGCGACCAGCAGCAGAACCGCCGTCAGCGTCAGGGCGACAACGCTCGAAACGACGCTGGCGTTCGCCAGAGCGCGGAATTCGCGGGCTGCATAAAGCAGCATGATTTCGGGTGCCCGCGCTCCGCGAACTGCTGAGATCAGCGCCCAAATCGCAACCACCGAAATCACGCTCGATGCGCCATACGCGGGCTTGATGACAAGCGAAGGAAACCAGATCAGAACCGAGCCGGCCAGGACTTGGTTCGCAAACCAAAGTGCCGCGACCACCGCCAGATATTCCTTCGCGTGCTTGAGCGCGCGCGCGATGTTGCCGGCGGCAATCGTCCTCGCCATCGCGGGAGCCTCCCGGTCCGGAAGTGCGGTCAGCACCAGAGCGAAGGGGCGCATGAAGAGCGCACCCACCGCAATCAAAGCGAATGCCTGCGGCCCGCGGATAAACGTCACCAGATACGCATGGGCATTCATGGTCATTTCCGAGGTGACAACACC
>JBEKDC010000057.1:0-14186 GCA_050014535.1 Rhizomicrobium sp.
TTCCTCTCCGACAATGCTCCCGGCACGCTCGTCAACTTCGTGCAGAGTTTCGATATTTCGGCGTCCTACGGAAATCTCAGCGGTCTCGCTTCGCAGGCCAATTTCAGCGCGCGGCCCGGAATGGAACTCGATTATGCCGGCGACATCGTGCTTGCATCGAACTGGAATCTCGGCGCAGGAACCGTCAATGTGGCCGGCGCAGTCGCGGCGGGCCTCATGGCGCCCGAGCCGACCATACCGGGCGACTATTATGTTCTGCCCGGCGACGAGGCGCAGGTCTTTTCGCAGTTCACGACGATGACCTATCGCGTGGGCGGTTCCGTGACCGGGGCTCCCGGCATTCTGACGATCCGCGCAGGCGGCAATCTCGATCTGGACGGAAGCATCACCGACGGATTCTTCCAGTTCGCCGATCAGACGGATCCCAATTATCTCGACATTGCATTGGGCGGCGGCAACCGCGTCTACACGCCCTATATTGCGCCGGGTTGCTTCGACGGTTCCTGCAGCGGAATCGAAGATTGGCAGGCAGGCGCTCTCCCCGCCGACTATGTGAGCGTCAGTCTTCCGAGCGCGGGCGGTCTGGAAGGACTGCTTGAAAACTTTGCGCCGTACAGCGCGGCAGCGAACTCGCCGGCGGCGTTGGGTTCGCTGCCCGGCGACACGGGCGATCCACTCGGCAGCGCGCAATTGTTTCCGTTGGTCACGACGTCCGGCGGTACGCAAGCGGTGGACTCGTGGGCCTACCGTCTCGTCGGCGGCGCCGATCTGTCGAGCGGTATGGGAGGAACGCCCAGCGTGAATCCGATGCTGACCGCGCCGGGTGCGGCTGGCGACGTGGTCGTCGCGGGCCTGAGCACTTATACCTATTCTGCGATCAAGGGCAGTGCGGCATTCACCGACTCGCTGATGATTCAAACCGGATCGCAGCTTGTCTCGCCGGACCAATGGTACGCGTCCTTCGTGGCGCTCAATCCTCAACTGGATTCCGATGCCTTTACGTTCATCAATTTCGCGACAGCGCCCGCAGCCGTGCGCGACTTGCTGGCGAATGACGCGCCGTCCTTCTTCGCCGCCTATCCCGATCAGTTCCAGATGGTGAAGACAAGCAAGACCGTAACCGGGGTCACCACGACGCTGGCGATTGCCGCCACATTCATCGAGGACGTCATCTCGGGGAATTTCAGCTCCATCGTCGGAAACTATAATCCGCCGAAGTCCAAGGCGGTTACGAAGCCCACGACCGCGACGGTCACGGCTTTGGTGCGGACCGGATCCGGAAACATCGATGTGGCGGCTGCCGGCGACATCGATCTGAAGAACGGCGCGCGAACCTACGAAAATCTCGACGGGGTGAGCGCGCTGCAGTCGCAAGGCGGACTTCAACTCGGCGGCACTGCAATCTACACGGCCGGTCAGCTGGCCGAGGTCTCGACGCAGACGGTCGTGGACGAGTCGACCGGCCAGGCGTTCATGATGGATCCGGACGCCTATGAAAATACCACCGACGTGTTCGGGACCCAAGTGGCGGTCGATTACGCCTATGGCGCCGGCGGGACGCCGCAATTCGACGGCTTCGCGGGAATTCTTGTCGCCAATCCGGTCTATGCGGACGGCGGCGGCGACGTTTCTCTGACTGCAGGCCAGAACGTGTCGGGCCGTCGGGACGTGTGGCAGGAAACGCGCCTCGCGTTCTACGACATTGCGACGACCAACGGGTACAGCTGGCTCGGCGAAAGCGACCAGCCATGGCGTGTCGGCGAAATCGGCGACATCACGAATATTCAAATCAATCCGCAATTGTTCACGAGCGGCGTCGCCACGCTGGGAGGCGGCAATATCACGATCGTCGCCGGCGCCAACGTCTCCGACCTTTCGATCGTCGCCGACACGTCGGCGACCACGGCCAGCGTCAGCTCTTCGGCGAGCGTCCTGCCGACACAGGCGCTGTGGCAATTCGGCGGCGGGAACGTGACCGTCGACGCCGGCCGCAACCTTCTGGGCGGCCTCATCGATGTCGCGTCCGGTTTCGCGGACATTGCCGTCGGGCGCGATATCGAAAGCGACGGGACGTATCAAACCCTCACCAACACGGGCTCTATCGTTTCGATGGTGGACGGCGTGCGGCTGCGCGTGAGCAACGCTTTCGCCAACCTGACCGCGCTCGGCACGGTGGAGCTGCAAGGCATCTCTTCGCTGGGCGTGGGGCAGGGCGCCAACGAGGTCCAGAACAATCTCAATGCGCACGGATTTTACTCGTCGATCGCCGGTGTCGCGATCACGGCCGACGGCTCGGTCACGATCGACAATCTCGGCGCCGACGTCGTGACCGCGGAAAGTGCGGCAACCGATGAAACGCAATCGGCCGTTTATCCCGGCACGCTGGAGGTCGCCTCCATGACGGGTTCCCTCGATCTCGCCACAGCCGCGAACACGACGAATGAGGCGAGCGCGATTCTGCTTTATCCCAGCCCCACGGGTAATCTGAATCTGTATGCGGCTGCGGACATCCTGCCGACCACGATCGCGATGCTGGACGCGGACCCGGGTCTGCTTCCAGGCGCGTTCTCGACCTTTACGGCGGACGCAATCGACGGCGTGACCAGCGGCCAGACGTTCATCTTCCCCGGAGTTCTTCCCGACACGTCCGCCGTCGAGCTTGCGGCGATGCACAACAGCGACATCACGCACCTGGACGACCCCAATCCCGTTCGCATCGCTGCGGGCGGCGACATCCTCGACATGATCCTGTCGGTGCCGAAGCAGGCGCGGATCGATGCCGGGCAGGACATCGTCAACATGATGTTCTTCGGACAAAACATCGCGAACACCGACATCACGCGCATCGTGGCCGGCCGCGACATCGTGGGAACCACGGAGCTGGTGCAGCCGGTCATCAGCGCATCGGAGGAGCTTGGACCGCCGCTCGCGGCCGTCGAAGGCAACACGTTTATCATCGGTGGGCCCGGCTCGTTCTTCCTGGAGGCGGGACGGAATGCCGGACCGTTCCTCAACTCCGCCGACACCGACGGGTTTGTGAGCGTCAATGGAGAAAGTCCCGTCTCCACCGGGCCGCTTTCATATGCGGGCGGCGTCATTTCGATCGGAGACGAGTGGAATCCGTGGCTGCAGTCGACCGGCTCAAATCTCTATGTCGAGTTCGGCGTCGGCAAGGGTGCGGACTACGACCAGTTCGCAAACTATTATCTGAATCCCGCCAATCTCGCGGAATTACCGGGGTACCTGTTCGTGCAGACCACCGATTCCGCCGGCAACATGACGCCCAACCGTTCGGACCCGATCTACGCGCCGATATTGATCTCGTGGCTGCAGCAGAATTGGTCCGCGCAACTCGTGGCCGCCTATGGCACGACCAATGTCAGCTTCCAGCAGGCGTATAGCGTTTTCACGACGCTTCCGGAATTGCAGCAGCGCATCTTCCTGATCGACGACGTCTACTTCAACGAGCTGACCCAGACGTCCATTCCGTCAGGCCCCTCCTACAAGGAGTACAGCCGCGGCTACACGGCCGTGAATCTGCTGTTCCCCGCGTCGCTCGGTTACACGCAGAACAACCTGTCCGGCGGCGCCAACGGCGCCAATCAGACGGTCGAGACCGGCAATCTCGATCTGAGGCTTGCCGCGATCGAAACGGTGTATGGCGGAAACATTTATCTTCTCGGACCGGGCGGCGACGTGCTCGGCGGCTCGACCGTGGCCACCTCCGCGCAGGCAGCCCTGCACAGCTACAATGGCGGCCTGCTCTATTCCGGCTATGCCAATGACGCGCCGTTTGCGGCATCGATCGAAACCATCCCTGCGGGGTATGAGGGCATATTGACCTTGCGCGGCGGCTCGATCGACACGTTCACCGACACGGATTTCCTGCTCAATCAAAGCCGCCTGTTCACCGAGGACGGCGGCGACATCGCGATGTGGTCGTCGAACGGCGATCTCAACGCGGGCGAGGGGCCGCAGACTTCGGCCAATTTCCCACCGGTCGTCGTGCAGACCGACGACGATTTGTACACGCAGGTGGATTCCGTCGGTGGCGTCACCGGCGCAGGCATCGCCGCGTTCGAGCCGGGCCCCGGCATTGCGCCGCCGGATGTCTTCCTCATCGCGCCGCGCGGGACAGTCGATGCGGGTGCAGCCGGTGTGCGCGTGGCGGGCGATCTGTTTGTCGCGGCCTTTGCCGTGGCCAATGCCAACAATTTCAGCGTCGGCGGCACATCGGTCGGCGTGCCCGGAGCGGCCACGGTCGATGTCGGTACGCAGACGAGCGCCAGCGCGGCCTCGGCGGCCTCGGCACAAGCGGCGGCGACGGCTTCCAACAGCGCTCGCGGGCTTGGGGACGATCAGTCTCTCATCACGGTCGACGTGCTGGGTTACGCCGGCAGCGAATGCCCGCCGGACGACAAGAAATGCAAGAAGTAGACAGGGCGGGCAGAGCCAAGGAGGGCTGGCGCAACACCCGCGTGCTACGGCCGGGGTCGTGTCCTGTATTGCGGCGACACGAGCTATGATCCCGCAAGTCCCGGTATGGATTCGAAATTTTCGCTTATTTCGCCCAAACGTTCCTGTACGCTCGTAGCGCTGCCGGGTCGATCCGGTCGGCCGGAACGAGTTTGTAGTGCCGTTCGTCTACGACTTTCACTTCGTCGCCTTGGACAGTAAGTTCGAACAGTACGATGACTTTATCGCTCATGAACTGGACCGAGATCGCACGACACCTGATGCTCGAAGACTTCTCGGCGCAGACCGCGATATCCTGTTGAGTTTGCACTACCGAAATCTGATCCTTTCCGCCCTTCGTCAGCCTGGACGACCGCTGCGACCTGCGCGGCGGCGACGATCGATCCGTCGCTTGTGCGCGATCTTGAACTGACGGGCTTTGAGGCGCGCGTCTTCCGGCAGGCTTGTGCCGCAGAACGGCTGCGGCCCGAACGCCTAAGCGTCGAGCGCCTCGCGCGCTTTGCGGGCCAAATCCTGTTTGCGGAACGGCTTCTGAATAAAGTGCACGCCCTGGTCGAGCCTTCCGTGATGGACGATGGCGTCTTCCGTGTAGCCGGACATGTAAAGGATCCTGATGCCGGGTTGCAGCTTACGCGCTTCCTCCGCCATGCGGCGGCCGTTCATCGCATCGCCGAGCATCACATCGGTGACCACCAGCGCGACGTTTTGGTGTCGAGACAAGACCTCAAGCGCGCGCGGGCCGCTTGAGGCTTCGAGCACGGTGTATCCCAGCGAGCGCAGCATCGTCACGGCGATGAAGCGCATGTCTTCGTCGTCTTCCACCACGAGGACGGTTTCGTTGCGGGACTCCTGTGCGCCTTGCGCGGCGCGCGGCGCGATGTCCTGCGCCGGTCCGCTCGAGCGCGGAAGGTAAAGCTTCACCGAAGTGCCGCTGCCCACTTCGCTGTAGATCGCGACATGGCCTCCCGATTGCTTCGCAAAGCCGTACACCATGCTGAGGCCGAGGCCCGTTCCCTGGCCGATGCCCTTGGTCGTGAAGAACGGTTCGAAGGCGCGCGCGATGACATCCGGCGGCATGCCCATTCCGGTATCGGACACGGCCAGCATCACATATTGTCCTGGCGACAGCTCCTCATGCGCCGAGGCATAATCGTCGTCGATGCGGGCATTGCGGGTTTCGATGGTCAGGCGGCCGCCGTCGGGCATCGAGTCGCGCGCATTCACCACCAGATTGAGCAGTGCGTTCTGCAACTGTCCGGGGTCGACTTCGCAGGCCCACAATCCGGTCCCGCCGACGAATTCGATGCCGATATTGGAGGGCAGCGTGCGGCGCAGAAGTTCCGTCATGTCGCGCGCGAGTGCGTTCAAATCGGAGACCTGGGGACTCAGCGGCTGTTGGCGCGAAAAGGCGAGCAGGCTGCGGGTGAGCGAGGAACCGCGCTCGGCCGCGCGGCGCGCGGGCTCGAGCAGCTTGTCGATTTCGGAGTTGCCGTTGCCGAGCGCCTCATGCGCCAGTTCGAGATTGCCGGAAATGACTCCGAGCAGGTTGTTGAAGTCGTGGGCCACGCCGCCCGTCAATTTGCCGATCGCCTGCATCTTCTGCGATTGATGGAGCTGTTCCTCGGCGGCCTTGTAATCCGTCAGGTCGACGACCAGCGAGTAATAGCCGCGCAAGACGCCGTCGTCGTCCTTGTCGGGGACATAGGTTGCTTCCACGGCGCGCGTTTTCCCGTCCGGATAGGTCAGCGAGGCTTCGCTGCGGAATTTGCCGACCGCGCGGCGGTCGCGCGCCAGCTGGCTTGCCGCGAGATATTCTTCGGAAACGAATTCGTGAATAGTCTTGCCGATCATCGCCTGCGCAGTAGAGGCATACCAGCGTTCCAGCGTCCGGTTCACGAACTGAAAGCGGCCCTCCGCATCCTGGTAGGAGATCGCAACGGGAAGATTGTCGGCAATCGCGCGCAGCTGGCGCAAGCTTCCTTGAACTGAGGCGTTCAACTCCCGGATTTGCCGCTCGGCGCGATTGCGCTCCGTAATATCGCGTACCACCACGACCCAAAGGACGTCCTGGCCGCGACGAAATGTCGAACCGCTGACTTCTACGTCGATGACGATTCCGTCGGGCCGGGTCAGTTTCAAGGGGTAGTCGCGCGTGACGAGACCTGCGACCAGACGCTGGCGCCACTCGCGCAATGCGCTGAGATCCTCCATGGCCACCGATTCCGAGATTGTCGAGCCGATCAGCTCTTCGCGCGACTTTCCGAACAATTTGTAGGCGGCGGCATTCGCGTCCAGTATCACGCCGGCGCCGAGTTCCACGCCCAGCGATCCGACAAGCATCGCGTCGACGCTGGCGTTGAATGCACCCATGAATTTTTCGTGCGAGGCCTTCAACGCGATTTCCGTCTCCTTGCGATCGCTGACATCGCGAACGACTCCGAACAGGTAGGGCTGGCCCCCGGCCTGCACGCGAGTCAGGGTGACTTCGGCGTCGAACTCGCTGCCGTCCAGCCGCGCGTGGCGCCATTCGAAGATCTGTCGCTCGCCGCCCATGGCGCCTGCGACTTTCTCCGCAGCCAGATCGGCGGAAGGCCGACCGTCCGGCTGCAGGACGGGCGAAAGTTCGGCGGGTGTCTTGCCGAGAATCTCTTCAGGCGTGCAGCGAAACATCACCAAAGCCGCGGCATTGCAATCCACCAGGCGATTGTCGAGCGAGACGAAAATCGTGTCGCCTATCCCGTTGAAAAGCGTACGGTACGTCGCCTCCTGATCCCTGAGCTGAGTCGAAACGTTCTTGCTTTCGGTAATGTCGCTCACGACGGTCAGCAGTCCGGAGTAGTTTCCGTCCGCATCGAATTTGGGTTGAGCGAGGCCCTTTTCCCAGATGCAGGAGCCGTCGCCGCAAAGGATGCGCATCTCCAGCGGGAAATCTCGGCGCTCGGCGATAGCCCGGTCGCGCGCCTCGACGAAGGGTGCGCGGTCGTCGGGGTGGATGAAATTCAGGGCCTCGTCGCGCGTGAAATAGGGCCGGCGCGGCACCTTCCGCTGTTCGAACAGCGAATCGGACCAATAGACGCGGTCGTTGCCGACATCGGAAATGACATATCCGGTCTTGCCGAACTGCTGCGCGCGCATCAGCAGATCGAGACTGCTGCGAAGTTGGTCGAAACTGGGTTTGGCGTCACTCATGGGTTCACAGCGATGGAGACGGAGCAATTCGCGGCGCGGCGATATTCAAACTGCACGTAGTACGGCGGATCGGAGGTGGCAAGAGCGTGCGCGGAAGCCGTTCCAATTGGCCCTGCTTACGCAACATCGCGGTTGCCGGCGCGCGGGCCTGTAGGCTGGGCGCGTGTGGCGAGCGGGTCTTCCGGCAGCACGATCTCGATCGAGGTGCCGCGTCCCGGCTCGCTGCCGATCTTCATGCCTCCGCCCGACTGACGAAGGAAGCCCGCGCAATTGCTGAGCCCCCAGCCCGCATTGAAGTGTGACGCCTTGGTCGAAAACATCGGGTCCAAGGCGCGCGCGGCGATCTCGGGTTTCATGCCGGGACCGGTGTCGGTGACCGTCACGACGATATAGGCGCCGGAGCGCAGGTTGAAGCCGTTCTTCGCCGGCAAGGTCCTGGCGTCGACTGCGATGCAAAGCCGACCGTTGCCGGACATCGCCGCGACCGCGTTCGCAGCCAGTTCCACGACGGTATCGCGCAGTTTGTCTTCGTCGGCAAAGGACGGGCAAGACCGCGATGCCGGTATAAAATCCACGCTGACAGCCTCGCGCAAATCGTTCCGGAGATCGAGCGCGACCTCGAACATCACGCGATTGACGTCCAGCCGCTTGCGCTTCAAAGGCTGGCGTCCGGCAAAGGCTTGCAGCTTGGCGGACAGTTCGATGCCGCGCTGCGCGGTGCGCACCACTTCGCCGATCATCTCTTTCGGCGGGCTGCCGTGTTCGACGTGTTCGTCGAGAAGGGAAAGGTTGCCGGCGACCGCCGTGAAGATGTTGTTCAACTCATGGGCGACCGCGCCTGCAAGTTGAATCAACGCTTCCGTTTTGTCCGAATCCGACATGGCCGAGCAGTATTCTTTTTTTCGTTCCCCAGGTCGAATTCGTACAGCCGGCGCGCGAAAATCGCACGCGTTCAGAGGGATAAGCGCGCTATACGATGGGATAGGCCGCGCGGCTTCGAAGCGATCTCAGGCGAATCCCGCTTTGGTCGCCATGACGGCGGCGTCGGCGCGGCTTCGGGCGCCCATTTTGCGGAACACGCCGCGCAAGTGAAGTTTGATCGTCACTTCGGCCAGGTTCAATTCGCGGCCGATTTCCTTGTTGGAAAGCCCTTTGGCGACGCCTCTCAGCACCTCCTGCTCGCGTTGCGTGAGCAGCGAAAGCCAGGCTGCCGCCGGAGGACCGGCGGAATCGCCGACATCGTCGTCGAGCAGGATTTCCGTCGGCATGCTCGTCCCGCCCGCAAGCAGGAGCTTGAGCGCGTGCGCGAGATACTCGCCCGTGGCAGTCTTGGGAATGTAGCCGCGCGCGCCGGACTGGATTGCGGCGCGGATTTCGGAACGCAGCGCAGTGCCGGAGATCACGGCGATCGGCGTTTGCGGGTATTGCCCCACGAGTTGTGTGATGGCCTCCACCGACATGCCCGGCATGTGATAGTCGACCAGGAAAAGATCGAATGCGGCGCCGGACTGCTCCGCCAATGTCCGCAATTCGTCTATCGACGAGACCTCATCCACGCGCGCTTCCGGAAACAGACGTTGCACCTGCAAGGTCGCCGCCTCGCGGTACAGTGGATGATCGTCTGCAACCAGGATTCTCATTGTCTCGCACGGGCATCGATGCCCCCGCCCATACTAGCCAATTTCCGGGCCAAGAGCAGAGATTCCCCACGCACGTTCACGTTATTCATCGCCGTTCCGATCGGAGAAGTTGCGCAAGCCGCGTGCGATCTGGCGGGCGTCGGCGGGCTTGTGGAAGAAAGCGTCGGCTCCGGCCTCGCGGGAAACTTCCTCGTTGGCGCCGTCGCTATAGCCCGTGCACAGCACGGTCTTGATGCCGGGCTTGATTTTCTTGACCCGCCGAATCAGATCGAGCCCGCGCATGCCCGGCATCACCTGATCGGTGACGATCACGTCGAAGGCGTCCGGGTCCTCTGCAACCGCGGCGAGCGCTTCCAGGGGGTCGTTCACGCCCACGGTCTCGTAGCCCAGCCGCTCGAGCCCGATCACCAGCATGTCGGCGATGTCGCGCTCGTCGTCGACGATCAGGACTCTCTCATGACCCCGCAAATCCAGCGGTTCGAGAACCGCCTGGCTTGCGACACCGGCGGGTTCGCTCGCAAACGGAAAGTAGATGGAGAAAACCGTGCCTTTGCCCGGTGTCGATTTCACGTGACAGACGCCGCCGCAGGATTCGACGACGCCATGTACGACGGCAAGGCCGAGACCGGTGCCGCGTTGCCGCCCCTTGGTCGTGAAAAACGGCTCGAATATTCGGTCCAGAATGCCCGGTTCAATTCCGGGCCCGTTATCCTCCACCCGCAACAGGCAATAGGTTCGCGCGATACGAACGTCTCCGAAGACCCGTTCTGTCGGCTCCTTCGCGCCCTTTTTCAGAGCCTCGATTTCCTGCGTCGTTGCCGGCCTTGTGGCGATGTTGATCGAGCCGTTCCTGCCCTCGAGCGCATCGCGCGCGTTAAGGCAAAGATTTGCGATGAGCTGTCCGATCTGAACCGCGCTTCCGAAAACGGGAAGTGGAGTATCCGGGGGCCGCACGTTCAACGCGACCTGCTCCGGCAGAAGGCCGCCGAGAAAAGCGCGGTTGCGATCGACCAGCAGGCCAAGGTCGACAACGCCGCGTTCGACGCTTCGCGCGCGTGCAAAGGCCAATATCTGCTCGACGAGATTCTTGCCTCTTTCGCAGGCGCTCAAGATGCGCTCTGCGAAACCGCGCTCAGGCGATCGCTCCGGCAGATCCTGCTCGAGAAAGCCGGCGAACCCCAAAATCGATCCCAGGATATTGTTGAAGTCGTGCGCCACGCCGCCGGCGAGTTGTCCGATCGCTTCCATTTTCGCGCTCTGCTGGAGTCGCGCTTCCATCTGTCGCCGCTCGGAAAGCGTGGCATTGCGCACCGTAACGTCGTTGATGCGGGTCAGCATGCCGCCGTCGGGCAATCGCATGCGCTGAATTTCGAGATCGCGACCTTTCGACGAGAGTTCGTGCATGTCGCTGACGCCGGTCAGCGCAACGGGAGGACGAGGGAAATTTCGCGACGGCTCCCCGTCTTCGCCGGCCGCATAGTTTCTTGCGGTCCGGTTGGCATAAAGAACCGCGCCGCTGCTGTCCTCCGCGTAAATTCCTTCGCTGACCAGTTCGAGTGTCGCCAATATCTCGGCGTTGCGGCCGGCGGAGAACAGCAGCGCCACGAGATTGGCGAGCGCGCGCGCGAAAGCGATTTCCTGGGCCGTCCAGTGGTGCGGTTCGCTAAATCCGAATGCGATCGCACCCAGGCTTCGGTCGTGCGGAAAGGTCTCTGCGACCAGATGAGCACGGATTCCGAGCGACTTGAAGTACGACAATCGCGACTTATAGAGCGGGGAGGTCAGAATATCGTCCGCCAGGATGACAAAATCCTGTTGCATCGTTTCCAGGAATTCGGGCGCGTCGTTGGCGGGATGATCGGGGATCTCCTGATGCCTGCCATGCCTTCGGTCCCAGAAATCGATGACCCGGATCAAGCCGGTGTTTCCCCGTTCCCGCACGATGCAGCAGCTGTCGGTCTGCAACGTTTCGGCGGCAAGCTCGACAATAAACCTGACGCGTTCGTCCTGCGGTTTGTCGGCAAGCAACGCCTCGCGGACGATTTTTCCCAGAGCTGTCTGAGTCGCCTGCGTTACGCTTTCGCGCGCGGCAATGAAGGTCTCGAGCCGAAGCCGGTGCAAGAGGATGGCCGCAACGATCCAGATTTCGGCGATGGCGAAACCCCGGTTGGCCCAACTGCCTGCCACGGAGACGCCCGCGTCTGGGACCAGAAACGACCCTGCGACGGTCAGAATCGTGGTCAAAACCGCGCAACCGACGATCGCGCGTCCGCCGAACCGGATGCAAAGGGCGACAATGGCGGCATAGCCCACACCGTCGACGATGCCGCGCGGCTCGGAGATATCGATGACAAAAAGACCGACGATCCCAACCGCAACCAGCACACCGGCCAGGACGTCCAGAACGCGAAATTGCGGTCGCTCGAGCCGTTGAAGAGAAATGTCCGCCATCGGATGATTCGCCCCCAAGCCGATGCCCGATACCATATCCCTCGCGGCTCGAAATTGCTCCCCGCTGCTAGCTTGAGGCCGATTTCAGGAGTTCGCGAATGCTCTCGAGGAACACCGGCGGCGTGAGAGGCTGCGAAAAAGTGCGCGCCGCACCGAAAAGCATCGCACCTCTCAGATAGACGCCGTCGATTTCGGTCATCCCCGGCGCCACGACGACGACGGGCACCATGAGCGCCGCATCCTGGAGTTTGCGGAGAAGTTCGATGCTGTCCATGCCCGGCAGCGTGACGCTTGTCACGACGAGATCGATTCCCCCCGCCCGGATGCGCGCAAAAGCCTCGTCCCCGCTGGACGCGACCGAGACACTATACCCTTCGCTCATGAGCATCACGGCGACATAGGCCAGGTGAAGTTGGTCGCTGTCCGCGACGAGAATGGATTTCTTTCGAAGCGGAGCAGCGTCCCTCTCGGATCGGGACGAGCTTCTGTCGTCATGGCCCTGCGCCGCGAAAATCCAGGCTGTTTCGGTCATTTGGAGGCACGTGCTAGGGATACGCGAGGGTGATACGCTAATCCGCGAAAGGGTTCACGGACGCATCGGGATACTACTCATATACGGAAGTATGGGGTGGACCGGCGCTGTGAATTCACGGGGGCCTATCCAATTCGGCGCTGCGGATGAGTCCTCTGCTCGCAAATCGCGGGTGCGCGCAACGCGACTAACAGCGGGATTTGACGTTCGATTGTCCGGTTTGGGAGTTTCCTCGGCGGGAATGTTATGCCTTGCAAGCCCAGCCGTTCGGGGCCGATACAAATCTCAGACTTGACTGAGCTGACTGGGGATTTCCGAAAGGTCGATGTACCGACAGAGCTTGGTTGGTTTTGTCCTGGCTATTTTGCCATGAGTTGATTTCAGATTGATCGACCCGCCTAGCGGTTGAGTTAGAACCAAGAGAAGGTCGACACCGCCGTGTCCCGATCGAAGGGGGAACGATGTGTTTTCCACCAGTTGCGCGTAGCCGCGCTCGTAATGCGTCTCCCTGATTTCCCACATGCCGCAAGGGCGCTCCACGATGTCACGTGCCCTGGAAATGACGAGCGGCCTATCCGCCTCGGAAACGAACTCCAGATAGTTCGCGCCCGTTATGCATGTTTGCAAGCGGGCGTCGAATTCGGTGCCCGACAACCTGATGCAAATAGACGGTACATTTAACCGCGCCTCAGCAAGCACGAGGTGCCGTAAGAAACGCGGCGCACGCTCCGGGCGAAATGCCTCTCTGCGCGGAACCAAGCCGTCGGTCGGCAGCGATCGCCAAAGCGTCTCAAATTCGAAACTCAGCTCCGTGCGTTCGGGAAGGGCCGTCGATCGATCCCACGCGGTGTGATCGGACTCGACACTCATGTTTGACATCGGTTGGCCGGCATTGACGGAGTGGAATGGTAGCGCGAGGATGGTAAATAAGTCATTGGCGCGCCCTATGAGCCGAGTTCCGACAGCATCGGCACCGAATCCTCCAGCGCACGGATGCGATCGATCCCCTGACGCATTTCGGACATGATGAATTCGGCCCTGCGCATGGGCCCGCTCGCCGTGGGAGACGGAAATTGCCGCTTCCAGGCATTCATCTTCACGCTGAGCGCGCAAAGCACCCCTCCGATCGAAATGTGATAACTCTTGATCAAGGCTTCGATCCTGCGGAAGCGCTCGGCCGTCAGCTCCCGCCACATGTCGTTGGTGCTGCGTTCGAAGCTTTCCAGCCTGCCGGTGACGTTTGCGGTGAGCGCGTTGATGGTCTGCTCGACGAAATCGAGTGTGCGCATCATGTTGACGTCCTGCCGGAGCTGATAGTTCGAGCGAATGTCATGCGTGCATTCGAGAAATGTCTGTATCGGAGGCAGGATCTGGTCGAGGCATTGGCGGTAATAGGACAGAGACATGAAGATATCGGCATAGTCCTCGAGGAAATTCGGTATTGCCGGAATGCCAATTCCCAATTTTGCCGCCATCTTCGCCAGCCGCTCGCGCACGGTGTCTGCGGGACAATTGCGCATGAGGCCCACGATGTCCGTGAAGCCGCCGACGGCCGCATCTTCGCCGAAAATCTCGGCCACCAGGGGCTGGGTGAATGTCGACATGTAGCTGCTCAGCGATGCGATCTTCTGGTCCGAAAGCTTGAGCGCGGAAGACGTCGTGACGGCGATGCCGCAGCCGCGCAGGAGAATGCGCAGACTGTAGACGTCGAAGCTGGGCAGCAGAGCAACTTTGCGCAGCAATACGAGGTCGGGATGTTGTGGCTGGTCGCCGAGGCCGGTGATCTTGCCGGCGCCTTCGACTGTCGTCTGACCGCTCGATCCTTCCGCCAGACAGAAAAACTCCACCATCGTATCCAGCTGAGGGTTCTTGACCATGCGCGCGCGGCGAAAAGCTGC
>JBEKDC010000058.1:0-14068 GCA_050014535.1 Rhizomicrobium sp.
AACCGTCACGCTCGAAAGCGCGCATCACCATATTGAAGCGGGTCGTCACAACCTGGAGACACGGCAGTTCGGGACGGGTTCGCCCGGCGCGATAAATCGCATCGTCCAGCAAATCGTCCATTGCACGCCCGTGTTGCTCGAATGCGGAAAACATCGGCCGATCGGGGGTCGTGCGCAAGCGTCACACGAGGTCCCGGCTCGCAGCCGATGCGGACACATTTGAAGGCTCCTCCGGCCGTTATTCGGTGCGGATCGGAACCATGGGGTAATGAATTAACCTGCGCCTTCTGCTTCACGGCCTCGATGCTTGGTATATGGTGGCCTACCGCAATCGGAGGAACGGTGGGCGATGGAAGTTTCCACATTGGACTCGCAACTGATCGTGCCGATTCCGGAGTCGACCGCACTCGACTCCATGAAGTTTCTGATCGAGCAGACCGTCACCCGGTCAACGCTTTTTCGGTTTCTTCTGGCGGGCGCGGCAAAAAAAGGCGCCCGTGTCGTCGATCTGGGCGCAGGTCCCTGCGTCTTTGCCAAGCTCGCCCGCGACGACGGCTATGTCGTCACTGCCGTCGATGCACGCACGGTACGAAAGCCGGCGGCAGAGGAACTCGGCTCGATCCGGTTTGTCCATTCCGATGTGCGCGAGTTCGACGTCACCGGATTCGACGTCATCGTGTGTCTCGGTCTGTTCTACCATTTCGACATGGACGACCAGCTGATGCTGCTGGACAGGTTTGTGCGCGCGGGCGTGCCGGTAATCCTCGAGACGCAGATCCACATCGACGCTCTTGTTCCGGCGACCGAGACGCGGGACTGGGCGCGCAAGGTCGTCAGCCGCGGAGCGTACGAAGGCGTGGTCTTCCCCGAGGGCGACAATTCGAGGGCATCGATCGGCAACCCGGAATCGTTCTGGGCCACCGAGCCTTCGCTTCTGCACATGATCGAAGCAGCAGGATTCAAGTCGGCCAGGATCGTCGATCCCGTGTATCAGTCCTCTTACGGCGCGCGCCGCTACTTTCTCCTCAACTGCGAGCAGTTCGATTGGGATACGGAAAGCGCCGCCGATCTCGCGAAAATCAATGGTCGGTTGAAAATCGTTAAGCTTGTGAACAACGGGTGTTTCGACGAAGCGCGCGAAATATCCCGGCGCATGGTCGCGGAGCCGCTGAATCACACCGATTGGGATTACGCCATGGCCGAAACGCAGCTGCGACTGCATTTTGGCGAGTTCGAAAAAGCGGTTGCGACCGTTATCGAGATCAGGAATCTGATGCTGAAATACGGCAACAAATCCATGCTCGCCGTGTGGCGGTGCGCCGACATTCTCGAAGCAGCGCACGACGCGCAGGAAGCGGATAAGACGCGTGCTATGGCCTGCGATCAGATTCAGGATGGCGAAGTTGCTCGGAGATTGGTCACGACCGCGATAAAATCCGGGATGACCGACGCTGCGCGCGGAATCCTGGCTCATATTGAAAAGAATTTCGGCGACCAACGCGAATTGCTCAATTTCGCCGCCATCATTTATCGGTCGATCGGGGACGTCGAGGCGGCAGAGCGCATTTCTCGGATCCGGCGCGAGGCCACGCGGCAAAGCGTCGAGGCTGTTTTGGGCGAAAGCGCCGCGCTCGCCCAAAACGGCAACGTGGAAGAAGCCGCATCGGTACTCGAGAACGCACTGTCGCGCGATCCGAAGAATCCCCAAATTCTCGAAAAACTGGTCGGTCTCCAACTCAAACTGAAGCGCTTAGAAGACGCGGAGCGCGGTGCGCGACTGCTGATATCCATTGCGCCGCTTCGACCGCTGGGGCATTTGCACCTGGCGAATTCGTTCAAACGCCGCCACCGCAATCTGGAAGCGCTGGAGCACGCCCGACGCGCGGCCGAGCTGGCTCCCGGCAACAAAAGGTACAGCGACTACGTCCTTGGGCTCATGGAACCTAAAAAAGGAGCGCCGGTGGAATCGGAGTAGCGGCGACCAGCAGGAAAATTCATCCTGCCCATTTGCGTGCACGCCGGGACCCGGTCAAAGGTAAATCTTGCCACTTGCCACCAAAGGATCCGGGAGCGGCATTCCGCGCGGCGTGGTGCGGCAGAGGTCGTAGCTTTGCGCCACGATGCGGTCGAGATCCGGTCCGAGCGATTGCGCCGTCCGGGAATGCTCGTCACGCCGCTTGTCAGCATCAAACGGAACTTCCGGCGTTTTTGCATTCCGCCGGAAAAGCGGTCCGGCGGCCGCTTGTGCCGAATATTCAGCCCCGAGATTGAACGAAAAGAACGCGTCCAGTTTACACAGACATTCGACCGGGTTTGCCAGAAACGCGTCGCAATCGAGCGACGCCGCACGTGCCGGTCCGAGTGCCGCCCAATGTCTCAGGATTTCTCCGATGTGCATGTGCCACACCACGGCAGCCAACTCGAGATCCGTGAGCGACAGCACCCTCCCGGGGGGCCACTGAGCTTGCTCGTGGCCGTCGGCCAGCATCGCGACAAACATCCGCCGCACGTATTTGTGCCCCTCTTCGCCCTTCTTGGCGATGGAAATGAGAAAGCTGCGGCAGTCGGAATAGAGGAACAACGTCGGACCGGACGTGAAGGCGGCAGCCTCGCGCAGCAGGTTGTTTGCGACCGGAGACGGCTTCAGCGTGATGCACTCGCCAGTCGCGAAAGGTCGCGCAAGAAGCTGCAACGCCAGCTTCGGAATTCGTTCGCTGAAGCCGGGCGCCGTCGCGGCCGTGCGTTTCGCGTTTGCGATATCCGCCAGAATCTGCGGCTCGAAAAGCGACAGATTGCGTCCTAGGCAGTCGAGCGCCTTGGCGAGCAGGCTCGAACCGCAGAAGCCGGTGTGCCAGATGAAATTCGGTCTAGGCTTCTCGGCAGACAGGTATGCCAGCGCCGAGCTGGCATCCGAGGAGGCTCTGGTCATGCAGGCACTCCTCACAGGGTCAATGGACGATCCCGGGCCGATCAAAAATGTTCTGCTGCGGGCGATCGAAAATCCGAAAGCCCCTCTCTCGCGGCTCACGGCGCTCCAACTGGATCTCGAAAAGGCCAACCGCCTGGACGAGCAAACGAACAAGTCCCTGAACGAATTCAAGCGCCGGCTCGAAGCGATGATTTCGCCACCGTCCGGTCCCGGAGCCGACGAGGAATTCGACGTTCCGCTGCGATTTCGCAGAGGCGCGAATTTCAGAACCCAGCGGACCTCGGTCGACTCCGCGGTCGAGATGATCGCGACGGTGGCAAGCGAGATGGGCGTGGGCGATCTCTCCGGGACAAGCCTTCTCGATATCGGTTGCGGCGTGAGGTTCACCCAGTCCTTCTACGGCCGCAAAGTCCCGGTAAAGCGGTATCACGGGGTCGATGTGGACCCCCAAATGATCAAATATTTGTCGTCGAACGTGAAAGACGACAGGTTTTCCTACACGCATATCGACGTTTACAACGCGCGCCATCACAGGTCGGGAAAGCCGCTTTCCGCCGAAACCGACATCGGCACGGGAGCCGAGAAATTCGATTTGATCTGCCTATTCTCCGTATTCACGCATCTCGCGCCGCCGGATTATCGAGCCATGCTGAACTGGCGCAACAGTACATCTCGCCCACGGGGACATTCATTTTCACGACCTTCATCGACGACTCGATGCCCGAGTTCTACAAGGATTCCGACCGCGCACAACCGCTGCTGATCGCGCTCTCTCGGGAGAGCGCCGTGCGGGAATTTGCGGCAGCCGCGGGATGGTCGGTGAAACGCATATTTCTGAGAAGCATACAGCATTGGGTCGTCTGCGAGCCGGCGTGAAGCCAAATTCAAGACACTGGTTGCAATTTGCCCCCCGTCGTTATCAAATCGAAAGACGCAGCTCGGCCACGTGCTTGCCCGTCGCGTTAAAGGCGAGGAGGCCATTCGTTGCCTGAGATGTGCGCTAGCGGCTTCCCATAAGTCTGTGAAGGACAAGGCTAGGGGGCGATGATTGTCCGGCGATGGCATTTGGTTTCAGCACGTTGTACTGCAAGATTTGCGTGGTGCCAACCAAGTCCATTGCAGGCCGCTCCAATCTAGACCGGGGGAAAAATTTTTTGTCCGACAACAAGAATCATCTTCTTGGCCGGTTTGACGAGGTTCTGGCGGAAAAGCCCAAGGTGGTCATCCAGCCCCACGAAGTCGGGAAGCTGTACGATCTCTGGCACGCCTACCCCAAGGGATGCGACGTCGAATTGACGCCGGGAGAGTTTTACCTGCGAAGAACCGTTCACCTCAACCCCGGCACGCGCATTCGGGGCATCGGCAGGGGCATCACGACTCTGATCCTTGAGCCCGACAGCAACTGCCACATGTTCACGAATGTCATCAGTCAGTACGGCTCCCACAATTTCGGTGTCGGCAGCATGAGCATTGTGGGAAATGGAGACCGACAAAACAAGCGTGATGGAGATTCTGCGATCACGTTTGCCTGCGCCTTTTACTTCGCCGACGCTTATTCGATCATCGCCGAAGAGATCGATTTTTTCGATATTCGACAAACCGCGCTCCATTTCAACAATTGCGTGAACGTCGTTGTCGAATCCGTCACCTGCCGCCGCTTGGGATGGAGCGGCGTCTCGACCAGCAATGCGTCGAATATCTACATTAGGCGGACTCAGATAGAGGACGCAGGACGCGACATAAGGCATTCCGGCATTCACATCGATGGCGGGGTCGGCGTCTACATCGATGCGCAGGTCAGAGACACGACGGGCAGCGGGATCATGCTCGATTCCAGCTATTCCCTTTTGCAAGGCTGCGTGGTGCAGGGCACCGTCGAGGGATGTCAAAAAGGCGTATCCCTTTCCGGTGTCGGGGAAAGGCCGATTCAAGACGTCGTCATCCGCGGCAGCTATTGCCGGAGCAGCGAAGTCGGCGTGATGATTTCGAATTCCTCCAACGTGGCCGTGATCGGCGCGCGAATTGAAGAAAATACCGACTGTGGAATCCTTATCACGGGCAAGGCCGGCGGCAAGAACTGCCTTATTTCGGAGTGCAGGATTCTCAATAACGGCACACCGATCCGAGAGACCGTGTCCGAGAAGCTTTACTACTTCCCGGAGCCGCACGACACCAACGCGCTGTTCGGCTCCGACATAAACCTGGACACCCTGCGCCGGTTTTCAGACGAAGAGGTGCGGAACGTTCACTGCACGCCGTGGTTCGCATTGAATATTCCAAAGGGGCCTCAGGAAGACGAGGGAACGACGAATCAAAGGGCAAACTCGGCCAACAAGTCGCTTGAAGAATCTCCGACCATGCAAGCGATCCGTACAGGGTCCGAGATGGACCCGGACCTCATGAAAGATTTCCGGATTCGGGCCGCTCATAGCCCCCAATTCTACATCGCGCGTATCGCCGCACTCCAATTGCATCTCGCAAATACCGACCGCCTGGACGAGAGAACGAACAAATATATTTCCGATTTCAAACGTCAGCTCGAGTCTATGTTGCCGCCTGGGGATGAAAGCAACGACGACGAATTCGACGTTCCGCTCAAGTTTCGAAGAGGAGCAAACAAAAACAATCAAAAGGCCTCCATCGATTCTGCAGTCACGATGATCTCGGAGATCGCCCGGGAGATGGGCATAGACGATCTCTCCGGCACGAGTGTCCTGGATATCGGCTGCGGCGTGAAGTTCACCCAGGCCTTCTACGGACGCAAGGTTCCGGTGAAACGATATCATGGAGTCGAAGTGAACGCCGACATGATCGAATTCCTGTCGTCGACCGTGAAAGACGAGAAATTTTCCTACAAGCTGATCAAGGCCTACAATGCGTTCTACCACCCGGCCGGAAAGCCGCTCTCGCCGGATGCCGACATTGGCGTAGCCGGCGAGACATTCGATGTGGTCTGTCTGTTCTCCGTATTCACGCATCTTGCGCCGCCGGATTTTCGCACGATGCTGGCGTTGGCGCGGAAATATGTTTCGCCCACCGGAACATTCATCTTCACGGCGTTCATCGACGACACGATACCCGACTTCTTCAAGGATTCCGATCCGTCGCAGCCGTTGGTGATGGCGCTCTATAAGGAGAGCGCAGTGCGCGAATTTGTGGCCGCCGCCGGCTGGTCGATCAAGCGCATTTTCCTGAGACGCGCGCAGCATTGGATCGTGTGCGAGCCGGTATAACGCCAAATTCGAGACACAGGTTGCAATCGGGTGCCCCGGCGTTGTCAAATTGGACGGCGCGGCCGGCGCGTGCAAACCCGCGTTCGGCTGCGATGGTTTCGGGATTTGGAGCGATGAGTGAAATCGAGCTCGAAGACGCCATTGCGCGCATGGAGCGCAACCGCGCGTCTCGCTGGCCGGGACGCGGCGCTGCAAACCGGCTGGAGCCGGAATGCTGGCCGGAAATGAATCCCTGCTTCCATCTCCACCCGGGCTCTACCGTGTTTACGATCGGAAGCTGTTTCGCTCGAGGCGTGGAGAAGCATCTGGCCGCCATGGGATTCGACATTCCCATGCGACGCTATCTTGAAGAAAATACCTCGCTGCCGCTGCACGGGGATTATGAACTCGTTACCAAATACACTCCGGCTTCGATTTATCAGGAGCTGAATTGGACGAAGCGCATCCGGGATCGAGACGGCATCGTCACGGACGAAGACATAGAGCCGTTTCTGCTGGATATCGGCAACGGCAAGTTCACCGATTTGCAGCGTTCGTTCCAGGGCGAATTCGGCGCCGTCCGGGAAGACTTGTTGGCATTGCGGCGGACTCTCTACGGACTGTTCGAAAAGGCATTCGACTGCGATGTCGTAATCATCACGCTCGGCCTGATTGAATGTTGGTTCGACCGAAAGACGGGCCAGTATGTCGAATTCAGCGACCATTTGAAGAAGCGCAACGACGGTGGCCGGTTTGCCTTCAAGCGGCTGAGTTTTCAGGAGGCATACGATTTCGCGAAGAGAACCGTCGATCTGATCGGCGCGAACGGCAAAGTAAACGTGCTGCTGACGGCGTCGCCCGTGCCCATGATGCGCACCTTTACGGGAGACGACGTGATCGTCGCCAACATGCATTCCAAGAGCGTATTGCGCGCGGTGGCCGGCCAGATCGCCGAAGAGTATCCCAATGTCGACTATCTGCCGGGTTATGAAACGGTAATGCTCACCAAGCAGGCCGCTATCTGGTCGGGCGACCTCAGGCACATCGAACCGGATTTTGTCGGCCGCATTATGAGCAATTTGTGCGGACGGTACCTCGCAGAGACGGATAGCCAGCCGGAAATGGCCCTCTATGCGCAAAGATTGCGGCTGACGGGTCTCGTGAAGCAGGGCCGGTTTGACGATGCGCGCGAAATACTCGATCTTTTGCCGGAGGACGGCCTGACCCCAGGCGCAGGATGGCAATATGTCCTCGCGCTTGCGAAGCTTTACCGGCATTGCGGCCAGCGGGACAAAGCTCTGGCGCTCGTCTCGCAGCTGCGGGACAATGCGGCCAAGTTCGGCGAGGAAGCCTGTGTGGTGTTGCTGGGTTGTGCCTCGATTTTCGAGGCGCTGGGCGACGCGGACGCACTGGCCGGCACCAGAGCGCTGGCGTTTGAAAAGCTGCGCGATCCGGTGCTTGTGAAATCGCTGATCCGCAGGTCCGTCACGTCCGGTGAGTTGGATACGACCCGCCGGCTTATCGACCACGTCGAACATCGCCTGGCCGACAATATCGATCTTCTCAATTTTGCGGCCCAGACTTGCTATGCGATCGAGGATTTCGACTCTGCCGAGCGCATTTGCCGCGCGGCGCTCGAGTCTCAACCTCAAAATGCGGAAATGCTGGCTCGGCTCGGCTATGTCCTTTCGCGTCGAGAACGGCCCGAGGAGGCCGTCACCGTTCTTGAGCGTGCGTTGACGCAATCCCCGACGAATACGCGTATTCTCGAGACCCTGATTCCGATCCAGATGAAATTGAAACGCCTCGATCAGGCAGAGCGGTGTGCGCGCATGTTCATTTCCGCCTCACCCCTCAGTCCAACCGCCCACTTCTATCTGGCCAGTGCGCTCAAACGGGCCGGCCGCCGACAGGAAGCCCTCGCATCCGCCAGGCGCGCGGTAGAGTTGGACCCGCACAATGACAGATATCGTCGTTACGCCGGCGAACTCACCAGACTTATCGAGGAGCGTGGGGCCTCGGTTCGATTAAAGTCGAAGCGATCTTAAGTCTTCCAGGTTTGCGCTACGCGGCCGCGACCCTGCCGCACCGCGAGATGGCGAACCATATGAACGTGACGCGCGAAAGCATCAGCCAGCTCATGCAGAAATGGCGGAAGGAGGGCATGATCGAAGAGCACCGCGGCGTCATCGTGCTTCTCGATGCCAAGAGGCTGGAGGCCCTGGCGGAGCCGCGCTAGATTCTATGTTTGTTTCCGCAACCGAAACCGTCGAATGACAACAAATCCGAAAGATCCTCAAGCCGCATCTCTTGCGACGCTGCTGCGCGCAGCGCGGCGCGCCGTCGTGTTCACCGGCGCGGGCATTTCTACCGAATCCGGCATTCCGGATTTTCGTTCGCCAGGCGGTATCTGGCCGCGCATGGCGCCGATCGACTTTCAGGATTTCGTCGCCTCCGCCTAGATGCGCAAGGAAGCGTGGCGCCGTCGCTTCGCGATGGAGGACACTTTCGTCACCGTGAAACCGAATGCGGGCCACGTGGCGATCGCCGAACTGGTATCGAAAGGACGCGTCTCGCATGTGATCGCGCAGAACATCGACAATCTCCATCGGGATTCCGGTGTGCCTGTCGGGCAAGTGATCGAGCTGCGCGGCAACACGCGCTATGCGAAAAGCCTCGGCTGCGACAATCGCACGGACCTGGAACCCGTTCGCGCATACTTTGAGGCAAAAGGCACTCCGCCGGACTGCTCCGCCAATAATCTTTGCTCGGGCACATTTGCGTACGCCGCGTTCCGGTCAAAAATAGGTCTTGTCTAACGCCACCAACGGATCGGGGAGCGGCATTCCGCGCGGCGTGCTGCGGCAGAGGTCGTAGCTTTGCGCTACGATGCGGTCGAGATCCGGTCCGAGGGATTGCGCCGTCCGGGAATGCTCGTCGCGCCGCGTGTCCGCATCGAATGGGACTTCAGGCGTTTTTGCATTCCGCCGGAAGAGCGGCCCGGCGGCCGCTTGCGCCGGATATTCGACCCCAAGATCGAGCGAGAAGAACGCATCCAGTTTACGGAGGCATTCGACCGGTTTTGTCAGAAATGCGTCGCAATCCAGCGACACTGCACGTGCCGGTCCGAGTGCCGCCCAATGTCTCAGGATTTCTCCGATGTGCATATGCCAGACCACCGCCGCCATCTCGAGATCCGTGAGCGACAGCACTTTCCCGGGAGGCCACTGAGCTTGCTCGTGACCGTCGGCCAGCATCGCGACAAACATCCGCCGCACGTATTTGTGTCCCTCTTCGCCTTTCTTGGCGATTGAAATGAGAAAGCTGCGGCAGTCGGAATAGAGGAACAACATCGGACCGGACGTGAAGGCGGCGGCTTCGCGCAGCAGATTGTTTGCGACCGGAGACGGCTTCAGTGTGACGCACTCGCCAGTCGCGAAAGGTCGCGCAAGAAGCTGCAATACCAGATTCGGAATTCGCTCGCTAAAGCCGGGCGCCATCGTCGCCATGCGTTTTGCGTTTGCGATGTCCGCCAGAATCTGCGGCTCGCAAAGCGAGAGGTTGCGACCCGGGTAGTCGAGCGCCTTGGCGAGCAGGCTCGAACCGCAGAAGCCGGTGTGCCAAATGAAATTCGACTTAGGCTTCTCGGCAGACAGATACGCCAGCGCCATGTTCCCGCTGACGGATCTTCGTTCGGCATTCGACCGATCCCACCGTCCGTCCAAAAAAGTCTGGGACGCGAGCGTGTTGCGGTCGCTGGCCACATAGTGAATCGTCCCGCTTCGGGGATCGAATCTTTCGGGAAACCATCGCGGATCGCCGAGGATATCCGCGATCCGTCTGTCTTCCGTTTGGTCTTGCGTCTCGCTGGACACTCGGCCGAGCCCCAAATACACGGGCAACGATGCCCGGCCGGGCCGCCGCGGACAAGAGAGACGATATTGATCGAACGTCGACGGCAAAATAGGCTTGTGTCATGAACGATGTCATTCGCGAATTCGAGCAGCGCGCCCAGCGGGGCGACATCGAAGCCAATTTGGCGCTTGGCAGCCATTTCGAGGCCCACGGCCAGTCGAGATTGGCGCGCAACTGGTACGCCCGCGCGGCAAGGCTCGGAAGCCTCGCCGGAGAGCGCTCGCTTGCGATCAACCTGCTCATCCAGAACCCGATCGTTCAAGTCGAAGGCGTCAGCATGCTGCTTGTCGCTGCGGACAAGGGCGACGCGGAAGCAGCCTATGTCTGCGGAATGCTCGCGGCACAGGACGCCAAGCTTGAAGACCGCTGGAAGATCGCACGAGAGTGGCTCGAGCGGGCCGCCGGCCTCGGCTGGGCATCGGCGCGTGAGCAACTGGAATTTCTGGGTCCCGATTTTCGCGCCGGTAATGTGTCGGCGCTGGCCGGTGGCCTGCCGGTGCACAGCGTTTCCGAGGCCGCGCGCATCTTCATTGTCGAGAATTGCGCCGCGGCAGAGACGTGCGACTGGCTGATCGAGCGCGCACGCCCGCGCATGAGGCGCGCGACAGTCTACAACCGGGAGGACAGCGGCGCACGCATCGACGAGGCACGCAGCAACAGCGCCATCGCGTTCAATATCGCACAATCGGACATGGTTCTCATGCTCCTTCGCGAGCGCATCGCCGCGACAACCGGGCTTCCTCTCGCGAGCATGGAGCCGACGTCGGTGTTGCACTATGCGCCGGGCGAGCAGTTCAAGCCGCATTACGATTTCCTCAATCCCGACGTTCCCGGCTATGCGCTCGAACGGACGACAAAGGGGCAGCGCGTCGCGACCTTTCTACTCTATCTGAACGACGACTTTGAAGGCGGCGAAACGGACTTTCCCTTGCTGAACTATCGTTACAAGGGCCGCAAGGGCGATGCGCTGTTGTTCTGGAACGTCGATCCTTCCGGCGCATCCGACCTGCAAACGCTCCACGCGGGGCTGCCGACGACGCAGGGAGAGAAATGGCTGGTATCCCAATGGCTGCGCGAACGAGTGCGATGAGGGGCTTGACCTGTCGGCCCGGCTCGCTTGAAGGACCGGGATAGGGCCATTAGGTTCTGGGCAGACCCCGTTTTTCCCAGGCCCATGGACATCAAGCACGACGCCCTGGCTGCGATAGGCAATACGCCGCTCATCCGCCTGAAACGCGCCTCGGACCTCACGGGCTGCGAGATTCTCGGCAAGGCCGAATTCATGAATCCGGGGCAGTCCGTAAAGGACCGCGCCGCGCTCTTCATCGTGACCGACGCGGTGGAACGGGGCGTCCTCAAGCCGGGCGGCACGATCGTGGAAGGCACGGCCGGCAACACTGGCATCGGACTCGCCGTGGTCGGCAATGCGCTCGGCTTCCGCACTGTGATCGTGATTCCAGATACGCAGAGCCAGGAAAAGAAGGATGCGCTGCGCCTTCTGGGTGCGGAGCTGATCGAGGTGCCGGCGGTGCCATACAAGGACCCCAACAATTACGTGAAATTCTCGGGCCGCCTCGCCGAGCAGCTCGCGAAGTCCGAAATAGCAGGCGCGGTCTGGGCCAACCAATTCGACAATGTCGCCAACCGGCGCGCCCACATTGAGACCACTGGGCCGGAGATCTGGCGGCAGACCGAGGGTAAGATCGACGGTTTCACCTGCTCGGTGGGATCCGGCGGCACGCTCGCTGGCATTGCCTTTGCTCTCAGGGTGCGCAATCCCGCCATCCGCATCGTCGCGGCCGACCCGATGGGGTCCGCGATCTATAGCTGGATCAAGACGGGCGAATTGAAACCGGAAGGCTCGTCTATCACCGAGGGAATCGGCCAGGGCCGTGTCACCGCCAATTTAGAAGGCGCACCAATCGACGATGCGTTCCGGATCCCGGACGAGGAAGCCTTGCCCATCATCTTCGATCTCCTGGAGCACGAGGGCTTGTGCCTGGGGGGCTCGAGCGGAATCAACGTGGCGGGCGCAATTCGTCTGGCCAAACAAATGGGCCCGGGTCATACCGTCGTCACCATTCTGGCGGATTTTGGGAACCGCTATCAGACGAAGCTGTTCAATCCCAAATTCCTGCGCGAGAAAGGATTACCGGAGCCGCATTGGCTGACCGAACCGCGGAAGCCCATCGAGTTGCCGTTCATCAGATGAAACCCGACTCTCCCCTCGTCTCGACCGACTGGCTGGCCGAACATCTCGCGGCGCCGGATATCCGCATCGCGGACTCATCGTGGTATCTGCCGCAGGCTGGCCGCGACGCACGCGCCGAATATCGCGCCGCGCATATTCCCGGCGCCGTTTTTTTCGACATCGACGATCTTTCGGATGAAAAAAGCGATCTGCCGCATATGCTGGCGCCGGCCGCGAAATTCGCGAGCCGCATGCGCAAATTGGGATTGGGCGACGGCAATCTGATCGTCGTCTATGACGGCGCAGGCGTATATTCTTCGCCGCGCGCCTGGTGGATGCTGCGCACCATGGGTCACGAGGACGTGGTCGTGCTCGACGGCGGATTTCCAAAATGGAAGCGCGAGGGGCGTCCCGCCGAAGACCTGATCCCCCAGCCCTATCCCAGACACTTCACGCCGCGAGCCAACTATGCGCTCACGCGCGATTTCGCGCAGATGCAGCAAAACCTCAAGACCCACGCCGAGCAGATCGTCGATGCGCGCGGCGCCGCCCGCTTCGCCGGCCGCGAGCCCGAACCGCGGCCGGGTGTGCGGCCGGGGCACATGCCCGGCAGTCATAATATTCCGTATACGGAGTTCATCAACGACGACGGCACCTTCAAATCGCCCGAGGCTTTGGCGGCATTGTTCACCGCGCGCGGTGTCGATACTTCGAAGCCCTGCACGACCACTTGCGGCTCCGGCATCACGGCCGCCATCGCGCTGCTGGGACTGACGCTGGTGAACGCGAAAAAAACTGCGCTCTATGACGGCTCCTGGGCGGAATGGGGCGCGCGGCCAGAGGCGCCGGTCGAAACATCATGACCAAGAAGCTGCGCCGGGTTCCGACCGTCGTCACGTTCCTCGAGCTCACCACGCGTCCACCGGCGCTGCCGCCGCCGCAACCCAAGGGCAAGGTCGCCATCGTCAAGGCGGAGCACCCGCCCGTGCACTATTACCGCTATCTCTACGATTCCGTCGGCCGCGATTACAAATGGGTCGATCGCAAGAAGCTGAGCGACGAGGCTTTGGCTCAGATCGTCCATGATCCCCGCGTCGAACTGTTCGTGCTCTATTTCGACGGTTGTCCCGCCGGTATGGCCGAACTGGATTTTCGCGAAACCGGCATCGGACAACTCGCCTATTTCGGCCTGCTGCCGGAATATATCGGCCATCGATTGGGTTACTACTTTCTCTATCAAGCCTCGCTCAACGCCTGGTCGCACCCGATCTCCAAACTGCTCGTCAACACCTGCACCCTCGATCATCCCCGTGCGCTGCCGCTCTATCAGCGTGTGGGCTTCGTGCCCTACAGCCGCGAAAACAGATACATCGAGATGCCGTAGCCGCAACAGCGCCGGCCGACTCTAACCCCTTGACCCTCAACACTTATGCGCGAAGGCCATTTCAATTGCGGATCGGACCGGGCATGCTCCGCGCCGCCATGAGAGAGCTTGGGGGATTGGTGGAATGACAATGGCGGATACGGCGGCGGAGGCAGCAAAAGAACCAACTTGGTTCGGCCACCCGCGAGGGTTGACCTACCTTTTTGGCACCGAGATGTGGGAGCGGTTTTCATATTATGGAAACCGAGTTCTCCTGCCGATCTATCTCACCGGCTACCTGCTTCTACCCGGCCACTACGAACACGTCATCGGCTACGAAACGATGAAGCATTTTTTCGAGTCGATTCGCGGTCCCCTTGGCATTAAACCACTCGAGTCGATGATTTATGCGAGCTACACCGGACTCGTCTATTTCACGCCGCTTATTGGCGGCTTTC
>JBEKDC010000059.1:0-13983 GCA_050014535.1 Rhizomicrobium sp.
GCTGGGGGGATCAGCGCATCCGCGGAAATGTTGAATCTTTCGCGCAGGCGCTGGACCATCGTCATGCTCAAATCCCGCTTGCCGCCCAGCACTTCGCTCACGCGGCTGGGCGTTCCGAGCAATGGGACGAGGTCAGCACGCGAGAGACCGTGCTGCTCCATCAGGTAGGCCAGAATCTCGGCCGGCCCGGGCCGGCGGCGCGGCCAGCGGCTGCGCTCATAGGCCTCGATCAGGCGCGCTTGCGCGGTCAACCGCGCGTCGTCGCGCCGATCGTTCGACCGCATGAGCTTCTCGACCAGAGCCTTGGCTTCGGCATGATCCGAATCGTTCTGCAGCACAATCAACGTCGCCTTCATCACACAGTCTCCGCGTCAATCTTCCGGTGATTCCGTATCGTGTCGCCGCGATTCCGGTGTGACCGCCACCGAATTCCGGGGTACGACTTGTTGTCTCCAAAATTCGAAGCCCGGAACACTCAGGCGCCATCCCGATGCGCCGTCGGCGGCTTATCTTCTCGTCATCCGGCGGCGTTCGAAGGAAATCATGGAAGCGGTGGACGAGTGCGCCGGGTGAACCCGCGGCAGCCGACAGGAACTGCGAATTTCGCGGTTCTGGCTCCCGCCCGAGATTGCACTCTTCGATCCCAACACTGAGCAATCCGATACAGCAATTTTTGCGGGGCCGGCGCATGTGACGGGTTCGACTCGCGCGCTCGCCTCGGTTGCGGACGATTTTTCAGCGGGGGTCCGGGCACGTAGAGGAGCCGATACCATGAACCGATTATTGACAGCAGGCAGCATGATGGCCGCGCTCTTCGCCGGCGGCACGGCACTGGCCCAGAGCGCAATCTCTTCGGGATATTCCGTTTTCGGTCCCACGGAGCCGGTCAATCTGGGCTCGGCCGGCCATTTTGTCATTCTGTCCAAATCGGGAATTACCGACGTGCGGGCTTCCGATGTTGTGGGAAATGTCGGCACGAGCCCCATCACCGGCGCTGCCGATCACCTCTCCTGCGCCGAGGTGACCGGTAAAATCTACTCGGTCAATGCCGCCGGCCCGGCGCCGTGCAGCCTCACGACCCCCATGAAGCTTACGACGGCCATCTACGACATGCAGACCGCGTACACGAACGCCGCAGGCCGGAGCCCCGGCGCGACGGGATTGGGAGCCGGAAATATCGGCGGACTTACGCTCGGGCCCGGCGTCTACAAATGGAGCACGAGCGTAACGATCCCCTCGAACGTGACGCTCGACGGCGATTCCTATTCGGTCTGGATATTTCAGATCGCAAAGGACCTGACCGTGAGCGACGGCAAGGCCGTTATCCTGAGCGGAAATGCACAGGCCCAAAACATCTTCTGGCAGGTCGCCGGCCAAGTGACCCTTGGAACGACTTCGCATTTCGAGGGCGTGATCCTGTCAAAAACACTGATCGCCATGAAGACCGGCGCCTCGATCAACGGCAGGCTGTTGGCTCAAACGGCAGTCACGCTGCAAATGAATAGCGTTGTCGTTCCCTAGCTCGAACGTCCGGTTCGCGGTTTCGTTCTGTCGTGCGCGCTTGCGAACGCAGTTTGAAGAATTCGGCCGACCGGGCTTAGGAACCGTGCGCTTTGATCCAGTCGGCAAAGAATTCGTTCAGTTTCAGCCGATTGATGTTTTCGATTGCGCGAATTTTGAAGTCCGCTTCGAGCTTCGCCAGCTCCAGCGCGCCGCCGAGCCTGGTCAGCGGCGTCCGGAACATTTCGTCTGATACGAGCTCCGAAGTGAGCGCCTTGATGAAATGCCAACCGGTGGGAGGCAGGAAAAAAATCCCCAGATGAAGCGACCTCGCCGGTCCGTTCTCGCAGCGATGCCAATTGCCACCCGGCACAAACAGAAAATCCCCGGGGTGCAGGACTTCGTCGAAGATCGGAACATCTTCCGGCGGCGGCAACTGCTCCGGCATGCCGATCACGGGATGCGAAACGGCAGGACCATAAATCTTCCAGCGCTTGCTCCCCTCCACCTGAAGAATGACGAGGTCCTCGGGATCGTAATGCAGCTTGAACGCGCCAGCTCTTCCGGTGGTGACGATGACGCCGACTTTGATCTGCTCGAACGAGCGCGACCGGATGTCGTCGCACAACGTGGCCAATTGCGGGGCATAGGCGTCGATCCGCGTCACGACCAGGCTGAAGCCGTGCGCCAGATAGGCTTCGACCTTGGCGACATCGACCTTGTTGCCGCTGCCTTCCGGGTTTTTCATCAGCCAGCGATCGGGCGGAACCGTGATCGACTCGCGTGAGAGGGAAATGTCCGCAAGGCTGCGGGGATGCTCGCCCCGCTCGATCATGCCGAGCAGCAGATCCCAGTTCAGCAGCGTCCCATAGCGCTCGGAATTCGAGCCGCGCAGCAGAGTCAATCTGCGCTCGCGCAGCAATGTGCGAAACTCCGCCTCGGACAGCGGCGCAACCAATTCTGCAAGGGTCGACGGTGTTTTCAACATCCGAGCCGGAATCCGAACGGGCCGGTCAGTTGTTACCCACGCGGTCCATGAAAGGAATGACATTCTGTCATGAGGTCGATCGGATTCGCAATGTCGCGAGGGTAGCAAGCTTCAAGAATTTCTTGAACGCGGTAAATCGGTTGAATCCCGCTCGGAACAGACTGCCCAACATTGAGGCAAATGCCCGCCGCATTGGCATGCGTATCCGTTCGCAAGATTCCGGCTAGTCGCCAATCTCTTTCTGGGCATGCCGCAGATATCGGCGGACCTCTTCAAGGACGGCGTCGCCGAGGTCGCCGAGCCCGCGCGGCAGAGGGCCTCGTTCGAGGAGCAAAGTGAACATTTGAATAGGGATTCTCATCGACAGGCGTCAAGGACGCCGCATGATCACCATGTCTTGCTTGCCCTCAGTCTTCTGTTCGCGAATTTCCAGGATTTCAAACAGCGCTCCCCATTTCTCCCTGATGTAATCGGGGTGCATGACCGTGATTCCCCAATTGCTCTTTGCCGTGATTCCCGGCAATTTAAGGTCTTGGGAGGCGGCAGTCGGATAATCGCGATAGATATATTTGTCCTTCAGATATTGCTCTTTGGTGACTTTGGCCCATAGAGGTTTGGCCTTTTGCAGATACTGGAGACAAGCGTCTCCTTGCGTCGAAATCAGCAACAACGCGCCTGGGCGCGTAATCCGCTTCATCTCCTCGAGCCATTCCATTGCGAGACGGTCCGCAAAATGCGACCAGACCGAAATCGCAATCACGCAATCTAATGACCCGGGCGCTAAAGCCAGCGGAGGCGAAAAGCCATTCAACTGACTTTTTAAATTATCGAGCGCCGTCAATTGCAGGTATTCGACGGCCTCGGCATCGACATCGGTCGCAGTCACTCGGGAACGCGGAATCATCTTCGCCAGAGGAACGCTCACGCGACCGGCCGCTGCGCCAAAATCTGAAACTGCAATTTCGGGATTGTTGCCGAAAGCCTTTTCGATGTCCGTCGTCAAATCTCTGGCCATCAACTCGCCCTTGATACGATCGTAATCGGAATTGGGATTTTTGAACCGGCTTCGACTCGCAATGGAGGCAGCGAGTTCGCGAACGCGGTCTGCTTTCGACAAATTCTCAACCATCGGACCGCCTCGCACTTTTCCCGCCGCAACTCGACCGTCTCGCTCTTGATTTCCGTTCCAAACCGAAAGCCTTCGTCGATAAGGACGATTTCCCTGCCGATCCGATGCCGGCACCACGGCGACAGGGCAACCGAAAGTCGAACGACATCGTATGTCACCTGACGATTTAGGCGACATTCCCCGTATGAGCCCCGGCTGGAGCGGAAAATAACGCGCTTCCGATTAATCCGGAAATCGGCGCGGCCGTTTTCGTCGCGGTCGGCGGCCTGTCCAGGCAAGACCATCCCCAAGCGGTCAGTTTTGCTCGATTTTTCGCCATTCGGACACACTCCTCCCGTTAGTCGTGTGCATTGCGTCATACCCGCATTTAGGTCGCGGTCGGTCTCAATCGCGGTCTGCCGATCTGCCAACCTTCGTCAGAAGTCCCGCGCGGATATCTGTTCTGTTCGGGAAATTACGAGTTGGTCGCCTTCCGATACGAACCTCCGTCCTTTGGTTTTGCGCCTAAACTCCGATCTCTGCCTCGGCATACCGGAGATATCGGCGGACCTCTTCCCGGACTGCGGCACCGAGATTTCCGAGCTCGCATGTCGCATCGGCAATGTCGTCAACGTCAGAACGCGAATGCATAAACCTTGTTGTCGGCCGCGACGTAGAATCGATTCCTCGCCGCAAGAATCGTCGCGAAATGGTTCACGTTGCTCATGGCCGTGCCGGTGCCGGAGAAAACGATCTGACCCGTCAATGCGTTGAAGCCGTGAAGCATATTGTCGCCTTCGGCTCCCACCACCCACACGATCGGATTGGCAGAATCGTCCGTGGTAGTGACGATCGGCGCACCCGCGCCGTTGAGCGCCGCGCACCAGGCGACGGACACCGGCGAACTTCCGCTCGCTGCCACATTCAGCATGGTCTCGTTGTTGAAGGGGCATTGGCTGCTGCCGCTATTGGTGAACGCAACCATCGTCGCGGATTTCGTTTGATAGACGGCCGGTGCGGTTCGGATTGCGCTTGTCGAGGCAGGCATCACTTGAATTGCTCCGCCGATGCCGCCCAGATTTCTCCGATCCGCCAGATAGGCGTTGCCGTCTTTGCCGAATGCAATCACACGCAGGGCCGGCGGGGAGCCGGGAACCGCGATGGCGATCGGGAGCGCTTCCGTGCCGCCCAGATCCTCGTCGGAATTGTCCAGGTTCAGCCAGTTCGTCGGCGTGAAGTAATCATGCTTCTTGGTCGAATGCAGGAGGCCGGGGCGCAGGCGAATGATAGCTTCGCCGTCCATCCATGTGCTTGCGCCCATCGTGTTGCCGGTTGTGACGAACAGCGAGTCCCCGTCTCCGGCGATACCGCCCTGGGCCCAGATGCCTCCCCCATTCGCCCGAGTCTCCCAGTTCGCGAGCAGCTTGGACGGTTGCGTTTGAAGTTGAATCACCGTGCCATGGTAAGTGCCGCAATCCCCGTAATTGCCGCCATAGACGATGTAGAGGTCGCCGCCCGACAGCAGCAATCCGCTGCGCTCGCCTTGCGTCGATGAAGAGAAGGTCACTCCGGCCGACGCGAGCGCAGTCTGGACATCGAGCGGCCAACCCGCGAGCACCGATCCGTCGACAAGCGACAGTGCGTAGATCAGGTGCCGTGGCCCCTTACCCGTCGCGGTCAAGGCATCGAGATACAGCACGCCCGCAACGGGATCGATCACCGGCGTACCCGTCACCCCGTCGGGATCGATGTTGCCGCAAGGGAGTTGGGAAAGCGGCACCGAGGCGCGAAGATGCACCTTCCAGACGGCCGCGCCCGAGCGATCGTCGAGTGCGTAGACGCTGTTTGATTCCGTTGCGACGACCACGATCCCGTGGGTGGCGCCTTCCGCCCGATAGTAAAGCGGCTGGGCATAGATATTGCCGGTCACTTTGGATTTGAACGACGTATCGACATGCATGGTCGCCGCGGCGGCGAGTGTCAGGCCGGGGACGCGGTACGCTCCCGTGCGAAATATCGAATTGTGATAGGTGACGACGTTCTCCGCCGCGATGGCGGGCACGCTCACGAGAAACGCCAGCGCCGCCGCAAGGTACAGTCTCATCTTGGCTCTCCGATCGACGGTTTCAGCCCCGGCCCGCTGCGCCAGCATAAATCTTTTCGCTCGATCGAAGTAGGGCGACGGAATGAGCGGACCGGCCGGTCCGGCGCGGCTTCGGCCGCCGCAGCCTGGAGTGACCTTTAGTCGACGACGCCGATATATTTCAGCTGCCAGCGCATATCGTCTTCGCTCAGGGGAAATGCCGAGCCGCCGCGCGCATAGAGGAGGTCGCCGCCGCGCAGATGCATAATCGCGCATTGAATCTTGAAAGCCGTGCGCATCCCGAGCCCCGCCCGCCATGCAAGTGCGGTCAGCGCCTTGGCGGAGCCCGAACCCAGCACCTTGCGCACGACCTCCACGTCGATCCGTCCCATCTTTGACAGAGCGGCGACGATAGAGTCCCGTTGGCCGGCATCGGCCGCAGCCTCGACGAAAGCCTCGTCGAATTTCTTGGGAAGTTGCGTTTTCGACGCCTTTTCGCCGTCCGGCGTCGTGCCGCCCTTCCCCGTTTGCTCGATCCTTGCCTTCAGCTCGCTTTTGAGTTTCGCGCGCGTTTCATCGTCGAGACCGTCGCGGCCGGCCAGCACCTCGATCAGGGCGGCGCCGACGAAGGATGCAAGCTTGCGGATCAGGCCGGCCGACAGATCGGCGCGCAGCACCAGGGGTTGCTGCAGCTCGGCTACTTCGGCCGCGCGCACCACGATTTTGTCGAGCGTGGCTTTGCGGAGCTTCGCCGATTCGTTGCCGATCAGCGTGGCGACGGCCCTTGTGTCGAGAGTCGCTACCACGGCATCCGAAGCGTCCGGTGAAAGGCCCTTGCGGCGTGCGACGGCGCAGAACACGTCGGTGGCGCGGGCGGCCGCAAGAATTTCCAGGATATCCTGATCGTCCAGAAGCGGAGAAAATTCGAGAACGGGCAGAGCGACGATCGTTTCGACATCGCGCGCAAGCCTCTGCACGACCGGCTTGGGCACGCTGTCCAGATGTTTGATCGCCTCGGAGAGGGCCGCGCGGACGGCTGTTGCCTTGTCGCGCGACAAGGTATTGAGCGTGGCCAGAGTCAGTTCGCGCAGATGTTCGCTTTCCGATGTGAGCAATCCCGGCAGCAAACGGCCGATTTTGTCGGCCAGGCTTGCGCGCACACTTTCTTCGCGATCGTCCGCCAGCGCAAGATTGGTTTTTGGCGCCGCAGCCGGATTGGCGGCAACGGCGCTGCGGGTGGCTTCGGCGCCGTTCAGCGCGAGAAAATGCAGTACGTCTTCGCCCGCGTCCACGCAGGCGGCAAGCTCGCTACCCGACTCTTTCGCACGGGCTTCGAGCAGCAACAGGGCCGCCTTCGCTGCGACCGGTGATTCTTCAAACCGCAGTGGCTCGGACCGCAATGGGGACGTCATTCGCACTGATCCCGACGCTCAAGAAATTTATCGCCGGGTCTTCGAACACCCAACGAACACTGGGCAAACCTTACCGGCTGTGCCGTTAAGCTCTAATGACCGGTTGCACGGAAGTTCGCGATAAATCGCAGCGAATTCGAAATCATTTCGCGAACGCGCCGACATTTCCAACCGGACCTGTCGGGTTGGCGACTGGCCCGCGCGCGGGCGGCGCCTCAGAGCCCGAGCTTGGCCCAGTCCTCGTCCGTCTCTTCGACGATAATCGTCACATAGCAATAGCCGAGCACATAACGGAAAAGGCGGCTTTTGACTCGTCCGTGGATGGGAATGTTTCGCATATCGGTCTCGCCTTCCATGTCGACGTAGTCGCCCACGACAGGTACGAGCGCGAATTGCGTTTCATCGACTTCGACATCCACGGGGCGGGCCATGGTGGTGTTGTCGACGGGGTGGTCCGCCCCCTTTTTCAGAATGCGATAGTCGATGCCGTATTTCATATCTGGCTCTCCAGAAGCTGCAAATCCGCCCCTATCGTTGCAGCGATGGATGCGCAAGGCAACTACCCAAATTCGGCTGGACGCCGGGCTCGGTGGGTTCGGCGCATAGAGGCGCGCAGAGATTGTCGGCGGCTGGGTTCCGCCATGGCGACACACTGTCCCAATCGGGTCAGCCGGCCCGACCGTCACTCGATCCGCGTGAATAGCCTCTCATAGCGAATCGTGCGGCCGACGGAGGCATCCGCATCGACCGAGAAGAACCGGAATGCCGCTCGCCCGATCAGATTTTCGTCGGGTACGTATCCCATATCGAGACGGCTGTCGTCGGAATCGTCCCGGTTGTCGCCCATCACAAAATAGTGTCCCGGCGGAACTGTGAAAACGCCGGTGTTGTTTAGCGGGTTGGCCGGATCGCGTGCGAGCGTCAGATAGCTTTTCCCGCCGGGTAACGTCTCGCGATATTGCACCACGTGATTTTTCATGCCGGAACCGTCGGTCTCGACAAAATCTGCCACACGCATGCGCGGCACCTGCTTGCCATTGAGAGTGACCGCGCCGTTGATCATCTGGATGCGATCGCCCGGAAGACCTATCAGGCGTTTAATGTAATCGAACGAATTATTTCTTGTGCCTTTGAAGACAACCATGTCTCCGCGACGGGGCTGCGACGCAAATATTCTTCCCGAGAACGGAACAATACCGAATGGGAATGAATAGCGGCTGTAGCCATAAGCGAATCTGTCGGCAATAAAATAATCGCCGACCAGCAATGTCGGCTCGTTCGAAACCGAAGGGGTGTTGAACGGCTGAACAAGGAAGATGCGCCCGAAGACCGGCACAAGTACGATTGCTGCAACCAGCATATATGCGTGGTGGTCCTTGAACCGGCTTGCCATGCGGCCCCTCCAAAACCATGCGAGGGTCGCTCCACATTGACGTTGGATCAAGGGCTTATCTTCAGGCGTTGCCGGCCCGCCCCGCTCTGCCGCCAAGACGCGCTTGTGCGGGGAGCCTGATTGCGCCGCCGATGGCGGCGAGCAGCGCTTCCGGCATCACGGGCTTCCGTACGATTCCGTCGAATAGCGTCGCGTGCTCGCAATCCGGACGAAGAGTCGAATCTGCCGTGAATGCCAGAATAGGCGCGCCGGCGCTGGGACCGGCGCTATGGCGAATTGCACGCGCAGCGTCGTATCCGTTCATTTCCGGCATATGCAAGTCCATGAGAACGACGTCGAAACGCGCGGCCGACGCCGCTTCGACGGCCTCGCAACCGTTTGCGGCAAGAACCAGGCGGGCGCCGAGCGACTGGAGCATCGCTTCGATCAGGATGCGATTGGCCTTGTTGTCGTCCGCAACAAGAATTCGAAGACCGGCGAAACCCGCGCATTCCTGTTCGTCTTCGCGCGCCGCTGCGGAAGACTCGACGACGTCAGCCGGAATCCGGACGGAAAATATCGACCCCTCGCCCGCAACGCTGCGCGCTTCGATTGTTCCGCCCATGGCATCCACAAGGCCTTTGCAGATTGCGAGGCCGAGCCCCGTGCCGCCGTGAGACCGCCGGGTCGTGCTGTCGACCTGGGAGAATCTCTTGAACAGTTTCTCGAACTGATCGTCCGGAATGCCCGGCCCGGTATCGCAAATTTCGAATTGCAGGCGTCCGCCGGCGAACCCGGCCTTTAACGTGACGGAACCCGTGTCTGTGAACTTGACCGCATTGCCGACCAGATTGAGCAGAATCTGGCGCAGCCGCGCACTGTCGATAAGGACTGCGTCGGGAATTGCGCCGAGTTCGAGACGGAGCGCAATGCCCTTCGTGTCCGCCTGCGGCGCAAACAATTGAATGACCTCCGTAGCTATGGCAGCCGGCGAACCCGACTCCGGCCTGATCTCGATCTGGCCGGCCTCGAGCTTCGAAAAATCCAGAACGTCGTTGACGATCGCCAGCAGCGCGTGGCTCGCCTGGGTGAGATTGTCGACAAACCGAGCGGATTGCGCCGACAGTTCGGGCTGCGATTTCAGCAGTTGAGAGAATCCAATGATGCTCGTCAGCGGCGTGCGGAGTTCATGGCTCATATTGGCCAGGAATTCCGATTTCGCCGCCGTCGCGGCTTCGGCAGCGATCTTCGCCTCGGCCAGCGCGGCGCTTTGATTGCGCTGCTCGGTGATATCGCGAAGCACATTCAGAAATTCGCGCGGAACGCCTTGCTCGTCGCGCACGACGGTAGGATTTCCCTGAAGCCAGAGCCAATCGCCGTTCTTGCATCTGAACCGATGCTCTCTCCGTCGTCCCCGATCGGCATCGATCCCGGCTCGCAATTCGAGGCCATTGGCGATGAAGCTCTCGAGGTCTTCCGGATGCACAAGCGATTGACCGGTGGTGCCGATCAGCTCCTCGGGCTCGTAGCCCATGGCGCGACAGCCCGGCGAGACATAAAGCGTGGCGCCATCCGCGCGGACGCGGACAATGATGTCTTTGCTCTGCTCGGCCAACAGCCGGTAGCGCTCTTCGCTTTCCTTCAGCCGATCTTCGGCTTCCCGGCGCGCCGTGACATCGCGAAGAACGTCCTGCAACGAAAGCGGCTGTCTTGTGTCTGCATCGAAAATGACTTTCGGTTGTCCTTCGAGCCAAACCCAATGGCCTTGCTTGTGCAATACGCGATACGGCACGACGATCGGGGTGGCGTCCGGGCCGGCGGCGATGAGATTGGCAACGGCCTTGATGACGGCTTTTGAGTCGGCGGGATGGGTAAATTCTATGGAACGGTGACCGATCAATTCCTGAGGCTCGTAACCCAGAACTTTGCTGCAGGTCGGCGTGACGAAGGTGATAATTCCCTCGGTCGTCAATTCGAGGATGATTTCCGTCGCGTTCTCGGCGAGCAGACGGTAGCGGCCATCGCTGAGATTCGGTGCCTCGGTCGCGTGCTTGATGTCTGTGATGTCGAGAACAGTGCCGAGGACCGTCGTGATATCTCCGGCCTGGTTGCGCAGACAGACGCTCTGATTTTTGAGTATTCGCCAGCTGCCGTCCCCGCGCTTTACCCGCGCCTGGCTCGAATAGTCGCGTCCCTCGCTTATCGCCTTGTGAAGGAGGTCGTATGCACGTTCGATACCCTCGGGATGGATAGCAGCCATGGCGCTTTCGAGATCGGGTTGATCGCCCTCCGGCAACCCGTAAATTCGAAAGAGGCCCTTCGACCATTTGATCGCCTGAGTTGCAACATCGAGCTGCCAATAGCCTACGCCGGCTATGTCCTCGGCAAGCGACGCAAAGCTGTTGGACGTCGCAGTGGTATCGTCGGCGGGCGTCGGAGACGCCCAAAACGCCGTGGGCGCGGACATGGAGGAGCCCCGAAAGATGTCCGCGGCAGATTGGCGGGCCTTTGGCAAACAAACACTTAAAGAGTGGGACCTCCGCCCTCGAGATCCTTTCATTGTTCGCGCATTGGGCGCCTCGCGAAGGACTAACATCCCCTTAACTAACATGAGCTATACGTCCCTTCGGGGGACAAGCTCTTCTGAGCTGAGCCGGGCTACAGTATGAAGGACGCAAAATCCGTGCGCTGTTTGACAGGGTTGCGCGACGCATCGAGCGCTCGCGTGCTGAACCTTGTCACGGTCGAAAAAACGCATGGCGCACTTCCCGAGTATCGCAAAGCCCCCCTCTTCCAGTCGCAGGTCCTGAATTCGAGCATTCTCCTGAAGCATCGATTACGCTCGGACGAATATTTCCTGTTCGAGGACCCTCAGCCAAACGTGACAAAAATCGTCATACCCTTCGACAAAAACGATTTGCGGCTGGGCGGCACATCGCTGCTTTGCGGCCAGCGCGGCTGGTTGGACACCATTCGCGAGGCCGGAAAATACGGCGACAAAAGCTTCACCAGGGACATGCAGGTTCTCGACATTCTCAACGAACTTCCCTCGCTGGATCCGTTTTTGATTCACGAACGGCTGCTGTCGAGCGATATCGAGGTATCGGACTGCTACTTCGAGCTGTCGAAAGCCGACAAATTGCGCATGCATGAGTTTGTCGCGAACGAGATCAAGCAGCTTATTCACCTGGCGATGCGGAACGAGAAATCCTCCAAGCGCAACGATTCGGGCTCGACGGCAAGGCTCGTGACCGCGCTCTTGTCCACGGAAGCCGATGAACAGCTGGAGCCTCTGCGCGCGACGCTCATGATGGGCACCGACGATTTCCGCAAGGGAATATTCAGCTGGCGAGGCTTTCTGTACTACAAGTGGAGCGCTTCGGAACTGTTGCCGAGCATCTCTTCCGTCGCGCGCGATATCATCGCGCTGCCGATCGCACGCGGCGCGCGCGGCGACGAGTTGAGATATATCACCCTGTCGAAACGGCGCCTGATCAAGAAAATGTCCGAGAATGTGAAGGAATCTCGCGACGTCCTCGCCATTTACGACAGCTTTTTCGCCGATCTGGTCGAACGCGGCCAACCGCAGGTGTTTCGTGACTTTCTCCTTCGCGCGCCGCACATGTTCGTGGAGCTCGGCGAAAAACTCGGCGGTCTCGCCCATGTCGTGAGCTTCTGGAATTACCGTTTTCCAAAGCGGCGGCTCGTTCCCGTCGACCCCGAAACGGTCATCTCGTTGTTTGCAGATTTTCTGTCCAGCGTTGGTCTGGCCGCCGAAGAATTCGAATCGGCGGGGCACTGAAGCGGTCACGTATCGGCAGACACTTCGGACCGCCTGGCGTCGGTGCGTGCGATTGCGCTACGAACTTGCAATATCCCGTCGACAGCTGTCGGACAGCACCACGCCAGCGTAGCAAAGCATTTCATCGTAGCGAATTGAGCAATTCGAGATAGACGCAGTCGGTCCATTCGTCGCCGATTTGATAGGTGCGCTTTGCGGTTCCGGTTTCGCGGAAACCCAGATTCTTGAGAAGTTTGAGCGAGCGCGCATTGCGAGGATCGACATCGGCGCGCAAGCGCGCGCGGCCTTGCGCGAAGGCGCGGCCGATCACCGCGCGCACGGCTTCGCTCGCGATGCCCTTGCCCCAAACCTCACGCGCAACGATGAAGCCGATCTCGTCGGCCTGCCAGACACCCGCCTTGCCGACAACCCTTCCTTCGAAGACGACGGCAAAATCGTCCGCCTCGCCGGCGTCGCAGCTTTGGATCGTCCGCGCCATGAACTCCTGCGTTTGAGCCAGAGACGCATGGGGCAAGGTCGACCAATAACGCATCGCTTCCGGATCTCGGAAGATGGCATGGAGCGCCTCGACGTCGTCCATGCGAATCCGGCGGAGCAGCAGCCTTTCGGTTCTTATGACGGGTTGGCTCGAGTTCATGTCTCCAAGCCAATAGAGTAAGATGATTTCGCGATAAACCGAGACCCGTTATGTCGAATGCAGTGACGGACAATGCGGCGTTGAGCCGTTACGAACTCAAAACGGACGGCGGAATCGCCTTCGTAAGATACCGCTCGTCCGCCGGGGTTCGCACCTTCATCCATGCCGAAGTCCCTTCGGTACTACGGAGCAACGGCGTTGGCTCGGAGCTCGCGCGCGGCGCGCTAGAATTGGCTCAGAGCCAAGGTTACAAGATCGCCCCGCAATGCCCGTTTATTGCGGCGTATATCCGCAAGCACTCCGAGTTTCAGGATCTCGTCGCCGGCTAGCACCTATTTCATGCAGCTTGAAAGCCGAGCAAGTGCAGAATCGGCCGTTCCAGAAATTGTACCGGACCTGTGACTAGCCATCCCCGCACATCGAGTCCGAGCATTGGCAACACTATCAAGATCAACAGCATCGGCAGAAGCCCGAAACGGCCGATCTGTGCAAGTGGCTTGGCCAGCGGCATCGGCAACAGCCCTACTGCAACCCTTCCACCGTCGAGAGGTGGGAGTGGAATCATATTGAAGATTGCCAAAATCAGATTGACCTCGATGGATGCCCACAGCATCTGAAGCACGAAGCCGCCTGGAAAGAATTTGAAAAGTTCGAAAAGATAGATAATCAGGACCGAAATCGCGCTCAGCAGAAGGTTCATGACGGGACCGGCAGCGGCCACCCACACCATATCTTGCTTGGGATGGCGCAGTCCGGCGAAATTTACCGGCACGGGTTTGGCGTAACCGAACATGAACCCGGTGCTAAAATACAGCATGGCTGGCAACAGGATCGTTCCGAACGGATCGATGTGGCGAAGCGGGTTTAAAGTGATGCGACCTGCCCGTTCGGCCGTGTCGTCGCCGAAGGCCCTCGCAACATAGCCATGCGCCGCCTCGTGAAAGGTGATTGCAATGATGATGGGCACCGCGACAATGGCGATGTTACGAACCTGATCGATAATGCTCGCGGGCATGAAATTCCTTAGATTTGAATCCGATTCGAACGACTAGTTCGGGATGGAGTTGCCGTCCTTGATCGC
>JBEKDC010000060.1:0-13836 GCA_050014535.1 Rhizomicrobium sp.
ATGTGCCCGTGGGCGAGGACCAGAAGCAGCACCTCGAACTTGCACGCGACATCGCGCAGAAGTTCAACAACGATTACAACGTGCCGGATTATTTTCCGCTGCCGGAGCCCGTGATCACGGGCCCTGCGACGCGCGTGATGAGCTTGCGCGACGGATCGAAGAAAATGTCGAAGTCCGACGAGTCCGATTATTCGCGCATCAACCTGACGGACGACGCCGACACGATCGTGCAGAAGATCCGCAAGGCCCGCACCGATCCCAATCCGCTGCCGGAGTCCGAAAAAGGATTCGAGGGCAGGCCGGAAGCTGAGAACCTGATCAACATTTTTGCGGCGCTTGCCGACGAGACGCGCGAACAGGTGATTGCACGCTTTGCGGGTCAGCAATTCTCCGGGTTCAAGAACGAACTCGCGGAGCTGACGGTAGCGAAAATCTCGCCCATCACGTCGGAGATGCGCCGGCTGCTGGGCGACCCGGCCGAGATCGACCGCATCCTCCACGTCGGCGCCCGTAAAGCCGGCGCGCTCGCCGCGCCGATCGTCGCCGAGGTCAAGAGAATGGCGGGATTCGTCGGCTGAGGCCCGCGGTTTCGATTCTGTTCACGCGGAGTCGCGGAGCACGCGGAGGAGTGAGAAGGAAGATTCACCACCGAGGCACGGAGAGCACGGAGAAGAAGGGTCTGCGCGCGAAGGCGCGCAAGAAACTTCTCCGATCCATCGTGCCCCCGTGGTGAATCTTCCTCCCTTACTTCTCCCGCGCCTCCGCGGCTCTCCGCCTACACCGAGGCTACCGCGGACAAGATCATCATCCTGACCCGCCGAAGCTTCAGCGTAGGCGGGCGCGTGCCCAAAAGGCCATTACCACACGCCGAACTGCCCGATGTCCCCCCGATTGATCTCGCCGCCGCTTCGGCCCATCTATAGGCCATGACTCCCGAAGGGGCGCATTCCGTGGAATGGGGCCACGCGCTTCGCGCGTGGTGGCGCGGCATCCGCGCGCGCATCGCGGACGCGCGGGGCCGGGCGAAGTCCGCCGGCGAAACGGTCGTGGATGCCGGCTCGGAAATTCTGCGTGCGCCGCGCATCGGCCGCGGCGCGCGCATCGCGCTCGGCGTGGCCATCGTTCTCGTCGTCTTCTATCCGCTTGGCGCCTGGTACTACAGCACCATCGACGACGATCCGAATTTCGGGCCGCGTTCGGATGCAGGACTGCCGCACGAAAGCCAGACGGTGGCCGCCGCAATGGCGCTGATCGACCGCGAAGTGAACAGGCATGGCTGGGCCGCGAGCGCGCCGTTCTACGAGCCGCCTGCCTTGCTCGACGACATGCCCAATTACCAGGAAGGCATCGTCTCGGCGCTGGTCGAAGTCGCGCTCGCGCTGCGCGACCGGATGGGACACAGCGCCGACGCGCCGGACGGCGATTCCGATCTCGGCAGCGCGGCCGGGTTCCTGCAATATCCGCCGGACGTGTGGTTCTGGAATCCGCGCCGATCGCTGTGGCCCAGCGCGCCGAGCGACGACGAGTATCTGCGCGCGCTTGCCTCGTTGGCGAGCTACAACGACCGGCTGTCGGCAGGCGACACGCAATTCGATGCGAGCGCGGAAAACCTTCAGGCGATTCTCGAGCGCATCTCCGACGATCTCGGGTCTGCTTCGGCCACCATCGAATATCACGTCGACCGCACCTCGCCCATCGAAGTGCGCAGCGACGAGATTTTCTACAAGACGAAGGGCCGTATGTACGGCTACTACATCGTGCTCAAGGGCATGCAGATCGATTTTCAGGGTGTCATCGGGCAGCGCCACTTGTCGGCGACCTGGGGCAACATGATGGCGAGCCTGCGCGCCGCCATCGCCATGCGTCCGTCCATCGTACTCGACGGCTCCCCCGACAGCGATTTCATCCCCTGCACCTTGTGCGGCGAGGGGTTTTACGTGTTGAGAGTGCGCAGCGAATTGCAGGGGATCGCGAAGGGTTTGCAGAAGTAAAGGCGTGCTTAACGCTTCACTGCGACATTGCAACCGCTTGTTGTACGGGGCGGGCGGGTGGAAATTCTGCCTCTGAGGGATACATGTCGCGGACGCTGAAGCTTGCAGGGGTGCAGATCGCGCTGGTCGCGATGATCCTGCGCGCGCTTCTGCCGGCGGGCTGGATGCCGGATTCCGCGAGCGCGTCCGGCTCCCCCTTTACGATCTGCACTGTGAACGGGCCGCTTCAGGCGGCGCATGTGCCCGATAGTCAGACCGGCAAACACCAGCCCGGCCAGGATGACGGACGGCAAAACGATTTTTGTCCCTTCGCTGCGTCCGTGCACCTTGCGACGCCTTCAGCCACGGCAACGATTGCGCCATCGATTCGAATTGTCTCGTTCGCGCCGGATCATTCGCCCGCGCGAACGGTTTACGAAACCGCGCGCTATTCGTCCCAATCTCCGCGCGCGCCACCCTCGCTCGTCTGAAAGTCTGGAATTTTTGCGTCCGCACGCGGTCTTTCGCGCGTGCCGGTCCATCCAACTTCTCGAACGAGGGTCCCATGTTGAATATTCTCACGCGCGCCGAAGCGCAGATCGCTTTTCGTCAACCGCAAGAATCGTTGACACCCCCCACCCTAACCCTCCCGCCTACGCCAAAGGCTCCGGCGGACAAGCCCCACAACTCCGCCGTAGCTTCTTCAGCGAAGGCGGACACGAGGGGGAGGGGATTGCTGAACTCGTCCGTCGCGTTCGAGCGCCGGCATGTCGTCGCCGCTCTCGCTCTGATGGCAACAGCGCTTGTTCCTGCCGACGCATTCGCCTGTGCCTGCGGTTGCGGCGTGTTCGATGTCGGCGGCAGCGCGATCAATGCGTTGCCCACCGATTCGGATACCGGCCTCTCCGTCTGGTTCCGCTACAGCTACATGAACCAGAACCGGAACTGGGAGCACGGCTCCAGCGCGCCTGCGTCGGACAATCAGGACAAGGAGATCAACACCAGCTTTTACATCAGTGGCGGCGAGTACATGATCAATCCGAGCTGGACGGTCATGGCCGAACTGCCGGTCTTTGCGCGTCATCTGACGACCACCGACGACGGCACCGTGTTCGGCCCTCCCGGCGGCATCTATACCGGCAAACTGACCGCACTCGGCGATCTGCAGCTCAACGCGATGTACACCGGTTTTTCGTCCGACATGACGACGGGTCTCAGCTTCGGCGTCAAACTGCCCACCGGAGATTTCACGGGTCCCCGGGGTCCGCTCGGCGGGCTCGAGTTCGATCGCGACAGTCTGCCGGGGACGGGCAGCACCGATCTCATGATCGGCGGGTACCACATCGGCAATCTCAACGCGCTGGGCACGCTCGCCTATTTCGTGCAGGCGCGTTACGAGGCCGCGATCGCGACCCAGGAGGACTATCGGCCCGGCAACGAAGCCGATGGCGCCGCAGGCATTACCTACGATCTCGACACCATAGGCCCGCTCGACGACGTGACGCCGCTGGTGCAGCTGATCGGCAGCTGGCGTCTGCACGACACGGAGGCCAATGCGGACCCGCTCAATTCGGGATACAAACGCCTCTTGGTCGCACCCGGCATCCAAATGCGGATCAAGAAGTTTCGTATTTATGCCGATGTCGAAAAGCCTATCTATCAATACACCAACGCGGCCTCGAGCCTGGCTATCGAGGGCACATCGGGCCAGCTGGTCGCATCGACGCTCTACAAGCTGCAGCTCGCTTACGATTTCTGAGCTGCGAACGGAGACGAGTATGAGACAGTCAAGCACGCGCGCCGCGCTCGTCGCGGCCGCGCTTCTCGCGGCGACCCTCGGCGCAAGCCCGGGTTTCGCGGCACCGATTGCACTTTCGGACGCGTGGTTTCGTGCGCTGCCGGCCCATCTGCCGGCCGGCGGTTATTTCACATTGCATAACGGGTCCGACAAAACCATCACTCTCGATGGGGCGAGATCGCCAGCGTGCGGGATGCTGATGCTGCACAAATCCGACGTGACGAACGGCATGGCAAGCATGAGCGATGTGGCGCGCATCGATGTTCCGGCGGGAGGCACGTTGAAGTTTGCGACCGGAAGTTACCACCTGATGTGCATGAATCCGACGGCGCTTCTCAAGCAGGGAACGGACGTGCCGGTGTCGCTGCGTTTTGCAGACGGTACGGCGATTGCCACGGCCTTCGCGGTCCGCTCGGCGACCGGGAAATAGAGTTTCCGCACCCACTGCCGAGGTTCAGGTGTTCACGGCGCTTGAAAACGCGCCGAAAACGCCGAGCGCGGAAATCAACACTGAAATCGCCACGACGATCCAGGCATAAACGCCCCTAATGCGGTGCTCCGGTGGCAGCGCCTTGATCGCGAGCAGCACGAGAAAACCCAGCACGAGAGGCAGCATCAACGCGTTCATCACTTCCACGCCGATATTGAGCGCGACGAGATTGGGCACGAGCGCGACGACGACTGCACCACCCACAACCGCGAGCGAGAATGCGCCGTAGAACCACGGGGCTTCGAACGGATGGTGCTCGAGCGAATGCTTGTAGCCCGTCACTTCTCCGAAGCCCCAGGCCGCCGCCAGCGACACGACGATGGCCGCCACCATCGCAGCCCCGATCGTCCCGAGGCCGAACACCAGCCGACCGATATTGGGCCCGAGAAACGGCATCAGCGCCTTCGCGATATCGCCGATGGTGTTGAGGCTCGCGTGGCTGTTGGTTTTTCCGATCGTGGCCGCCGCCGCAATCAGAATCGCGGCCATGACGGCCTGGGCGAGGACGGAGCCGAGAGCCGTGTCGAGCCGCGCATGCGGATAGTGCTCGGGCTTGAGCTTTTTGTCGGCGATGGCCGACTGTTGGTAGAAAATCATCCACGGCATGATCACCGCACCGATATTCGCCGCGACCAGATAAAGATAATTGCCGCTTTGGAACGGCACATGTACCAATCCGCGCGCGAGTTCGCCCGCGTCGGGATGGGACTCGTAGGCGACGAGGAAGAATGCGAACTCGAACAATCCCAGCGCAATCGCCACCCGCTCCACGCGCCGATACGATCCCGTCAACACGACAGCGAGCAGGAAAATCGCGCTGATCGCGAGGCTCACGACGCGGGGGACTCCGTAGAGTTCGCCGACGCCGGCGACACCCGAAAATTCCGTCAGCAACGCACCGGTGGCGGCGATGCCTAGCCCGGTGACCGACACCCAGGCCCAGATCGGCCCCCATGTCGCCTTGATCAGTTCGCCATGTCCTTTGCCGGTGAAGATCGCGAGGCGGACGGTCAGCTCCTGCACCATGTAGAGGGCCGGGATCAGGAGCAGCTGCAGCAGGAGGAGCCTGTACCCCCATTCGACGCCGCTTTGCGCCGCCGTAATGATGCTCCCCACGTCGGTGTCGGCCAGCATCACGACCAGGCCGGGCCCCGCGACGGCCAGAAAAACCTTCCAAAAAGGCAGGGAGAACCGGGTTTCCGTCGTGGCGGCATTCCTGGCGGACATGAACGGATTCTCTGCCTTCAGATGAGAATGGGTCTTAACTTCAGCTCAAGCCGGCGCAGTGATGCCCCACAGCCGCGCGGGACACAACCCTTAAGGTTTTCACCACCCTTCCCCTGAGGGAGGGTCGAAAAATTCTGAGGCGCGAGCCGAAGAATTTTTCGGGGAGGGGTGATGTTGATGGAATACCCCTCCCCGAAATTCTCTTTTCGCCGGCGCTCAAAGACAATTTCGACCCTCCGTCATGGGGAGGGTGGGAAGAGTGCGATCCTTACTTGGTTCCCGGGGCGCCGGGTGCGAGGCCGTAGGTGAACATCACGTCCCGCGAGCGGCGCACAAGGCTCTGGCCTCCATCGACCGTGACGATCGATCCGGTCATCGACGGCACGCGCACGATGAAGTTCACCGCCTCCGCGATGTCGGCGGGAACGCTGCCGAATCCCAGCGGCGTCTTGCTGTGCGCGTCCTCGAAGCCCTTGTCGGTCTGATTGCCGCTGCGCAGAGTCAGGCCGGGTGCGATGCCGCAGACGCGAATGCGCGGCGCCAGCGCTATCGCCAGCAATTCGGTCGCCGAGGCGAGTGCGGCTTTCATGATGGTGTAGGAAAGGAAATCGGGGTTGAGGTTGAACACCTTCTGGTCGAGCAGATTGACGATCAGACCTCTGGCGTCACCGGGCAATTGTTCGGCGAAGTGACGCGCAAGCAGAACCGGCGCACGCAGGTTCGCGGCATAATGCGCATCCATGCTCGCCTCGGCGACGGACGCGATATCGTCATATTCGAAAATCGCGGCGCTGTTCACGAGGAGCGAACAATAACCGAGCGCAGCGTTGGCGCCCGCGAAAATTGCCGGAAGTTCTTTTGATTGTGTAAGATCGCAGGCGACGGCGACCGCGTCGTGCCCGGCTTGCTTCAATTCACGCACCAGCGTGTCCGCTTCGTCGAACGAATGTCTGTGGTGGATCGCAACCCGCCAGCCGTCGGACGCCAGACGCCTGACAATCGCTTCGCCCAGCCGCGCAGCCCCGCCGGTGACGAGCGCATAACCGGCACGCGAAGGAAAGTCTCTGTCGGTCGCTGACTCCATTGGCCTCACCGCCTCACGCGATAAAGCTCCACGCCGGCGCCTGCCGCCTCGTTGTAAACGTCCGGCTTCAGGATCGAGACGCGGCAGGCTTTGACGCGGGTGTCGCGAAAGCCCAGCTCGACCAGCTCTTCCAGCAGGCTTTCGATCAGGACGGTATGGGCGCGCGCAGGCCAGGCGCGGATCGCTTCGCGGATGTAGTCGTAATCGACGATGGAAGAGAGACCCTCCGACGGCCGGCCGATATCGTCGGCGAACAGCTCCACGTTAATCACGATCCGCTGGGGCTTTTCGTCATGACGTTCCCACGGATGCACGCCGAGGCGCACTTCCGTCACGAGGTCGCGGATCATCATGCGCGCATAGCCGTGCTCGCCCATGAAGGGCACGGCGGGATATGACACGGGACCGGTTGAGGATTTCATGGCGAACCTCTAGCATCCGTGTGCCGCCGCGGACAACTCCCGGCCGATCAACCGAGCACTTGCCGCCTTGGCCGCAAAAGCAAACATTTCGCCTCTCCACATCGCGGATTCCGCCCGCGCGATCAGGCACGTCTTCATCCGCAATCTCGAAGTGCTTGCCCATATCGGCACGCACGGGCACGAACACGGCAAAGCGCAGCCCGTGCGCATCAACATCGATCTGGGTGTCGAGGATCTGGCCAGGATCGAAGACAAGCTCGACAAAGTGGTCGATTACGAGGCGATCACCGCGAAGGTGCGCGCGATCGTCGGCCGCGGCCACATCAATCTCGCGGAAACGCTGGCCGAGCGCATCGCCGAAACCTGCTTCGAAGATGTCCGTGTGCGCACCGCGCGCGTGCGGGTGGAGAAGCTGCACGCCTTGCCTGGCGCAGAATCCGCCGGCGTCGAAATCGAACGCGAGTCGCCGAAGGCGTAACACGGACTCGATTTTTCATTCCTATTGGTGTCACGGCCCGCAAAAGCGGGCCGCCCAGGTGAAGCATTGTCGGTGCAGCCGAGAATGTTTCTATCGAGTCATTTATTTCGATTTTGGATACGCGTCACCTAGATGGCCCGCGTTCACGGGCCATGACAATTTGAGAGATGGAACGAGGATTCAGTGGTGCCCGTGAGAAATTCCTGTCAGCGTTCCGACAGCGGAATGTGCCCCGATTGCGCGGCGACGCGCGCGAGCCAGCGCAGCACAGCCGGATAGAGCGCGAGATCGAAGCCGCCGTCCTTCGCGCAATGGGTGTAGCCATAGAGCGCAATGTCGGCGATCGAATATCTGCCGCCGGCGAACCAATCGTTGTTCTGCAGATGCGTTTCCATCACGCCGAGCGCTGCATTGCCCTTGGCGTGCCATTCCGACACGAGCGCGCGTTTTTTCTCCAACTCCTCTTTCGGCGCTAAGGCGAGCCAGAATCGCGCCACCGCGATATAGGGCTCGTGGCTGTATTGCTCGAAGAACATCCATTGCAGCGCCTGGGCTCGGCCCCATTTGTCCGACGGCTGCAAGGCCGTGCCCTCGCTGAGGTACCACAGGATGGCGCCGGACTCCGGCAGGCAGCGTCCGTCGTCGAGTTCCAGCATGGGGACCCGTCCGTTGGGGTTTTTGGCGAGGAACGGCGCTTTGCGCGTCTCGCCCCCGTGGACCGGATAGTCCAGCAGCGTCAGCGGAATCCCGACTTGCCTGGCTACCAACCTTACTTTGTAGCAATTTCCCGAGTCGTGCATCTGGTGAAGAGTGGGCATGGCGCGTTCCCCCATCGGTTCGCGGTCAACATGCCCGATTCGGCCATGCGTCGTTTGCGATGCCGCTCTGCAGAACCATTCACCGCGGCGGCACGTAAAATTTTTCCGACGGCGATGGGCACGAAATCGTCGCCACAACGTTGCCATAGAGCGGGGGCAGTGTTGGCCCCGGGAGCGCATATTTCCGGAGGGTTGGATTATGAAATTTCGTTATTTGGCATTGGGCGTCATGGCTCTGGGCGGCGCAGCCGGCTTTTTCTGGCCCGCACAGGCCGATGTTCCCATGCCCATGGACAATCCGATTTCGATCGACGGCGTCCAGACGGTCTGCACGGGGATCGGGGACGAAGCGCAGCACGATTCACGCTGGCTCGCATTCCCCGTCCGCATCGAGTTTTCCAACGGCGCCGCACAGTACCTGTCCGGCGCGCATGTGGTGCTGTCGTCCACAGGCGGCAAAACGCTGGCGGCCCTCGATTGCGCAGGTCCCTGGGTGTTGTTCCAGGTTGGACCCGGCAGCTACAAGGTGACGGCGACGCTCACCGCCCAGCAAGGCGGCGGCACCAGCAGCGCGACGTTTTCGCCGCCTGCCAAGGGCCAGAAGCGTGTCGTCCTGGACTTCAAGATCAAGCCGAACCAGTAGCCCAAGCTCTTTGCGCCGGCATCAGCCGATAGGCACCATGCCCATCAGCGCGAGCGCATTGCCGTCCGGGTCGTAGAACGGGCGCAGCATCAGTTCATGCGTCGCGGTGCGCTGCAGCGTGTGGGCAAGTCCTTCGAATTTGACGCCTTTCGCTTCCAGCGCCAGCCCGACTGCGTGAATGTCTGGCGCGTTGAAATAGAGGATCGAACCGCCGATCGGCTGGCCCTTCGTATGTTCGAGGCCCACCATCAGGCGCGTGCCTTCGAGCTGAAAGAACAGCATGCCGCTCACTTCAAACAGAAACGGCAGCCCCAGCACGTCGCGATAAAAGCTCTTGGCGCGCTCAAGGTCGCGGCAGGTGAGGCCGACCTGCATCAAACTGCGGCCGGCAAGGCTCGTTGCATCCTGTGTCATCGAATTCTCCCGCGATATCGGCGCATGGCCCGACGGTCTTCCCTTGCGCATTGTCTTTTCATACTATGAGGCCGTCACATAGTTAGGTAACCTAATAATTATCCACCCTACAGGAACTGTCAAGTGGCCGCGAAAACTCCAGCGAAGAAGACCGAACAGATCGCAGACGCGCTTCACGGCGCGGCCATCCGGCTGTTGCGTTACGTGCGCAAGGAGGATGTCGCCTCCGGCATCACGGGGGCGCAGCTCTCCGTGCTGTCCGTTCTGGTATTCGGCGGCCCGCAGACATTGGGCTCGCTCGCCGCGGCAGAGCAGGTGCGCCCGCCCACCATGTCGCAAATGATCGCTGCCCTCGAGGAGCGTGGGCTCGCGATCCGCCGTCCGCTGGACCGGCGTTCGATCGAGGTGTCGGTGACGGAAAAGGGCAGGCGGCTGCTCGAAGCAGGCCGTCGCCGCAGGCTCGCGCGCCTCGCGACCGCGCTCTCCGGCCTCAAGGCAGAAGACCTTCAATGCCTCGCCAGGGCCGCGCAGCTGATCATCGGTGCAACGGAATCGAGCATCTGATATTGTTTGGCTCTTCAGCCCTTTGTTGTCGCGCCGCGCTTTCGCGGGCCATGACAGACTAGGGTAAAATAAGTCATACTCTGCAATCGCGAGTTTTAGGCGCTCCGGCGCGAGCCCCGGGAGAGGAACGATCATGAAAGTCGAGCATCTGCCTCCGATCGTCTCGTCGCTGAAGCCGAGCAACCATCCTTATCTGAACGGGCCGTGGACGCCTCTTCTCGAGGAAGTGAATGCGAGCGACCTCGACGTCATAGAAGGAAAAATCCCCGACGACATCGACGGCATCTATCTGCGCAACACGGAAAACCAGATTCATCAGCCGCTCGGCCGTTTTCATCCGTTCGACGGCGACGCGATGATCCATATGATGAGCTTCCGCGATGGAGCCGCGTCCTATCGCAACCGTTTCGTGCGTACGCGCTGTTTCACGGCCGAGCAGGAAGCGGGTGCATCGCTGTGGGGCGGTCTTGCCGATCCGGCGAATCTGTCGCTGCGTCCGGGCTTCGGCGCGCATGGTTCGCTCAAGGACAATGCGAGCACGGACGTTGTGGTCCATGCGGGCAAGGCGCTTTCCACCTTCTATCAATGCGGCGAAGGTTATCGGCTCGATCCGGAAACGCTCGAGCAGCAAGGCGTGGCGCCGTGGGGACCGCTCGACGGCATCTCCGCGCATACGCAGGTCGACGAGCACACGGGCGAGCTGATGTTCTTCAACTATTCGAAACACGCGCCTTATCTGCATTACGGCGTGGTCGATCGCGACGACAGGCTCACGACATATATGCCAATTCCGCTTGCGGGCCCTCGTCTGCCGCACGCCATGGCATTCACCGAACATTATTCGATCCTCAACGACCTGCCCGTTTTCTGGGACAAGGATCTGCTGGCGCGCAACATCCACGCCGTGCGCCTGCATGACGGCCTGCCGTCGCGTTTTGCGATCGTCCCCCGGCATGGCGGCGAGATTCGCTGGTTCGAAGCGGAGCCGACTTATGTCTTGCACTGGGTGAACGCCTACGAAGAGGGCCACGAGATCGTTCTCGACGGTTATTTCCAGGAAGATCCCACCCCTGCGCCGCGCGGCGATGCGTTGCCGGGTTACGGGCACATGATGGCCTATCTGGACGAATACAGTTTCCGGCCGAAACTGCATCGCTGGCGTTTCGATCTCGCGACCGGCAAAACGCGCGAAGAGCGGCTTGACGACCGAGTGATGGAATTCGGCATGATGAACGGCCGTTTTGCGGGCCGGCGCTATCGCTACGCCTACAGCACGCTTTCCGAGCCGGGCTGGTTTCTGTTCAAGGGCTTCGTGCGCAACGATCTCGAGACGGGCGACAAAAGGGAATACACGTTTGGAGCCGGACGCTTCGCGAGCGAGGCGCCGATCGCGCCGCGCATCGGCTCGACGCGCGAAGACGACGGCTATCTCGTGAGCTTTGTGACCGACGAGAACCGCAGTACTTCCGAATGCATCCTGCTCGACGCAGCGCATCTCGAAGACGGACCGGTTTGCCGAATTGCGTTGCCGCACAAACTTTGCAGCGGAACGCATTCCTGCTGGGCCGATCGCACGAGACTCCATGGCTGAGTCAGGGCCGCTCGCGCGTCATAACATACGATTGTACGAATTCAGACCCAAATAGCGATCTCGCCGCCGCTTTGTCTGCATATGGTACGGTAGCGGACCTAATTAACGAGTGTCTGCGGCATCGCGCGCGTATAGTAGTGGAATCGTCCGCCATTTTCAGGGCGCGGACGGCTAAGAGAGACATCGGCAGTGCCGGCTCTTGCCCCAATCACGGTGAGAGTCTTTGGCGCGCGCAAAAATTTCGGGTGTATTTCGCAATCGTTTGCTGGCGGCGCTTGCGCCAACCGACCTCGCTTTGCTTCAGGGGCATTTCGAGACGGTGACGCTGGACCGGCGCCACCCGCTCGAACATCCCAACAGGAAGATCGAGAACGTTTATTTCGTGGAGCACGGCATCGCGTCCGTGGTCGCCGGCGGCGACTCGGGCCGGCAGATCGAAGTGGGTCTCATCGGATGCGAAGGCGTATCGGGGCTGGCGCTGATATTGGGCGACGATCGCTCGCCGCATTCGACCTATATGCAAGTGGGAGGCGACGGCCAGAAAATTTCCGCGCAGATGTTTTGCGAAGCGATCGCAAAAAGCCTCTCGCTACGAAAGCTTTTGATGCACTATGCGCAGGCTTTCATGGTTCAGACCTCCCACACTGCCGTCGCGAACGCCAGGGGTTCGGTCGAGGAACGGCTCGCCCGCTGGATCGTCATGGCGCATGACCGGGTGGATGGCGACGACATCGCTCTGACCCACGAATTTCTCGCGATTATGCTGGGGACAAGGCGTCCCGGCGTGACCGAAGCCGTTCAAGCGCTGTCGAAGAAGGGACTCATTCGCACGGATCGCGGCCTCGTCACGGTCGTAGACCGCGAATGTCTCGTGAAGCGTGCCGGAAAGCTTTATGGCGTGCCGGAAGCCGAATATGAACGCCTGATCGGCTGACGGTCCAAAGGGCCTTCGCGGACGGTTCGCGCTTCGTCGTTTCCGAGGAACGATCTCGCCGCCGTTCCGCCTTTCGGCGCTGTCGCAAGGAATATCGCGCAACGATGCAGGCGTTATGTCCCCTCGGGACACCGGCAACTGGAAATTCCCGACCGGTTGCGCAAGATGCCCATCTCGAAGTGTATACGATCCCGGACCAAGCTCGCCGCGGGCAATGCAGGAGACCCCAGATGAAACTCGTGACATTCGATTCGGCCAGCGGATTGCACACCGGAGCCGTTGTCGGCGACGCCGTCGTCGATCTTACCTCGGCGGGATTGCCGGCCGGCATGATCGAGCTCATCGCGAATTGGTCGAGCCTGGCCGGGCAGGCGCAGAGAATTGTCGAAACGCGCAAGCCGGAATTCAAACTTTCGCAGATTCATCTTCGCGCGCCGGTGCCGAATCCGCAGAAGATTCTGGCGATCGGTCTCAACTACGCGGACCATATCGCGGAGTCGGGGCAACCCAGGCCTGAAAAGCAGATCTGGTTTTCCAAACTGCCCAATTCCGTCAATGGACCCTACGATCCGATCGAACTTCCGAAAGCGTCGAGCGCCATCGACTACGAAGCCGAGCTTGTCGTCGTGATCGGAAAGCGCTGTCGGCACGTGTCGAAGGCGGACGCGGCGGGAGTGGTCTTCGGCTATGCCGCAGGAAACGACGTCAGCGTGCGCGACTGGCAGTTCCACACTGCGCAATGGATCGTCGGCAAATCCTTCGACACGCATGCGCCTGTCGGCCCCTGGATCGTCACATCGGACGAGCTCGGCGACCCGCACACGCTTGGAATCCGCTGCCTCGTCAACGGAGAACTTCGGCAAAACTCCAACACCGGTAACCTCGTTTTCAATGTCTACGATCAGATCGCCTATCTGAGCCAGGCGATGACGCTTCTACCCGGCGACATGATCTTCACCGGAACACCGGGAGGCGTCGGCATGGCCATGAAACCGCCGTCCTTCCTCAAATCCGGCGACGTGGTGCGCGTGGAGATCGACAGGATCGGCGCGCTCGAGGCAACGATGCGCCCCGAGAACTAACTTCCGGCTTTCCGGCCAAGCTCTTTCGCGCGATCCCTGTCGGATGCCGCGCCGGCGGCATCGCCGGATTTTTCCTTGGCGTCTGCTCTTTGCGTATAAGCCAGCGCGAAGCCCGGCCGCGCCACGATTGCAGCATCGAAGTCGCGTATCGCGCTGACATAGTCCTCAAGTCCGGAATAGACCTCTCCACGCTCTTCGAGAACATCGGCATTCCCCGGCGAAATGCCCAGCGCGGCATTCAGGTCGCGCAGTGCCTGGTCGTCATGGGACTGGTCCGCATAGGCCAGTGCGCGATCGAAGAACGCGGGCCACTGTTTGGGT
>JBEKDC010000061.1:0-13788 GCA_050014535.1 Rhizomicrobium sp.
CTTCGTTGCTCTTTGGTAAAAGTATCGACTCCCTTCTTGGATGCTGGTGCGCGCGAAATGATCAAGAACTTATCTCTCCCCCTCACCCATACCTCTCCTCCTTCCACGGATCCCCCTCATTGTGATACCCGCGGACCTCCCAGAAGCCCGGGCGGTCTTCCGCGGTGAACTCGATCCGGTTCACCCATTTGGCGCTTTTCCAGAAATACCATTGCGGGATCACCACGCGCACCGGTCCGCCGTGGTCGCGCGGCAGGGGTTTTCCTTCCCAACTGTGCGCCAGCAGCACATCGGGCTCGGCGAACACCTCCAGTTTCACATTGGTGGTGTAGCCGTCATAAGCGTGGAACACGACATGGCGCGCTTCCGGCTTCGGTTTCACCAATTCCAAAATCGTGCGGGATGAAACACCCTGCCAATGGTTGTCGTAGCGGCTCCACGCCGTGACGCAGTGGATGTCGCTTGCGAAATCCTCCTGCGCGAGCGCCTGGAATTCCGGCAGGGTCCAGTGAAGCGCGTTTTCCACCAGGCCCGTCACGCGCAGGCGCCATTTCTCCGGCTTCACGTCGGGCTGCACGCCGAGATCGAGCACCGGCCAGTTCTTCACTTCCTTCTGGCCCGGCGGCAGGCGATTGGCGCGCTTCGCGTCCGCGTGGCCTGTGAGAAGCCGGCCCTGCTCCGCCCATTGCCGCTTGGAGCGGATCAGTTTCTCCTTGATATGGCCTCTGAGCTCGGGCCCGTCGGAAGCGTCGTCCACGGCCATCGCGTCAGCCTTTCGCCCGCATCAGCCGCGCCTTGTCGCGGGCCCAGTCGCGCTGCTTCTCGGTCTCGCGCTTGTCGTGCAGCTTCTTGCCCTTCGCGATGCCGAGTTCCAGCTTGGCGATGCCGCGCGGGTTGAAATAGAGGCGCAAGGGGATGAGCGTCATGCCTTCGCGCTGGATGGCGGCGGCGAGCCTTCGCACTTCCGTCTTGCGCACCAGCACCTTGCGGGCGCGACGCGGCTCATGATTGAAGCGGTTCGCCATGTTGTATTCGGGGATATAGGCGTTGATCAGGAAGATCTCGCCGTCCTTCGCCTGGGCATAGGATTCCGCGATGGTCGCCTTGCCGGTGCGCAGCGCCTTCACCTCTGAGCCATGCAGCACGATGCCAGCTTCCAGCGTGGATTCGATCGCATAGGCGTGGCGCGCCTTGCGGTTGTCAGCCACCACGTGTTTTTCCGGGTCCTTCTTTTTCGCCATCTCAGGCTTTCAGCACGCCGGCATGCGCCATCGCTTCGCGCACTTTTGCCCGCGCCGTCTCGCTTGCGGCCACGATGGGCAGGCGCACTTCGTCCGTGCAATGGCCCAGCAGCGAGGCGCCGAATTTGGCAGGCGCGGGACTCGCCTCGCAGAACATCGCGTCGTGCAGCGGCGCGAGCTTGTCCTGCAGCGCCAGCGCATGCTCGAACGCACCCTGCATGCACGCATTCTGGAACTCGGCGCACAGCTTCGGCGCCACATTGGCGGTGACGGAGATGCAGCCATGCCCGCCATGGGCCATGTAGCCCAAGGACGTGATGTCTTCGCCGGAGAGATAGCGGAAATCCTTGCCGCAAACGGGACGCTCGCGGCTGGGCCGCGCGAGATTGGCCGTCGCATCCTTCACACCCACGATGTTGGCGATCCTGGCGAGCCGGGCCATCGTCTCCACCGATATCTCCACCACGCTGCGGCCTGGAATGTTGTAGAGCACCATGGGGATATCCACAGCTTCCGCGATGGCCGCGAAGTGCCGGTAAATCCCCTCCTGCGTCGGCTTGTTGTAATAAGGCGCGACGGAGAGCACGGCATCTGCCCCGACGGCCTTCGCATGTCGCGTGAGCGAGATCGCTTCCGCCGTCGAGTTCGAGCCCGCGCCGGCGATCACCGGCACGCGGCCCTTCGCCTCCTCGACGCAGATTTCCACCACGCGCATATGCTCTTCGTGGCTGAGGGTCGCCGATTCGCCCGTGGTGCCGGTCGGCACCAGCCCGTGCGAGCCCTGATCGATCTGCCACGCCACGAACTTTCGGAACGCGGCCTCGTCCACCTTTCCATCCCGGAACGGCGTGATCAGAGCGGGCATCGAGCCTTTAAGTCGTTCGCGCGCATCGCGCATGGTGAAATATCCGTCAGGGTTGCTGGTCGAGGGCTTATGCCGACGACTTGTGGCTCGTTCTATCCCCAAGTGTCGTGGCCCGCAAAAGCGGGCCATCCAGCTGACGCATCTCCGCCGCCGAAAGATGGGACCGAGCGTTGCCTTCGCGGTCAACAGGTGTCACCTGGGTCGCCCGCATTCGCGGGCGATGACAACAAGTGGAGGAAAGAACGGAGCTCACTGGATTTGCATACCGGTTAGAACTATCACACGCTCGCAAAATAAGCTTGGGGCAGTGGGGCGGCAAGGCGCGATTGCCTAGTCAACGCGCAGCGGGACCGTTATTCTCGATTAAGCTCATTTTGGCATCTTTATCGAGGCCATTTCGGTCATGACTGCGTTCCGCGCCGCACTGCTTGCTTCCGTTACGCTCGTTTTGAGTGTGGGCGGGATTGCGGCCCAGACTCCCGCGGCGCCTGCGACAAACGCGCCTGCATCGAGCGGGTTACCCTCCGGTCTCGTCCGCCAGGGCAATGTGATCATGATGGCTCCCATCTCCGATTCCGATGCGAACGGCCCGCCGGAACTGCAGATCACGGGCGAGCGGCGCGTGGGCCTCGTCCACATCCTGCCGCCCGCCGATCACGACATGTTCGTGCGCGCCTTCGATGCGGTCGATCGCGGAGACTGGATCGCGGCGCGCGGGCTCGCCGACCAGGGCCGCGATCCGGTCGCCAAGAAGCTCGTCGAGTGGCGCTATTTGATGGACAAGAACAGCGGCGCCTCCTTCGGCGAGATCGACCGCTTCCTGAAGGACAATCCCGATTGGCCGGATCGCGACATCCTGTTCGCGCGCGCCGAGAAGGCGATGGACCCGGGCATGGACGCGCGCGCCGTGGTCGCATGGTTTGGCAGTCGCGATCCCGTGTCCGGCATCGGCGCGGTGCGGCTCGGCGAAGCGCAGATCGCCACGGGAAACGCCGGCCACGGCCGCGATCTCGTCCGCCAGGCCTGGATCGATTCGAGCTTCGAGCCCGACCAGGAATTCGCCATCGTGCAGCGCCATGGCGATATCCTGACGCCGGATATCGACCGCGAGCGGCTCGATCATCTGCTGTGGCACAATCTGCTCGCCGACGCGCGCCGCGAAATTTCGCGCGTCACGGCCGAGGCGCAAAGGATCGGCAATACACGCATCGCGCTGCGCACGTCGCCCACAACCGGCGAGCGCCTGCTCGACAACCTTCCGGAAACATTGCGCGACGATCCCGGCGTGATTTTCGACCAGGCGCATCTGCTGCGCCAGCACGGCCAGGTCTCCGAGATTCCGCCTCTGCTGGTGCACGCGCCGACGCGCGAAATGGCGAAGATCGCGCCAACCCGCTGGTGGACGGAACTCAACATCGACACGCGCGACGCGCTCGACCAGGGCAGCTATCGCGATGCGTATCTGCTTGCGTCCAACACCGGCCTCGAGCCCGGCAGCACGGAATATTCCGAAGCGGAATTCCTTGCGGGCTGGATCGCGCTGCGCGAACTGAAAGAGCCCCGGACCGCGCTCACGCATTTTCAAAATCTGGCGCATGCCGCCACCCGCCCAATCAGCCTGTCGCGCGCGCATTACTGGGAAGGCCGCTGCTACGAAGAGTCGGGCGAGCTTGCCTCCGCCTGGCAGCAATATCGCCTGGCGGCGCAATCGCCGGAGACGTTCTACGGTCAGCTCGCGCTCGCCCATATCGAGGCCTCGCCCAATCTGCACCTCAATGAGACCGTCGTCGATACGAGCGCGCGGCGCGCCGATTTCGAGCATGAAGAACAGACGCAGGCCATTCGCGTGCTGGCCGATCTGGGGCTCGAAAGTCTGTTGCGCAGTTTCGCCGTGCACGATGCCGATACCTGGAGCGACGCGAAGCACGTCAAGCTCCTGGCCGAAGACCTGACCAGGATGGGCTTCAAGGAAATCGCCCTGCGCGTGGCGAAGGAAGCGAGCTACAACAATGTGCTGCTGCTCGCTTACACCCATCCCGTGATCCCGGTGCCCGGCTATGCAGGATCCGGCGTTGCGCCGGAGCCGGCCTATGTGCTCGGCATCATCCGGCAGGAAACGGAATTCGATCCCGATGCGGTGAGCGGCGCCGGCGCGCGCGGCATCATGCAGGTGATGCCCTATTCCGCGAAGCGCTCGGCGGGCCTTGCGGGAGTGGATTATCGCCCGTCCGACCTCACAGGCGATCCCGTCTACAATATGCGGCTCGGCATGGCGGAGCTTGCGAGCGACCTCTCCGATTGGGGCGGCTCCTATATTCTGTCCGCGGCGGCGTACAACGCCGGACCCGGCAATGTGAAGAAGTGGATCGCCGAGCATGGCGACCCGCGCGACGCCCGCGTCGATCCTATCGACTGGATCGAGCAGATTCCGTTCAACGAAACGCGGAATTATGTAATGCGGGTGCTGGAAAATACGGAGGTCTATCGCAACCGCATCGCGGGCCGCGACGAGCCGTTGCGCATCCTGGCCGATCTCTACAAACCGAACGCGCCGCAGACGAAACCGCTGGATTACACCCCGCCGCCGCCCGCGCCGCCGGCAGTCGCCGTGCCGGTTCCCGTCCCCAAACCCGCAGCTCCCAACAGCGCGGCGAGTTTGTAAAAGCAATTCCACCCTCCCCATGAGGGAGGGTCGAAAAATTCGAAGAATTTTTCGGGGAGGGGTGATGTTGATGGAGTACCCCGCCCCGAAGTTTTCTTTTCGCTGACGCTCAAAGAAAGCCTTCGACCCTCCCTCATGGGGAGGGTGGGAATAGCGGGCGCTGTCGCGAACTGTTCAACGCAAAATCGACAGCCACTCTCTTGCGAGGCGTTGGGCTTCGGCGATCTGGTTGGAATTCATTTCGCGGGATATCTGCGCACGCCAGGACTTGGCGATATCGCTGCCCTTCAACGCGGCCAGATTGAACCATTTGTGCGCCGCCACGTAATCGACCGTCACACCCTGGCCCGTGGAATAAGCGAGCCCCAGATTGTAGAGCGCGTCGGCACGGCCTTGTTTGGCTTCGACTTCGTACTGGCTCAACGCATCGACATCGACACACACCATGACACTTCCCCTTGGACATGGGCCCGAAAACGGCCCTTCTTCCACCTTGAGATGCGCAAAGCTTCTCTTGCGCGCGAGGGGATCGTGGGCTGCGATAAGCTAAAGGCCGGTTAACGCTAAAATTCAGCTATTGTTAGTCCGGCGTGTCGAATTGCACGCGCTGTAGCCTATTGCGGAAAAATCGCGATCCCGTTGCAGGCCGCCATTTCGGCCGCGTCCGGCGGCTCGAAAATGCCTTCGACAAAATCGAACATTTCGCGCGTCACGTCGAACGGCAATTGATAGGTCCCGGTCTTCGCGTCGTTGCGCGCTTGCACGCGACGCCAGCGTTCGGCTGCGGGCACTTCGAGATAATGCAGTTGCAGAGAGAGCCCCAAATCTTTCGCGAGGAGCGCGAACTTCTCGCGGTGAACGCGCTGGCCGAGGCCCAGATCGAGCACGCAGGGCACGCCGCGCGAAGCGACCTCGCGCGCGGTGTCCCAGATCCGATCCATGCAGCGTTCCACCCGCGCCATCGCCCAGGCGGATTCGATGGGCTGCGGACTGTCCATCCAGAACAGCGAGGCCATCCATTCGTCGATGGAGAAGCGGACGCCCCCCAGTTTTTCGGCAAGCGCGATCGCATAGGTCGTCTTGCCCGCGCCGGTCGAGCCGCAGACGAGATGGATCAGGGTCGTTTGGGGAACGGATTCCATCCCCTCTTTTGTCATGGCGCGCAAAAGCGGGCCACCCAGGTGACGTACCCTGGATTGGAACGAAATTGGACTTTTGTGAGTGTCGATGGCCGCAGCGCGCGGGTTTCAGCTGGGTGGCCCGCTTCCCTACTTCGCCACGGCTTCGTAGGGTCGCTGCGCCTGTCCTCCGAAGCTGCGAAGCAGCGCAGGAGGATTGCGGGCCATGACACTAAGAATGAGGAGATAAGTCGGTATTGGCACCGGGTCCGGAACCGGGCTCCGGGGGGCCTGACCGCGGCTGTCCGGGTGGAGCATGACGCCCTCGCCCGAAAGCCGCGGCCTGAACCTAGGTCGAAAGCCGGCCTTACATTGCAGGCGCAGCAGCAACCTTCTTCGCCCGCCTTTTCTTCCGGCGGGCCTTCTTCGCTGGTTTCGCTTTTTTCGCTTTTTTCGCTTTGCGCTTTTTGGTGGCCTTCTTGGCCTTCTTCTTCGACTTCTTCTTCTTCTTCGCTGTCATTGGCATGTGAAACGACTCCTCTAGAGTTTGGGGCATTGCGACTCGCACCCCCCAAAACGCCAACAATATGAGTAGGTTGCGCGGATGACGCAATACTGACACCTAGGCGGCGCAAGGCCCGGAGGGCGTCTTCGCCACAAAACCCAGTGTTTTATTGATGTTTATCGTTTCGTCTGCATACTGACGAAAAATCCTGCGCCAAGCGGTCGCGCGCGTCAAGAGCTTGAAAATGTGCGAATCACCCCTCCTCGGGCAATCCGAGTCGGGCCTTGAGGAGCGCGTTGACGGCCTGGGGATTCGCTTTTCCGCCGGTCTGTTTCATCACCTGACCGACAAACCATCCCGCCAATTTCGGTTTCGCCTTCACCTCTTCGACCTTGTCGGGATTTGCGGCGATGACGGCATCGATCGCCGCCTCGATCGCACCCGTATCGGTGACCTGCACGAGTCCGCGCGTTTTAACCACCTCGGCGGGGTCGCCGCCTTCGCTCCAGACGATGTCGAGCACGTCTTTTGCGATTTTTCCGGAGATCGTGGCGTCCGCGATCATCTTGAGGATCGTGTTGTTGGCGTGCGCGGTCACCGGACAATCGGTGATGGCGCGTCCGTCGCGGTTCAGGCGGCCGAGAATCTCGTTGTTGAGCCAGTTGACCGCCGATTTGGCGTCGATGCCCTGCGCGAGGTCCTCATAATAGTCCGCAAGCTCGCGTTCGGTGACGAGAACATCTGCATCGTAGGCAGAAAGCCCCAGTTCGCGCATGAAGCGCGCCTTCTTTTCGTCCGGCAATTCCGGCAGGGACGAAGCGATCGTGTCGATCCAAGCCTGATCGAGCTCCAGCGGCAGCAAATCGGGATCGGGAAAATACCGATAGTCGTGCGCTTCTTCCTTGGAGCGCATGGGACGCGTCTCGCCCAGCTTCGCATCGAACAAACGCGTTTCCTGCTTAACGGTGCCGCCGCTTTCGATCAGATCGACCTGCCGGCGCGCTTCGAATTCCACCGCCTGCGCAATGAATCGCATGGAATTGACGTTCTTGATCTCGCAGCGCGTGCCCAATTCGCCTCCGGGCTTGCGCACGGACACGTTCACGTCGGCTCGCATGGAGCCCTCGTCCATATTGCCGTCGCAGGTGCCCAGATACCGCACGATTGCGCGCAGCTTGCGCAGAAATGCGGCAGCCTCCTCGCTCGAACGCATGTCGGGCTTGGTGACGATCTCCATCAGCGCGATGCCGGAGCGGTTGAGATCGACATAGGAATGGTCAGGGTGTTGATCGTGCAGGCTTTTTCCCGCGTCCTGCTCGAGATGCAGGCGTTCGATTCCGACCCGCACGGTCTCTCCGCCCGCGAGGTCGATATACACTTCGCCTTCGCCCACAATCGGGTTCTTGTACTGCGAGATCTGATAGCCGGCGGGCAGATCGGGATAAAAATAGTTCTTCCGGTCGAACACCGAGACGCGATTGATCCTGGCCTTGAGCCCGAGACCCGTCTTCACGGCCTGCTCGACGCAGAATTTGTTGATGACGGGCAACATGCCCGGCATGCCGGCATCGACGAAGCTCACTTGCGCATTGGGCTCCGCGCCGAATGCGGTCGCGGCCCCCGAAAACAGCTTCGAGACCGACAACACCTGCGCATGGACTTCCATGCCGATGACGATTTCCCACGCACCCTGCGCGCCGTGGATATGTTTCGTCATGCCGCCCTCCACCAGGCTTCGGGCTTCACCGTGAACGCGGCGGCCTGCTCGACCGAGCGACCCACCCGCAGCACCGTCGCTTCGTCGAATGCCTTGCCGATGATCTGAAGCCCCAACGGAAGGCCATCCGGCGTCAACCCGGCCGGCACTGCCAATCCCGGCAGGCCCGCGAGGTTCACGGTGACGGTGAACACGTCGTTCAGATACATCGACACGGGATCGGCGGTTTTCTCGCCGATTGCGAATGCCGGACCCGGTGTTGCCGGTGTCAACAGCACGTCGCATTTCTCGAAGGCGAGGCTGAAATCGCGCGCGATGAGGGTGCGGACCTTTTGCGCGCGCGAATAGAACGCGTCGTAATAGCCGGCCGACAGAACATAGGTGCCGATCAAGATGCGTCGGCGCACTTCCGCCCCGAATCCCTCGGCCCGGCTCTTCTCATAGAGATCGGTGATGTCCTTCACGCCCGAGGCGCGATGGCCGAAGCGGACACCGTCATAGCGCGCGAGGTTCGACGAGGCTTCCGCAGGCGCCACAATATAATAAGCGGGCAGCGCGTATTTCGTGTGCGGCAGGCTGACGTCGACAATCTCCGCGCCTTGCGCCTTCAGCCATTCCGCGCCTTTGGCCCACATGGCGTCGATCTCCGGCGGCGCGCCGTCGATACGGTATTCCTTGGGGATGCCGACGCGCAGGCCCTTCACACCCTGCTCGAGCGTCGCCTCGTAATCGGGCACGGACACGTCGACACTGGTCGAATCCATCGGATCGATGCTCGCCATCGTCTTGAGAAGGATGGCCGCATCGCGGACGCTGCGGGTCATCGGACCGGCCTGATCGAGCGACGATGCAAACGCGACAATGCCCCAGCGCGAGCAGCGGCCATAAGTCGGCTTGAGGCCGACCGTGCCGGTCACGGCTGCCGGCTGACGGATCGATCCACCCGTATCCGTTCCTGTGGCGCCGAGGCAAAGATTGGCGGCCACAGATGCCGCAGAGCCACCCGACGATCCTCCCGGCACGAGATTGCGGTTCGAATTGCGCGCACGCCAGGGATTGAGCACCGGCTTGAAATGGCTGGTCTCGTTGGACGACCCCATGGCGAATTCGTCCATGTTCGTCTTGCCGAGCATCACCGCGCCCGCATCCCACAAATTCTGCGACACGGTCGATTCATAAGGCGGGATGAAATTCGACAGGATGTTGCTGCCGGCCGTGGTGCGGACGCCTTTGGTGCAGAACAGATCCTTGATCGCGAGCGGCAACCCTTCGAGCGGACGCACGCTGCCTTTCGCGAGCCGCGCATCCGAAGCATCGGCCATCGCGAGTGCTTTTTCCGGCGTCTCGGTGACGAAGGCATTGAGCATGCGCGCGCCTGCGATCGCGTTCACGAAAACCTGCGTCAGCTCTCGCGACGAAATCTTCTTCGCGCGCACGGCCTCGCGCGCATCGGCGAGCGTAAAATCCGTGGGACTGGAGGGCAGCGTCATGGCCTACTCCAGCACTTTCGGCACGACGAAGAAATGATCTTCGGCCTCCGGTGCGTTGGCGGTGAGTGCATCCGCATCGCCGCCGGCGGTGACCGCGTCGGTGCGCATCTTGAGCTTCTGCGCGACGACGCTGGTGAGGGGAGGCACGCCTTCGATGTCGACTTCCTCAAGTTGTTGCACCCAGGCCAATATCTGGTTCAGCTCGTTCATCATCGGCTCGACTCTCTCCTCCTCGAGGGCGAGGCGGGCGAGCTTGGCGATGCGCCGGACGGTCTCTTTGTCCACGGACATGAGGGAGGCTCTTGTGGTAAGTGTGCGCGCCTTGCTAGCAACCGGGGGCCATGCTGGCAAGCAATGAGGAGCGCCCCGCTGGGGCGACGGATATGTCTCTGGGCATCGTCGGCATCGATCACGTGCAGATGAGCGTGCCGCGCGCGCTCGAGGCGGAATGCCTCGCCTTTTACCGCAACGTTCTGGGCCTTAGCGAAATCCCCAAGCCCGAGGAGTTGCGGGTGCGCGGGGGAGCCTGGTTTCAGGTCGGCGGCGCGCAATTCCATATCGGGGTCGATCCTGAGCCGTTTCCCCGCAGCAAACGTCATGTGTGCTTTCTGGTGCCCGACATCGCGTCGGCGCGTGCGGCCGCCGTCACCAAAGGCGCGGTCATCGAAGAAGAAGGCGTGGCCGAGGGACTGCAGCGCTTCTTTGTGCGCGATCCTGCCGGCAATCGCATCGAGATCGGCCAGAGGTAGCCGCCTTTGGCGCTCGTCGATCCCGCTTCTTTGAAAGGCATGCTTCTGCCCGGCGCGCGCCTTCTGGGACTCGATCTGGGCGAGAAGACGATCGGGCTCGCGCTGTCCGACACGGGGCTCACCATCGCGACGCCGCTGCAAACTCTCAAGCGAACCAAATTCAGCGTCGATGCCGTGGCTCTCTCTGCGGTGATCGCCGAGCATGGCGTGGGCGGCCTCGTTGTCGGCCTGCCGCTCAATATGGACGGGAGCGAGGGACCCTCCGTGCAATCCGCCCGCGCCTTCGTGCGCAACTTCGGCGCCAAGTGCGAAATCCCGATCGTGATGTGGGACGAGCGGCTCTCGACGGCCGCGGTGACCCGCACGCTCATCGATGCCGATGCCTCGCGCAAGCGGCGCAAGGAAGTCGTCGACAAGATGGCGGCGGCCTACATTCTTCAAGGCGCGCTCGACGCGCTCCGGCACAGAGAGACGCGATGACCGACATTCCGCCGATGGAACGCATGGCCCGTTTCCTGTGGCTGCCGCCGGGCGCGCGACCGAAATATCCCATCCCGCGCCGGCAGGAGCTGTTTCTGCTGCTGGTGGGCACGACGCTTCTGTTCAGCGGCTACGACACCAATGTCTTCGGCATTGCCCTGCCGCAAATCCAGAAGGGGCTGCATATCCCGGAAGATGCGGCGGGCCTCACCATTACCTATTTCCGTATGGCGGTATTGGTCGCGCTCTTCATCGCTCCGCTCGCCGATATTTTCGGCCGCCGGCGGCTCCTGCTGATCACAGTCTTCGGCGAATCGATATTCACCATCGCGAGCGGCTTCACGCAGACCTATCCGCAATTCGTCACGCTGCAAATTCTCGCGCGCGTGTTCGGCTATGCCGAGGAAATGCTGTGCTTCGTGGTGATTGCCGAGGAAATGGATGCGCGGGTGCGCGGCTGGGCTTCGGGCACTCTCGGCGCGATGGGTGCCACCGGCGCAGGCGTGGCAGCGCTCATCTTCTCGCTGGTCAATGTTCTGCCGTTCGGCTGGCGGTCGATGTATGTGATCGGCGGAGCCGCGCTGTTCTTGCTCGCCTATTACCGACGCAAATTGCCGGAAACCGAACGCTTCGAGATTCACCGTAAGGAACTGACGAAAGTCGCTTCGAAATCGGCCGCGGCGTGGAAGACCGTCCGCCTGCTGTTTCAGGAATATCCGGGCCGTTTGGCCGCGATGCTCGCATCCGTGGGCATGTTCTTCTTTGCGATCGGTCCCGCGATCGCCCTGACGTCGAAATATCTGCAGCAGACGCTTCATTACACCCCTGGCCGCGTGACAATTCTGTTCGTCGGCGGCGGCCTTATTTCGGTGATCGGTAATATCGTCGCGGGACGCCTGTCGGACCGGATCGGACGCAAGCGCGTGCTGCTGGTTTGCGCCACAATCTGCGGCGCTGCGTTTGTGTCGCTCTACAGTGGACGTCTGGGCGAATGGGTGCCCGCTGCGTGGATCCTTGCGGTGTTCGGCTATTTCTCCTGCGACACGATCATGGCCGGTTACGCGGTCGAGATGTTCCCCACCGCCTATCGCGCCACCGCCGGTACACTCCGATATGTGGTGGCGACCTTGACCAGCGCGGCAGCGCTGGCCTTCGAAGGCGTCTTCTACGACCGCTTCGGCGCGCATGCCCCCGCGATCGTGATCTTCGTCGCCGCGATGCCGCTCGCCCTGATCGCAATCCTGTTCCTGCCGGAGACCTCGCAGAAGAAACTGGAAGACATCAGCCATGGTGAGGCTGAGGTCGTGAAGGCGGATGGCGCGACGGTTTGAGGCGTACCGGTCTGCATAAATGGTGCTCACTCACCCCTTTTGTGTCACGGCCCGCGACTGCGGGCCGCCCAGGTGACACTTCCCCGACGCAGAAGAAAGAGCGCTCCATTGCGCTTCGCTTGCACGAAAAAACAGGTTTCACCTGGATGGCCCGCAGTCGCGGGCCATGACAACGAGGGGGAAAGAAATTGAGAATGCCGGACGTTCTGCGTGACGAAGCACACACATTCGCAAAAGTCCTCGAAGTGCTCGCATTCATCCGGAACTTCGACCGCATCAACCGCCCGAAGATCGAAGCGAACAGGATCGCACACTGGCCGAATGTTCCCATCTGCCGATTGACGAACGACAGCGAGGTGAGGGTGTTCCTGGCATCCCATGGAAATGACACCTAACACAATGCGCGCTATAACTGTGGACGCCCTGCAAATCCAAATTTGGGCAACGACCGCATGAGCGCTCTCTATCGCCAAATATTTGTTTGGAAACACCGCGGCGATTTACAGGTTGACGCCGCCGTGCGGTATTGCTGTTTCGAGAGCCTCAAGACCGGGCTGTTCCATGTTCAGAGCGCCGACTTCTTTCGGCTGCCGGTCAACGAAGTAAGTAGGCAGCAACTAGATCGCCAGTGCATCGAGCTACTCGTTGAGACCGACCCTCAGGATCGAACGAAGGGGTTTGCGTCTCTCGAAGAGGCCATCGCAGCCCATGATCGGTGTTTTTATGACTGATCCATTCCATGCCCTCATCCCTTGCCCCCTGCCCCGCCTCACCCTATAAGCCCATCTTTGATGCCCGGTCGCGACGACAGCCCGATTCTCAAGACAAGCCATCTGCTTGGAATCGAAGGAATTTCGGTCGGAGAGATCACCGCTCTGCTCGATCTGGGCGACGATTACGTGGCGCTCAGCCGCTCCGCCGAGAAAAAGCTTGGCCTTCTCAAGGGCCGCACCCTCATCAATCTGTTTTTCGAGGCCTCCACCCGCACGCAAAGCTCGTTCGAGCTGGCGGGCAAGCGGCTGGGCGCGGACGTGCTCAACATGTCGGTCAAGACCTCGTCCGTCTCCAAGGGCGAGACGCTGATCGACACGGCGACCACGCTCAACGCCATGCGTCCCGACATCCTCGTCGTGCGCCACCAGGATTCCGGCGCGGCGGAGCTGCTCGCCCGCAAGCTCGATTGCTGCGTCGTCAATGCGGGCGACGGCAGCCATGAGCATCCGACCCAGGCGCTGCTCGACGCGCTCACCATCCGGCGCAGGCGCGGCGGGTTCGAAGGGTTGATCGTGACCATTTGCGGCGACGTGCTCCACAGCCGGGTCGCGCGCTCCAACATCGTACTTCTGTCCAAAATGGGTGCGCGCGTGCGGATCGCAGCACCCCGCACGCTCCTTCCTGCCGATGCGGATCGGCTGGGCGTGGAAATCTTCACCGACATGCGCGAGGCGCTCGCCGGCGCCGACATCGTGATGATGCTGCGCCTGCAGCACGAGCGGATGGGAGGCGCGTTCGTGCCGTCGACCCGCGAATATTTCCGCTTCTACGGCCTCGATCGCGAAAAGCTGCGGCTGGCGAAACCCGGCGCGCTCGTCATGCATCCGGGCCCGATGAATCGCGGCGTCGAGATCGA
>JBEKDC010000062.1:0-13760 GCA_050014535.1 Rhizomicrobium sp.
CGGGCCACGGCGAGAGAAGACCGGAGCAAATTGAGGGACCTTGCGCGCTTATTCAACGAAGAAGGGCGAATAGACGAGTTTGAGAATCTCATTCAAGGAAGACTTCCGGCCAGCGTCGTGCACGAGTTGATGAGGACCGTAAAGCGAACTCGATCCGGCGCACAATGGCGCGAATATCAATAAATTGATCGAATGGGATCGCGCGGGTGAGCGGCTGGGACGCATGCACACAAGAACCAAACGTACTGTTGCGCTGGATCGAATGCCACCCCGCATTCCTCGCGGCAACGCAGGACTTTTTTACGTTTGTCGCCATCGCCGTTGCTATAGGCATCCCCTTATGGACCGCACAGCGAGAAAAACAACTGCGGGCTAGTGAGCGAAATATTAGCTCACAGGTATTTGCTGCCAGTTTATTGGCCCCATTTTCAGCGGCCAAGATGGATATTGCGCGGATTAAACACGGTTTGCGCCAACTCGAAGTGCGGCCTGCTCGCTGGCCTGGCATCCCTGATGCACTCAGACAACTGAAGATTCAAATGCCGGTTGAGCTGGAAAATGCGCTAGCTCGGTTTCATGAATTCGATCGTGAGATAATTGGTCCGTTAAACACCGCGATCACGATGATTATCGCATATAACGCATACGTAGACCAACTTTATCAGGCCTCTGCTGACGACATTGAGAGATACGAGAGGGGTAAGGCTAGAATATTATCCAACCTCGGCGACCGGATCGAAGGGCTGGACGCCTCATTCGCTTGCGTAATCGGACTACCGGCACAGACCTAGTCGCTGTTGACCGCCCCAGGGGCCTATTTGAAGTCATGATCGAGTCGATGGTTGCGGACTCCGTTACCTTAACACGCTGTTAACGCTGATTGCCTAGCATGGAACCGCGGCTGCAAAAGGCGGCCTTGGAGCTGCAGAAGGGGCGATGCGGTGGGGTTGAACGCGCAAGAATTGGGCGACATGAGCCGGCTGGTCCAGCTGGTCGCCAATCCCGGCGGCACCAGCCGCAACGACATCTATCTCGCCGTCGCCTCGCTTTACCGCACCCAGGCTCCCAAGCTTTCCGACCGCGAACGCGGGCTGATGCGCGAAATCCTCCAGCGGCTGGCGAAGGACGTCGAGATGGCGATCCGCATCGCGCTCGCCGAAAAGCTGGCCGACGATCCTGAGGCCCCCCTCGAGCTGATCCTTCTCCTCGTCGACGACAAGATCGAAGTCGCCCGTCCCATCATTCTGCGCAGCCGCCGCTTGGGCGACCGCGAAATTCTTTCCTTCCTCAACGAGACCGGCACGGAGCATCAGGCCGCATGCGCCGCGCGGCCCGAAATCGGCGAACCCGTCACCGAGGTTCTCGCCAAAAGCGATGCCGAGCCGGTGCTGGTTGCCCTCGTCCGCAATGCGACGGCGAAAATCGGCGAGGCCACCTTCGCGACATTGGTCGAGAAATCGCGCCGCATCGCCACGATCCAGGAACCGTTGGCGCGCCGGGACGACCTGCCCGCTCCGCTCGCGACCCAGATGTGCGCCTGGGTGTCCGACGCGCTCAAATCCTACATCGTCAACAGCCACCGGATCGCGCCGGAAGCGGTGGCAGCCGTGCTCGGTCAGGCGAGCCAATCGGTCCAGCAGAGCCAGCCCGCCCAGTCGGGAGACGCGAGCGCGCAAAAGCTCGTCGACAAGCTCTCGACGGCCGGTCAATTGCGCGCCGGATTCCTGTTGCGCGTGCTGCATCAGGGACAGGTGGATTTGTTCGACGTGGCGTTTGCGAAACTGTTGGGCCTCTCGGTCGCGGAATTCCGCGCCGTATTCTATCGGGGCGGCCCCCGTGCCGTGGCGCTCGCCTGCCGGGCCGTCGGCATCGACAAATGCGTGTTCCAGACCGTGTTCAATCTGTCGCGTCAGCCGCGCGGTCTACTGCCCATGGTGACCAACGAAGAGCGCCACGACGTGGAAACCATTTTCGACACCGTCTCCAAGGCCGAAGCCGTCGACCGGCTGCAGTGCTCGAAGGCCGCCTGAGCGGAACCGCGCAAGTTATGCCGGCAATTCGTACCCGACTGCCGTCTCGATCTCGATCGTCTTCTTGACCGCCGGCCGCGCCATCATGCGCGCGCGATGTGCGGACAAATTCGGAAATGCTCCGGGCGGGGGCTTCAGAGAATTCTCGAACCGCCAGAACAGCCGGAACAGGTGAATGTCCGCGATCGAATAGCGTCCGATCGCCCATTCCTTCTCGCCCAGCCTGCGGTCGGCCAGCCGGTAAATCTGCATCGCATGATCGAGACCGCGCCGGCGCGCTGGGTGCATGGTCGAGGCAATGAACGACATCCACGATATCGCCTGCGCCTCCGCTTCCGGCTCGTCGCGCGGCAGCAAGCCCGCGTCGGGGAATCGGCGCGCGAGATAATAAAGAATCGCCGCCACTTCGGTGAGCGGGCGACCGTCGATCAGCAGGAGCGGCACGGTGCCTTCCGGATTGAGCGCGAGATATTCCGGCGTGCGGTTTTCATTCTTGAAGAATGAAACGGGTTGCGCCTCGAAAGGCGCGCCGGTTTCGTGAAGCGCAATATGCGGCGCCATCGAGCTTGCGCCGGGTGCGAAGTAAAGCCTGAGCGTCATCGACCGTTTTCTTTCGATCCGGGGCCTGCGGCGGAATCCTATCCTTGCGGCGAGGCGCGATAAAGACCGATCGCATTTTCGCATTTCGGACAAAAGCTTGTAGAATCGCCCGGTGTTTCGGGGGACGATCGATGACGTTGGAACCGCTGCTGCGCGCGCCGTTGGCCGTGCAGATACATGTTGCGACGGTGTTGCCCGCCTTTGTGCTCGGTACCTGGCAGATCTTCATCAGCCGCAAGGGTGCGCCGCTCCACCGCGCCGTCGGCGCCATCTATCTCACACTGATGACGATCACCGCGATCACGACGCTGTTCATCCATCAGTTGATGCCGCAGAGTCCCTTCTATGGGCTCAGCCCGCTGCATCTGCTCATTCCGCTCACCTTGTTCGGCGTCTTCGGCGCGTTGCATGGCGCGCGCACGCACAATATCCGCGAGCACAAGACGGCGATGATCAGCCTCTATGTCGGCGCAATCCTCATCGCCGGATCGCTGACGCTCCTGCCCGGCCGCATCATGCATGCGGTCGTGTTCGGCGGGTGACACGTTCCGCCGTTGCAACACGCTGCGATTCTACTTCGCCGCCTTGATGGCGGATTCGACTTCCGCGCCGCGGGCTTGCTTGAACGCGATGCAGCGGTCGATCTGTTCTTCTGCGAGCGCAAGCGGACGCTGAACGCCGGGAAGCTCGGCCACCTTGGGGCGGAAGAAGGATTCGACATCGGCCCGCGCGCCGGCATCGCAGGCGTTGGCGAGAATGCCCGGCGTCCGCAACAGGCCCCCGGGCGACATGCGCTTCTGAAGTGCCGGATAATTGTTCTTGATCCAGCTCCAGAGCTGCGTTCGGGCCACAGGCTCCGACTGCATGTATTGATACACATATCTGAGTTCGCCGGTGCGCATCTGCCCCATCAGCGCGATGACTTTGGCGAGAAACATGGGGTCTTCGGAGCCCGCAAACGCATAGATGGCGCTGCTGCGGAAATATTCGTCTTTCGAGGCCTGATACGCCGCGATCAGGCGATCGCCGAATGTCGTGTCGGCCGGCGCGCCGTTCGGATGCATGTCGTTGGAAAGAATGCCGGCACGCAGCGCCTCCCGAAGCAAATCCGGCGCAAGCGTGGCAGCACTTGCGCCATTGGCGGTCAGATATTGCGTCGCCGCGTTGCCCAGCGCGGTGATGGTCGCCGGATTGCGCGCTTCCTCGACCAGCAACTGCGCCAGAGGCGGTCGCGCGAGCGTGATCGCGGGTGCCTCGTTGGCGCCTTCCGCATAGCCGATCGCGGCCAACCGCGGCGCGAAATGCGTGCGCAGAAACGCCTGGTACGACGCCAGATCCTCGTTGGCGAGAATCTTCTGCCGCAGATTGTGCAGCGAATCCCGCATCGCCGCGATCAGGTCCCATTGCGCATTTGGCGCGAGCGCGGCGATGACATTGAAAAGATCGGCGGCCGAAGCCTGTCCGGCGTGGACGGCCGCGTCAACATTGGCGAACAGGGTTAATTGGTCCGCGGGTGAAAGCGTCGGCGCGGACTGGATGAGCGCAGCCCAACCCTTCTCGTCCATCGTGAAGCGGTAATAACCTTTGCCTTGGGCATTCGGCAGCACATAGGCCGGGCACACCGCTCCGAGCGCTACCGTCGCCGAACCGGCATCGATCAGCCGGCAGGTCCGCGCGCCGGCAGGCGTCGCCAGACACATGGGCACTTTCCAGGAGCGCTGCGGCGCGGTTCGGCCGAGCGGCACAGACATCGACTGCGCGACACCCGCGGATGCCGCGTTCGGCGCGCATTGTAACGTCGTCTGCAGATCGGGAATTCCCGGCTGGTCGATGAAATTGTTGAACGCTTCTACGATCTCGGGGTGATTGGTCGATTGCGCGATCGTGCCGACGAAATCCTTCGCCGTGGCGTTGCGGCCCGCGAAGCGCGTGAGATAGGCGTGGATGCCGCGGTTGAAGATATCTGGACCGAGATAGCTTTCGAACATCGTCAGCACGGCAGCACCTTTGTCGTAGGTGATGCCGTCGAACGAATTCTCGATGTCGTCCGGACTGTTGACGGGCTGATGAATCTCGCGCGCCGAGGGAAGCTCGTCGACATCCATTACGCGGATGGCGGATTCGAGCCTTTCGCGGTCGAACGACCAATCTGGCTCGATCGCCTGCGATGCCTTGCTCTCCATCCAGTTGGCGAAGGATTCGTTGAGCCAGATGTCATCCCACCAATAGGGCGTGACGAGATCGCCGAACCATTGATGGGTCAGCTCGTGCGCTTGCACGCTCAAGCTCGCGCGCTTCTGGTCGAGGGGAGAACTCTCGTCGAGCAGAAGCAGGCGCTCGCGGAACGTCACAGCTCCCGCATTCTCCATCGCACCGGCGGCAAAATCCGGCACGGCCAGCAGGTCGAGCTTCTGGAACGGATAGGCGATGCCGAAATAATTCTCCAGATTGAGGATGATCTTGGGCGTGAATGTAAGCGCGTATCGAATCCGATCGCCTTTACCTTTTGCGGTGATGCCGCGCAGATGGATGGGCTGCGCGCGATGTACATTCGGGTTTGCCGGAATGTCGCCGCCGTCGACGATGTCTAGCGGCCCGACAGCCAACGCAATTAGATAGGTGGGAAGCGGATTTGTCGGCTGGAACACCGTCTTCGTCAGGCCGTTGCCGCCGGAACTGTCGTAAATGACAGGTGTGTTGGCGATCACCTTGTCGTCGATGGGCGCGTTGACCGTTACGGAGAACGGCGTCTTGAAACCCGGTTCGTCGAAAGACGGGAACGCGCGGCGCGCATCCGTCGACTCGAATTGCGTGAAGGCGTATTCGTCGCCGCCATCGGCCACCTTGTAGAGGCCGCCCAGTGACCGGCCGAACGGCGCGTCGTAATCGAAGATCAGTGTGGCGGAGCCCACGGGAACCACGTCCGCGAACAGCAACCGCGCAATGCCCGAACCATGTACTTGCGCATACCGCGCCTCGATCGTCTGTCCGGACGCCAGCCGCACACTCGCGTGCTGCACATTCAGATCGAGCCCATCGAGATAGAGTGCGCGGCGCGGTTGCGTGAACGTCACATCGATCTCGTCGTGTCCCGAGAAAGTCGGTTTGGTCGGATCGATGGTGAAGGTGAGTCGGTAACGCAGCGGCACGACATTGCGCGGCAACATGGCCATGGGAATGGGGCCCGCCTGCGCGGCCGCGATCTTCCACGCCGCATCGTCCGGCGCCGCCTTCATTGTCTGGTTGTTCTTTCCGCAGGCCGCAACGGCCAGGACAAGAGCGAAGGACGCAAGAAAGGCAATGGATCGCGACATGGGGGAATCTCAAAATAGGATTCGGGAGGCATACCTTAATCGAACCCGGTCCCATGCAAATGGTTCATTGTCGTTTCGCGGTCCGCGAAAATGGGAAATCCCTCGCGGAACGAAAGCGAACCCCTCGCGTTTGGGCCGCGCGGCGGAGTGCGGTATCATTCGGGCGGGGTTAGGAAAAAGCGGCAAACCCGCAAGGGATTTCCGCGTCGTGCACAGGAGAGCGCACATGTCGAAGGGCTTCAAAAGAATTGCCGTGGCGGCCGCCATGGCGCTGGCTGCGAGCGCGGGCAGCGCGTCGGCGCAGGATTATTACTACGGCGACGATTGCCACGATCAGAACCGCGCGGCCGGGACTGTGCTCGGCGCCATCGCGGGCGGCATCATCGGAAGCCGTTTCGGCCATGGCGGAGGCAAGGTTGCGGCCACGGTCGGAGGCGTATTCATCGGCGGCGCCGTGGGCAACGCGATCGCTGGCGACATGGATTGCGACGACCGCCACTACGCGTTCAAGGTCTATCAGCAGGGATTCTACGGCCCGATCGGCCAGCGCTACGAATGGCGCAACGATGCGGAAGGCGATTACGGCTACTTCACGCCGCTGCGAGAATATTACGACGGTCCCTATCTCTGTCGCGATTTCTACATCCAGACCTGGCGTCACGATGCGTGGCACGAGCACAACGGCACCGCTTGCCGCGAAGACGACGGCAACTGGCATTTCCGGTGAACGGTGCGATGCCCGCGATGCCGAGCATAAAGCCGCCAAAATACGCGACGATCAAATCCATCGCGCTCGGCTTTCCGGGCGCGCAGGAGATCGTCTTTCACGGCTGGCCCTGGTTCAACGTGGGCAAGAAGACGTTCGCGCTTTATTCGGAAAAGGATAAGAGCTGGATATTCAAGCTGCCGCATCACCAGCAAATGATGCTCTTCGATGCGCGGCCGGAAACCTTTCGGCCCATGACCGCGGGCCGCATGATCTGGTCATTTATCCGGGTAGAAAATCTCGATCGGGCAGAAATGCGAGACCTTCTGGAAGCAGCATGGCGCATGGTGGCACCCAAAATTCTGCAACGGTCCCTCAACTCGGACATGCCGGTTCCCGTCAAACAAACTTTGGTTCGCCCGGCGCGTCGGGATTTTCCTTCATAGACCCGGCAAACATCCGTTCATCGTGTAATGACACGGTCATTACGCTGTGCTAGCATAGCCGAAATGGAGTTGAAAATGACGGTCCAACCCTCAAAGCGTGAAACGCTGAACATCCGCATAAAAACGGAAAACAGAAAGCTTATCGATCGAGCCGCGCTGTCGCTCGGCAAGAACCGCACCAGTTTCATACTCGACGCCGTTACGCGGGCGGCGGAAGAGGCCCTGCTCGACCGTTCGGTCATTGCCGTGAGTCCGCAAGCCTACGCGGAATTTTTGAAGCGGCTCGACGCTCCGGCCCAACCCAACGAGAGGCTGCGCCGGACGATGCGAAAAGCAGCACCTTGGGAGAAAGCGTGACGCTCCGTGCGCCCGAGATTCTGGCAGATCATCACCAGATTGCGGATTTCGATTGCGGCGTTCCCGCGCTGGACGAATGGCTGAAGCGCCGTGCCCTCGCCAATCAGACCAGCGGCGCCTCCCGAACCTACGTGGCATGCGACGACAGCGCGGTCGGCGGCTATTACGCGCTCGCCTCAGGTGCGGTAACGACGTCCGCCGCGCCCGGCCGGTTTCGACGCAACATGCCGGATCCCATTCCCGTCGTCATTCTTGCCCGGTTGGCAGTGGGTCTCGAATACCATGGAAAAGGGCTTGGCCGCGCGCTGTTTCGCGACGCTGCCAAGCGCGTGCTGCATGCATCGGACGTCATTGGAATCCGTGGGCTCCTCGTCCACGCGATTTCTGAGGAAGCCAAAGCTTTCTACCTCGCGTTGGGATTGACACCCTCCCCGCTTGAACCGCTGACATTGATGGTCTCGCTGACCGATCTAAGGGCTGCCCTCTAAGCAGCCCGTCTATTTTTGGCCACAGCAGGCTTCAGGCGCGCGAAGCCGCCGTTATAGTGGAGGCTGGCGAGTCGAGGGGGTGGGGTGGCTGAGGAATTTGACACAGGCGATGGCAGCCTGACAGCACGGGTCAGCGATCCTGCGGCGCTTCATATCGCCATGACGGGCTCGCCCGAAGCGAGCGCCGAATATCTGCGCAAGCAGGGCGTGCTGGCGGACAAACAGAGCCGTCTCGCCGATCTGCAAATCGACACGCTGGAAAAGAAAGACGAGTTCGAGCTTTCGCATCTGCGCTTCCGCCGCTTCAGCGACTATGCGCGCTTCGCGCTGGAGATTGCCGTAGGCCTCATCGTGCTGCTGATCGTCAGCGCGCTGGCGGCGATGGTGTGGAACGCCGCGCAGGATCGCGATCTTGTCGTCTACGCCTTCTCGGTTCCCGCCGACGTGGCGCAATCCGGCATGACGGGTGACGTTCTCGCCGGCCGGGTTCTCGACTCGCTGGGCCATATGCAGGCAGACACGTATTCTCTCGCGCAAGGAGCCGGTTCCTACCGCAGCAATGACACCAACCAGGTTCGCATCGAAATTCCCAGCACCGGCATTTCGCTGGGCGAGCTCAATCGTTATCTGCGCGAATGGCTGGGCCACGAAACCCGCGTGGCCGGCGATCTGGTGCACACGCCAAAAGGATTGGCGCTGACCATACGTTATGGCGCGGAGCCCGGCAGCACGGTCGAAGGAAGCAGTCTCGACACCTTGATCGGGCCGGCCGCTGAACGACTCTACGCAGCGTCGCGTCCGCTTCGTTATGCGGACTATCTGGGGACGCACGGACGATTTGCGGAATCCGAAGCGATCATCGTGCCGCTGGCGGGCCGCGGCAGTCCGCAGGAACGCGCGCTCGCCTATTTGAGCTGGGGCACGCTGCTTTATCAGGAAGGCGATGCCTATGGTGAGATGGAGAAAAGCCGGATCGCGACCGAGCTCGATCCTGCAAATGTAGCTGCCTGGTATCAACTCGACGCCGGCGCGTTCCAGGTCGAGCACCGCGAAACGGCAGTGACAGCCGAAGAAACGGTTCTGTCGCTCATGAAGGCGGGCAAGGCGGCGAACCTCAATCCGGACATGGTGTCTTCGGTGCGCGCGAGTCTTGCGACAGACTTGGCGATCGACAAGGGCGATGCGCAAGGCGGAATCCTGCAATGCCAGAGTGCAGCAGGTCTCCCCGATGCGCTGGACTGCGCGACGCAGTTCCTGGTCGACTATGCGACTCGCGATCATGATATCCCGGAAGCTCGGCGTCTTCTGGCGTTGCTTCCCGTAACGAATCCTGACGGCAAACCCAATCCGAACGTGGCCTACTACCAGAGCCAGCTTGCCCATGCCGCACGGAATTGGGCCGCCGAAATCGCGTTTGAAAAGAAGAACGATCAACTTATTGCAGATCGGTCGAAATTGGGCTGGATCCAGCGCGGGCAGCTTTGGCCATTGCTGGCCATCGCGATGGCGCGCAACGGCGATATCGCAAGCGCAGAGACCCTGATCGACAAGACGCACATCGATTGCGATCGCTGCGTGATCGCGCGCGGCACTATTGCGGCGGTCGCGCACGATTGGACCGCCGCCAATCGCTGGTTCGCCCTCGTATCCGCGCGAACCCCGTCCCTGCCTTTTGCGGATGAGGCATGGGGCGAAGCGCTCCTGAGCAAGGGCGATCTCGACGGCGCCATCGCGAAGTTCGAGTCTGCCCATAACAAAGGCCCGCACTTCGCCGATCCGCTGGAGATGTGGGGCGAGACGCTGATCGCCAAGAACCGCTCCGACCTCGCGCTCGCGAAATTCGCGGAAGCCGACAAATATGCACCGAACTGGGGCCGCCTGCATCTGAAATGGGGCGAGGCGCTGTACTACGCGGGCAACAAGGACGAGGCGAAGAAAGAATTCAAAACGGCCTCGCATCTCGATTTAAGTGCTGCAGACAGAGCCGCACTCGCGCGATGGAGAGCAAGTGCATGAATGACGATCTGCCGGACGAGCGAAGTGGGTACGCCCGCGGCGATACGGCGCCAAATCCGGCGGCGCTCGATGCCGCTCTGGCCACCACGGGCGCGGACACCGAAGACGCGCGCGATTTTCTGCGCCGGCAATCGCGACTGACGGATGTACAGACGGAGGTCCTGCGCGAGCTGCACGCCTTCGAACTCTCGCACTTGAGATGGCGGCGATTCGGCGACCGGATGAAGGGCGCCTTTCAGATTCTGCTTGTCATCCTGGGAGTGCTGCTCCTCGTTGTGATCGGCGCCGTCGTGTGGAATGCCAGTCGCTCGAACGGACTCGTGATCGACGCCTTCACCGTGCCGCCGGATATGGCCGCGCAAGGCGTCACCGGGCAAGTGGTGGCCGACAAGATGCTCGACGATCTCGACGTCCTGCAAAAGACCTCGATATCGACGCTGACCCCCGCGAATGTCACCAACGACTGGACAAACGACATCAGGGTCGAAATTCCCGAGACCGGCATTTCGCTGGGCGAAGCGTACCGCTTGCTGAGAGGTTGGCTCGGCAACGAGAGGCATCTCTCGGGCGCAGTATACGAAACGGATGGCGGCCTGGCGCTGATGTCAAAGCTCAACGGAACCGCCACCGAGACATTTCAAGGCCGGCGCGGCGAACTGGATCTGCTTGTCCGAAGGGTTGCCGAAGCCATGTTTGGTGCTGCCGAGCCGTTTCGTTATGCCGCGTATCTCGACGTACACGGCAAATTCGCCGAGAGCGAAGCGATTCTCCGCAAAATCGCGCTCGACCCCGATCCCGATGAGCGCGGCCGGGCCTACGATTCACTCGCCACCATCGCCTGGCTTCAAGGTCGTTATGACGAGGCCGACGCCTGGGCAAAACATGCGCATGCGGCGATGCCGGGCTCGCCGCGCCCGCAGGGTTATATCGTGATGGTCGCCCGCACCCGGTCTCATCTCGAAACCGCTCTCGCCGCGCAGCGCCGGGTTCACGACGCCGGATCGTACCGCGCGGACGAGAATGCACATACCATGGCAATGTTGCGCGCCGATGACCAGCAATACGGGAGCTGGCTGGTCGGCGACTACGACTCGGCCATATCAGGATTGCAACTTATCGCCGAAAGCGGCGCCGTCTTCACCAGTCCCGACGATCTCGCCACCGCGGCGGGGGACGCTGTGCTCGCGCACGACGCTCCCCGTGCGAATGCGTTGCTCGTGGAATGGCGGATGGAGGAGACAGAAAAGAAATCGGCCGCATCGGAAAACGCGTATGCCCTGTTGGCGGGCATGCACGAAGACTGGCGCGCCGAACTGGCCGCGCTCGCCGATTGGCAGTCCATGGACATCGGAGAACGGGCCGACCGGCCGGGAGTGACACTGGGCTATGAGGACATAACGATTCGAATCCGGCCGCTGCGGGCCCTCGTCTATGCAAGGCTCGGCGAATTCCAGCATGCACAGGCCGAGATCGATGCGACGCCGCCCGATTGCGACGCGTGCGTGCGCACGCGCGGCGATATCCGCGCTATCGAGAAGAACTGGAGCGCTGCCTCGTTCTGGTTCGCGCGCGCGGCGAAACAGGCGCCTGATATTCCCATCGCCTGGAGCGACTGGGGGGAGATGCTGTTACAGAAGGGCGACTACGACGGCGCCATCGCGAAGTTCACGCTCGCGAACCAGAAAGGCCCGCACTTCGCCGATCCGCTGGAAATGTGGGGCGAGGCGCTGATCGCCAAGAACCGCTCCGATCTCGCGCTCGCGAAATTCGAAGAAGCAAACAAATACGCGCCGAACTGGGGACGTCTGCATCTCAAATGGGGCGAGGCGTTGCTGTATGTGGGCAAAGCGGACGAAGCGAAGAGGCAATTCCAAATCGCTCATTCACTCGATCTAACCACTGCCGAACAATCTGAACTCGCGCGCATGAAGGGCCCGCATGGCTGACGAATCCGAAAAGCCGGTCGCACGCGGCAGCCAAACAGATCCGGTCGCCATTCCGATGGCTGTAACAGGCGCGAGCCGGGAGGAGGCCGATGCATTCCTCCGGCGGCAGCGCCGGCTCGTCGATCTGCAGGTCGACGAACTCGAGCGCGAGGACAGCGTGCGTCACTGGTCGCTTCGCGTGCGCCATGTCAGCGATGTGATGCGCGTGACGTTCGAGTTGACGCTCGCGTTGATCGGGCTGGCCGTGATCGTATTGATCGCTTCTGCGATCTGGGCGGCGGCGCATGACGACGGTCTGGTTATCGAGGCGTTCAAGGTGCCGCCGGACATGGCTGCAAAGGGCCTGACGGGCGACGTCGTCGCGAGCCAGCTTCTCGATGGCCTGACGCTCATGCAGTCGCAGACGGATTCCAGCCGCGCGCCCGGCACATACTCCGGCAATTTCGGAAACGACATCAAGATCGAAATCCCGAACACGGGGATTTCCATCAGCGAGGCCTATCGCTATCTCGCCGGCTGGCTCGGCCACCAGACGCATATCTCGGGCGAAATCTTCCGCACGCAATCGGGCATGGCGCTTACGGTCCGCACCAGCAACAATGCCGGATCGCGTTTCGACGGCAATGAAGCCGATCTCGACAAACTTGTGACCCGCGCGGCGGAGCGCATCTACAACCAGACCCAGCCGTTTCGTTTCGCCGTGTATCTCCTGAACCATGGCCGCACCGCGGAAGGCAACGAGGTCCTGAAAAATCTCGCGCTCAACGGCCCGACATCCGAGAAGCCCTGGGCCTACGCTATCTGGATGTATCTGGCGACGGGTCCGGATGCCGAGAAGGACATGCTGGACCGTGCGCATGAGGCCACCGGCCTCGATCCGCAAAACATGCTGGCGCAAATGAACGCGGCGACCGCCGACGCGACCGCGGGTCATGACGAAGGCGTGCTGCGCGAAGCCCTCGCCAGCAGGCAACTGCACGAGGGAGGGCGGGGAGAAGTGACCGAGAAGGCGGCGCTCATTATGGGGCAACAGGCCGATAGCACCATCGCCGAAGAAGACGGAGATTATCAGGCTGCCGCGAAAATATACGCGACCATGGAGACCGAGCCGGATTTCACCGGCTCGCACTGGACGTCGCATTACATGCAGGCGGTCGACGACGCCAAGATGCACGATCCCGAAGCGTCATTGCGCGATCTCGATACCTATACCGACCGGGAACTCTTCCATCTGAGTTCGGAGGGCTCCGGCTACAATCAGGTCAATTTCGACTTTCCGCAATTCCAGCGATTTGCGGCATTGGACGAGTGGCAGGCCGCGCGCAATGACATCGAAGGCGCGCTTGCCACGAAGGAAGCTCGGGACCCTGTCGAACTCATCACGCTGCGTGCGCAGGCGTGGCCATGGCTGGCGCTTGCCGAGGCGAAATCGGGCGATCTGGAATCGGCGCGCGCAACGATCGCGAAGACGAGGCTCGATTGTTATCTTTGTCTGCGCGTCCGAGGCGACATGGATGCGCTGGTCTGGAACTGGAACGGTGCGGAATATTGGTATGCGAGCGCTGTGAAACTCGCGCCTTCGCTTCCATTTGCCTACACCGACCGGGGCGCGATGCTTTTATGGAAAGGCGATTTCGAAGGCGCAATTGCGAATTTCAACCTCGCCAACCAGAAGGGCCCGCACTTCGCCGATCCGCTGGAGATGTGGGGCGAGGCGCTGATCGCCAAGAATCGTTCCGATCTCGCGCTGGCGAAATTCGCGGAGGCTGCGAAATACGCACCGAACTGGGGACGGTTGCATCTCAAATGGGGCGAGGCGTTGCTGTGGTCCGGAAAGCGGGATGCTGCAAAGAAGCA
>JBEKDC010000063.1:0-13704 GCA_050014535.1 Rhizomicrobium sp.
CCATCACGCGCGACGTGTCGGGCGAAGGCGTCCAACAAGCCCTCCTGAAGATCATGGAAGGCACGATCGCCAGCGTTCCGCCGCAGGGCGGCCGCAAGCATCCTCAGCAGGAATTCCTGCAGGTCGACACCACCAACATTCTCTTCATCTGCGGCGGCGCGTTTGCCGGCCTGGAGAAGATCATTTCCTCGCGCACCCACGGTACGTCGATGGGCTTCGGCGCCACGGTACGTTCGCAGGACGAGCGCGGCACTGGCGAAGTGTTGCGCGAAGTCGAGCCGGAAGACTTGCTCAAGTTCGGCCTGATCCCGGAATTCATCGGACGCCTGCCGATCCTCGCCACCTTGGGCGATCTGTCGGAAACGGCCCTGATCGAAATTCTGACCCGTCCCAAGAATGCGCTGGCGAAGCAGTATCAGCGCATGTTCGAGATGGAAGGCGTCAAGCTGCGCTTTCAGGAAGAGGCGATGCACTCGATCGCCAAGAAAGCGATCCTGCGCCGGACAGGCGCGCGCGGCCTGCGTTCCATCATGGAAGGCTTCCTGCTCGAGACCATGTTCGAACTGCCGACTTTGAACGGGGTTCAAGAAGTGGTGATCACTTCGGACGTGGTCGAGGGAAAGTCGCGCCCGCTATACACTTACTCCGACAAGGGGCAAGCGCGCGAACAGAGCGCGTCCTGATCGGCCGTTCCGTAGGCCAATGCATCGTCGCGGCCACCAGATGCAGTCCGGAATTCTAATATCTTGAAAGCGCCGGATTGCGAGCCCACGTTGTGTACCTGAGAGTCGGCCCCTCGGGGAGGCTCTATCACCCGGTTCCGTGCGCCCATCCGGGGCATGGTTCCCCCGCCCGACGCCATGGCGTCCGGCAAGGAGACAAAAGGAATGTCTGAGTCCGATGTTGTAGGTAAGGCGAAGGGCGAGGCTGGCGGTCTGTTGGCGCCGGTGCTGCCGCTGCGCGATATCGTTGTGTTTCCCCATATGATCGTTCCCCTCTTCGTGGGCCGCGAGAAGTCCGTGCGCGCGCTCGAAGAGGTCATGAATGAAGAGAAGCAGATCCTGCTTCTCACGCAGAAGAATGCAGCCGACGACGACCCCAACACCGATGGCCTCCACCGGATCGGGACCATGGCGACGGTGCTGCAGCTTCTGAAGCTGCCGGACCAGACCGTTCGCGTGCTGGTCGAAGGCAAGACGCGCGCCCGCGTGACGGGCTTCGTTCCCCGCACGGATTTTTTCCAGGCGACGATCGAGCGCGTGCCCGAAACGGTCGGCGAGGCGAAGGAAACCGAAGCGCTGATGCGCACGGTGAAAGCCAATTTCGAAAGCTACATCAAGCTCAACAAGAAGGTGCCGGCCGAGACGCTGGCATCGCTGGCGCAGGTCGACGACCCGGCGAAACTGAGCGACATGGTGGCCTCGCATCTGTCGGTGAAGATTTCCGACCGCCAGGAACTGCTGGAAACGCTCAACACCGTCGAGCGGCTCGAGCGCGTGCTCAGCCTCATCGAAGGCGAGATCGGCGTGCTTCAGGTCGAGCGCAAGATTCGCACGCGCGTCAAACGCCAGATGGAGAAGACGCAGCGCGAATATTATCTGAACGAGCAGCTCAAGGCGATCCAGAAGGAGCTTGGCGAAGGCGAAGAAGGCCGCGACGAGCTCAACGAGGTCGAAGAGCGGATCCGCAAGACCAAGCTGTCCAAGGAAGCGCGCGACAAGGCACAGGCCGAAGTCAAGAAACTGCGCCAGATGAGTCCGATGTCGGCGGAAGCCACCGTCGTGCGCAACTATCTCGACTGGCTGCTGTCTTTGCCCTGGGGCAAGAAGTCCAAGGTCAAGAAGGATCTCAAGCTCGCCGAAGACATCCTTCACGAGGACCATTACGGCCTCGAAAAGGTCAAGGAGCGGATTCTCGAATATCTGGCCGTGCAGTTGCGCGCGGGCAAGATGAAGGGACCGATCCTGTGCCTCGTCGGGCCTCCCGGCGTCGGCAAGACCTCGCTCGGCAAATCGATCGCGCGCGCGACCGGTCGCGAATTCGTGCGCATGAGCCTCGGCGGCGTGCGGGACGAAGCGGAGATTCGCGGGCACCGGCGCACCTATATCGGCTCGATGCCCGGCAAGGTCATCCAGTCCATGAAGAAGGCGAAGTCCTCCAATCCGCTGTTCCTCCTGGATGAGATCGACAAGCTGGGCGCCGATTGGCGCGGCGATCCGTCGTCGGCGTTGCTCGAGGTGTTGGATCCCGAGCAGAACCACACCTTCAACGATCATTATCTCGAAGTCGATTTCGACCTGTCGGACGTGATGTTCATCACCACGGCCAACACGCTGAACATGCCTCAGCCTCTGATGGACCGCATGGAGATCATCCGGATTCCCGGCTACACCGAGGACGAGAAGGTGGAGATCGCAAAGCGGCATCTGATCGAGAAAGAGATCAAGGCCCACGGCCTGAAGGATCACGAGTGGAAGATCGATGATTCCGCGCTCCGGGACCTCATTCGCTACTACACGCGTGAAGCCGGCGTCCGTAACCTCGAGCGCGAGATCGCAAATCTCACGCGCAAGGCGGTGAAGGAAATCGTCTCCGGCAAGGCGACGTCGATCGAAGTCACGAGCGACAATGTCGGCTCCTATGCCGGCGTGCGGAAGTTCCGCTACGGCGAGATGGAAGGCGAGGACCAGGTCGGTGTCGTGACGGGTCTTGCCTGGACGGAAGTCGGCGGCGAAACCCTGCAGATCGAGTCCGTCATGCTGCCCGGCAAGGGCCGCATGCAGACGACCGGTAAGCTCGGCGACGTGATGAAGGAGTCCATCGATGCGGCGCGTTCCTATGTGCGCTCCAAGTCGACCTCCTTCGGCATCAAGCCCACAATGTTCGACGTGAAGGACATCCATGTGCACGTACCGGAAGGCGCCACGCCCAAGGATGGACCCTCGGCCGGCGTGGCGATGGCCGTCTCGATCATCTCGGTGCTGACCGGGATTCCCGTTCGGCGCGACGTCGCGATGACGGGCGAGGTCACCTTGCGCGGCCGCGTGTTGCCGATCGGCGGCTTGAAGGAAAAGCTGCTGGCCGCATTGCGCGCGGGTCTCACGACCGTCCTTATTCCGCAGGAAAACGAAAAGGATCTTGCGGACATTCCGGACAACGTGAAGTCGCTTCTGACGATCGTGCCGGTGGCTACGGTGGAGCAGGTGCTGAAGGTGGCGCTGTCCCGCCAGCCCGAGCCGATCACGTGGAACGAAACCGAAATCGTGACGCCGGCGGCCGCCATTGTGGGTGCCGATGCGGACTCCATAGTGACGCACTGAAGGCGTTTTAAGCTTCAAGGGCCCGAGTCGTGTCCGATTCGGGCCCTTTTTCTTTGAAGAATCCCCGGATTTCCACGGTTTTCGGCTTGGCGACCAAAGGGCCGTGGCCCTAAAGTCTGCCGACCTGAGAGCGAATCGCGCAAAGGAGCTCGCCTGTGAACAAGAATGATTTGATCCAACAACTTTCGGACCGCACGGGTCTTGGAAAAACGGAAGCGGCCAAAGCGGTCGACGGAGTATTCGATGTCATCGCCGATACATTGAAGGCGGGCGACGAAGTGCGGCTGACGGGCTTCGGTGTGTTCGTCGTGGCGCAGCGCGCCGGCGGCAAAGGACGCAATCCGCAGACCGGAGAAGAGATCACCATCAAGCCGTCCAAGCAGCCGCGTTTTCGCGCCGGCAAGCAGCTCAAGGACATGCTGAACTAGGCGCACGTTTTCGGCGTCTTTTTCTTCGACCGGACAAGCTGCCTTGTCCCGGGCGTCCTGCTATAAACCGGCGTCCGGACATGGGGCGGTTAGCTCAGCTGGAAGAGCACTTCGTTTACACCGAAGGGGTCGGCGGTTCGAACCCGTCACCGCCCACCAGCCGACACGCAAATATCAATTGGCCGGGTCTGCCAAAAGCGCGGCGCGATTTCGAATGTCCGAAGGGGCGGCGCCGTAACGGCGGCGGAACGCGTGGTTGAAATGCGAAATATCGCTGAGCCCGCTGTCCAGCGCGATATCGCCGATGCTGCGGTGCTTAAATTTCGGATCCGTCAAGGTGGCATGCACGCGCTCAAGACGTGCATTCAAGGCAAATCCGGAAAAGGTCGTGCCTTCGCTTTCCAGTAGTTTCTGGACGTAGCGGGGCGTGACGCCGAGGCGCGCGGCGACCGAACTCACCGTCAGATCGCGGCGTTCCAGATTTTTCAGGATAAAAGCCTTGGCTTCGCGCAAGCGCGCCGCGCGCACGCTTCGCGATTCCACCGCGGCAAAATTGTCTCTGGTGGGGCTCAAGACGAGTGCGGCGAGATCGTGGATATGCGCCACGATCAACCGGCGCAGTTCCGGCGTGGCGAGCGCCTGATTGTCGTCGAGCACGCGGATGTAGCTCATCAGAAGACGCAGGGCCGCCGTGTCGCGTGGAATGAGTTGAGCGGTGCAGTCGTGCAAATGCGGAACGAGCGCCGCGAGATTTTCGCGCGGCAATCTCACGCAAAGCAGCCGACCAAGCGTCGGCCGGTTGTAGACGCCCGGATCGGGGCAGGCCATGAGGCAAGCGTCACCCTCTCCCAGCGTCACTTCGCGTCCGTTCTGCGCAGCGACGAAATTGCCGTCCAGATTCATCATGACGATGAAGTCGTCATTGTCCGCGGCGATCATCTCGCGCGTGCGCCGGTTGATCGACGCGTCTATGGAACCCCAGGCGAAACGCAGACCGGGCAGGGCACGCAATTGAACATCGGCGCGAAACGGCTGGTCGCCAAGCGGCTCAACATCCACCTGCAGCAGTTTGCGCGAAACAAGATCGCGCCACGCATCGAGACGTGCGCGCTTCGGCGTGTGCTCGCTCGACCAGTGCCACAAGGAATGATCCGATGGAGGCGCATCCATGCCGACAATCGACCTTTCGTAACCCCGACGCCTGTGAATCTTACGCCTGCTCGCCCATTACGAAAAGCCGCTGTGGGTTAATTGGTCAATATAACGTTCGATTTGGCACACACGCTCGCACGCGCACAAAACAGGGGGCGACGCAATTCGCGGAGGGCACAATTCCAATGTCTTCCGGCGGCCAACTAGTTGGACCTTCGCGACGCGTTTCGGATGTCGGTCGGCGAGAGGCCGTATCGCCGACGAAAGAACCGGTAAAATGTCGACATGTCGCCGAAACCGCACTCCAGAGCCAGAACAGTGACTGTCGATGCGTGCCAACGGGGATCGCTTAGCCTTTCGAAAACCCTTTCCAGGCGATTCGAAAGGACAAACTCCGAAAAACCCGTCTGTTCCTGCGCAAACAGACGCTGAACCGACCGCGGCGTGAGCGCATTGCGTTGCGCGATGTATCCCAGCGAAAGATCGTAGCGGTGAAGATTGCGAAGGATATCCTGCTTGATTCGATGCAGCATGGCGGCGCGTAGGCCTTGTCGGGTGGCTTCGACTCGTGCGCCGAACGCGGAGCGCAGCGACAACGCAACGAGTTCAAACAAGTGGGATACCGCGGTTCGCTGTACGGCGATGTCCGTTGCGGAATCCAGCTTGTTCACGGCCTGCGCATAGTCTGCGAGTAAGCGAAGCGCTTCGTTGTCCGCGGCGATGGCCCGGTTTGCGAAGTCGTCGACTCGAGGCACGAGGTTGGCGAGGGTTTCGCGCGGCAATCTGAGGCCGACGCCCCCTCCCAGAACTGGCCGCAAATAGTCGCCAACCTCGGCAAAAGACTGCAAATTCGCTTCACCCGGCCCCACGATCAACTTTCGCCCGCGGGAAGAAACCTGGTAGTCGCCCCGAATGTTGATATTAAAGCAAAAGTCGGCCTTGCCGTCGCTGAGTGTTTCGCGGGTGCGTTTTTCCTGCGTGCCGCACAACATGACGCCGCCGATCGTTAGTCCCGGCAATTCGCGCGCATTCATGTCCACGAAGAAGGGGACATCCGGAACCGCATCGGAATCCATTCCGAGATATTGCCGCGCCACCACTTCGCGCCAAAATCCCCTTCGCTCACGCTCTGGAATCGAGTTCGAGGAAAAGCGATAGACACCTGGAAATTGCTTAACCACGTTCGACTCACGGCTCCCTTATTGCAATTCACGAACGGCCCGCTTGCGTGCACTTTTGCTTTTGTCGCGATTTCACATTCGCTTGTCGCGATCTCCCACGAAACGCCGTTGAACGCAGGCTAGCTTCAGGCGGAGGCTAGAAGGGCGGTTTGCCGTCTTCTTGGCCGGAAACGAACCATTTGGGGTGGAACGAACACGTCCCTGCGACGGAACGCGACCTCGGGACCGCCGAAGACGCGAGGGAACTGTCCCGTGAACACAGAGGAACGGAACATGCAATCGATGAAGTTGGTGTTGTGCGGCAGCGCGAGCGTGCTGGCGTTGGCCTTCGCCGCACCGTTCCTGGCGAATCCGGCACAGGCAAATCCTGCAGGCGGAACGGTGACGAGCGGTTCGGCGTCGATCGCGAATCCGTCTTCGAATGCGACGCAGGTCCAGCAGACGAGCGAAGGCGTCGTCATCGATTGGTCGAGCTTCGACGTCGGCAAGGGCCAGACCACGACCTTCGTCCAACCGAATGTGCAGGCGATTGCCGTCAACCGAATCGGCGGAAACAGCGCGACTCAAATTTTCGGAACGCTGGACGCCAACGGCCGCATCGTACTGATCAACGGCGATGGGGTTCTGTTCGGCAAAGGCTCGCAGACCAATGTCGGCGCGCTGTTGGCAACCTCGAGCGACGCCAACTCCGCCGATATTCTTTCCGGCAAAGCGAACTTCGCGAAGTCCGCCAATCCCAATGCGCAAGTGGTCAATCAGGGAACGATCGATGCGTCGCCTGGCGGCTTCGTGGCGCTTGTGGCGCCGTCCGTCTCGAATGGCGGGACGGTGCAGGCAAAGCTCGGCAACGTTACCCTTGGCGGCGCAAGCAACTTTACCCTCGATTTCAAGGGCGACGGGCTGGTCTCTTTCGCGACACCCGTATCGGGTCAAGGGCGGGTTGCGAACACGGGTCAGATTTCCGGCGCGACGGTAACTCTTGACGCGCGTTCGGCGGAAGGCGCCGCTGTCGGCGTTGTGAATGCGGGCGGCGCGATCGTCGCGCAGGCCGCAAGCCTGCAAGGCGGCAACATCGTGCTCGATGGCGGTACAGGCGGCGACATCGCCGTTTCGGGCACGCTCGACGCATCGGGTGCCGGTGGCGGCGGGACAATCGCGGTCGGTTCTACCGAGAATTCGCTGGCCGGAAATGTCGCAATCGGGAAAAGCGCCGTTCTATCGGCGGACGCAACGCAGTCCGGCAATGGCGGCAGCGTGAACATCGATTCGCTGAACAACACGGCCTTCGACGGCCTGATCTCGGCGAAGGGGGCTGGGGCGGTGGGCCAGGGAGGAAATGTCGAAGTGTCCACCAAAGGCGTCCTGCAATTCACGGGCTTTGCCGATACTTCGGCGATATCGGGGAAAGCAGGAACGCTCACGCTCGATCCCACCGACATCTTCATCACCAGCGACGGTTCCTCGCCGGAAGCGGGCGCATCGGCGATATCGGTTGCCACGCTGGAAAGTGAGCTCGCCGCCGGCAACGTGACGCTCCAGACGACAGCCACCGGAACGCAGCAAGGCAATATAACGATCGCTGCGAGCTTCGGCTGGTCGACGGAGACTGCACTGACGCTCTTAGCCTATCGAAACGTCTATATCGACAATCATGTCAAAGTAGCGGTGAACGGAGCTTACGATTTTCTGTTGGCCGCCGACGATACGGCAAGAGGCGTCGGCGCGGTGACATTTTTGGGCAAAAGCTCGATCGACGCGGACGATACTTCCGTGAACATCGACTACGATCCCGTCAACTACGACACACCGGTAAATTACTCCGGCGATGTGATACTAACCGGCGGCGCCACGTTTTCCGCCTCCATGCTTGTTAATAACCTCAACGATCTACAGGAGATCGGCAAGGACGCGACGACGCTTTCGGGCTCATACCTGCTCAACCGCTCGATCAACGCCGACGCAACCAGCGGCTGGAATTCCGGCGCCGGCTTCGTACCGATCGGCGATGCGGCAAATCCCTTCACGGGCTCTTTCGGCGGAGGCTACTACACCATCAGCCATTTGTTTATCGACAGTACGGCAGACGATGTCGGGCTGTTCGGAGCGATCGGCGCTACCGGCAATGTGAGTGACCTGAACTTGACGAACGCATCCATCAAAGGCGGCAACTACACGGGCGCTGTGGTAGGTCTAAACTCGGGTTCGCTCTACTTCGATTCAGTATCCGGCTCGGTGACAGGCGAGGTCTATGCCGGAGGCGTTGCAGGCTCGAATTCGGGAACTCTCGATTTCGATTCGATGAATGGTTCCGTCACCGGGACAGCGTATTCGGGTGGTCTGATTGGGGCAAACCTGGCCGCAATCGAAGACGATTCGTCAAAGGGCACGGTCGCCGGCACCGACTATGACGGCGGCCTTGTCGGTTACAGCACAGCATCGGTCCAGTCGTCGTCCTCCAGCGATGCCGTGACGGGTTCGGACTATCTGGGCGGTCTCATCGGAGAGAACAATGGGGGCGCCATCGACCAGTCTTATGCAACCGGAAAGGTGACGGGAAACACAAATTTGGGTGGGTTGGTGGGTCTGGCGGAAAACGGCGGATCGATTACCGATTCCTATGCCAGGGGAAATGTTTCTGGCATCGATCTGCTGGGCGGCCTCGTCGGAAACGACATGGACACAATGATCGATACGTCGCACGCCAGCGGCGATGTGACGTCAAGCCAGATTTCGGGAAGCGATACCTATGCCGGCGGTCTCGTTGGCGAGTATGTGCTCGTCAACGCCACTTCCGGCGCGATTACGTCTTCTTACGCCACGGGTTCGGTGACAGCCGGAGGCATCTACGACGGCGGCCTCGTCGGAAATAACGAAGCCAACATCCTGTCATCTTACGCGACCGGCAATGTGGAATCGTCCGATATCTCAAACGCAGCGCTGGTCGGCGGTCTCGTGGGCGCCAACAGCGGGAGCATTTCGGGTTCACACGCTACCGGGACCGTCATTGGCAGCTCATCGGTCGGCGGACTGGTTGGATTCGATACTGAAGCTTCGGCGCCGCTCTCCGGAGACATCACAGATTCCTACGCGCAAGGTTCTGTCGAGGCGTACGGTGACGACGCCAACACTTTGGGTGGCCTCGTCGGGACTAACAACGCCGGCGCGATCCTGAATTCCCATGCCGCCGGAGGAACCGTTTCTGTTAACCCTGCGTATTCCGGCTCGTCTGATGTCGGTGGCTTGATCGGTGAAAATACCGGGTACGTGTCGGGTTCCTACTCTGCAGACACCGTGACGGTGGCGTCCGATACGAAATATGTCGGCGGCCTCGTCGGATACAATAGCGGCAACACGATCTACAAGAGCTACGCGTCAGGCGACGTGACCGGCGGAGTGCTCGATGTGGGCGGTCTCGTGGGTGTGAATCAGGACGGAGGCGAAATCGAAGTCTCATACGCGACCGGCTCCGTCACCGCGTCTCTGGGGACGGCTGTCGGTACCGAAAGCGTCGGTGTCGGCGGACTAGTGGGCGAAAATCAGGGAGACCTGATCCTCCGATCTTATGCCTCCGGTGCCGTGGAGGGGAACGACGAAGTCGGCGGGTTGGTCGGTGTCAATGACAGCGGAGCTCAAATCGAAAAATCCGAAGCCAGCGGGACGGTAACAGCCATCGCGGATTCCGCCGTCGCCGGCGACGGCACAGAAGTGGGCGGATTGGTGGGATTGGCGGGAGGCACGATCTCTTATGTCTACGCAACCGGAAATGTCAGTGGCTACGACGATGTCGGTGGGCTGATCGGGATGGCCGCATCGGGGCTCACCGTCAATCAGGCCTATTCGACCGGCACAGCCAGCGCCTCGAACTCGTCTCCTGTCGCTCTCGGAGCATCCGTTGGTCTCAACAGCGGTGCGACTTTGACCGACGTGTATTGGGACAGCACGACCAATCCGACACTCACCGGCGTGGGCAATGGCGTGAACAGCACGGCGCCTCTCACGACGGCACAGTTGACATCGGGATTGCCGGCTGGCTTCAGCACGACAGTGTGGGGAAACAATCCAGCAATCAATGGCGGTTTGCCTTACCTCCTTTCGCTGCCGATCTGATAACCCTGCGAGGAATAGCTGGAACGGGAACGGCACTTCCCAGTCATCGTTACGGTTGATTGAGGCAAGGGCCGCGATCGGCTGAAAAGCCCCCTTGACGCCGAGCGGTCGGGACTGGCGAAGTTCCCTCATGTCGAGGTGGATCATATCGGCCGTGGGTTTGGCGCTGGCGCTTGCCGGCTGCGCGAGCATGGACTACAAGTCCAGGCACCGGCCCGAGCCGGAATGGCATCCGGCCTCCGCCATTCTCATCAAATATGCGGACAAAGATGGCTACGTCACCCGCGCTGCCATGGAGGCGGGCCTCAAGGCCGATTTCAATCGCATCGACGTAAACCACAGCGGCTGTCTCGATGAAGACGAAGTGCGCGCGGAAAACGAGCGCCGCTGGCAACTCGATGCATCGACCTATTCTCCCCTTATCGACTTCAAGCACACCGGTTGCGTCGATTTTCAGGAATATGCCGAAACGGCACGCTCGTTGTTCGACCAGCTCGACCGGAAAGGCGACGGCAAGCTGACGCCCGAGGAACTGAATCCGAGCGGCGTCAAACCCGCGGGCACGCCGGCCGCCCCCAGCGGCGGTCGCGGTCAGCACCAGGGCGGGGGAAATCCGAACGGTCCCGGCAGCGAAAAACCGTAAGACGGTCGCATCTGCTTGACAGGGTGGGGGGCGAGCCGTACATCGGCCCTCTTTCGCGCTAGGCCCCCTTCACAAGGCCATACGCGGGGGCGTAGCTCAGTTGGTTAGAGTGTCGGCCTGTCACGCCGAAGGTCGCGGGTTCGAGCCCCGTCGCTCCCGCCATTCCCTGCCAACGGGAACGGCCGGAAATAATCTAAAAAAGCCTTTGTCGAAGCGGCGAATCGTCCGCTAAACCCGCGTTGCATGCGGGGCGGCGCTGCCTATACTGCGCCCGCGAAATAAACCCGGTCCGGCTGTGCGCTGCGGCATGCCTGCAATGGCAGCCGAGACCTTGAGGACGAGTCATGGAAGGCCTGCTTTACGAGTATCTGCCGATCCTGATTTTCATCGGGATCGCGGGCCTGATCGCCACGGTTTTTCTGGTCGTGCCGTTCGTGATCGCGCCATCCATGCCGGACCCGGAAAAGCTCTCCGCCTATGAATGCGGCTTCAATGCCTTCAGCGACGCGCGCATGAAATTCGATGTGCGCTACTATCTCGTGTCGATCCTGTTCATCATCTTCGATCTCGAAGTTGCGTTTCTGTTTCCCTGGGCAATCACGCTGGGGAAAACCGGCGTCTTCGCCTTCTGGTCGATGATGGCATTTCTGGCGGTGCTCACCGTCGGCTTCATCTATGAGTGGAAGAAGGGCGCGCTCGAATGGGAGTGATCGCAGCCGGCGAGGGCGCGCGCGCCAAAGTCGAAGGGGGCGGACCGGTCGCCGACAACGACCCCTATTTCCGCCAGATGAATCTCGAACTCCAGGACAAAGGCTATCTTGTTGCGAGCGCCGATGCGTTGATCAATTGGGCCCGTACCGGTTCGTTGATGTGGATGACGTTCGGTTTGGCCTGCTGCGCGGTCGAGATGATGCAGGCAAGCATGCCGCGCTACGATCTCGAGCGCTTCGGCTTCGCCCCGCGGGCGAGCCCGCGCCAGGCCGATGTAATGATCGTCGCCGGCACCCTGACCAACAAAATGGCGCCCGCACTGCGTAAGGTCTACGACCAGATGCCGGAGCCGCGTTACGTGATTTCGATGGGCTCCTGCGCCAATGGCGGCGGCTATTACCATTATTCCTATGCCGTGGTGCGCGGTTGCGACCGCATCGTGCCCGTCGACATCTATGTGCCGGGCTGCCCGCCGACAGCCGAGGCGCTCGTCTATGGCATCATGCTGCTGCAGCGGAAGATCCGCCGTACCGGCACGATCATCCGCTGAGGGCCTTGCATGGAACTCGCGGATTTTGGCAAACAGATTTCGGCTGCGCTTCCGGGCGCTGTCCGCGGCCAGCAGGTCGTGCGCGGCGAACTCACGCTCGACGTCGAGCCCGGCGAGATCGTCCGTGTGCTGAAGTTCCTGCGCGACGATCCGAACTGCCTGTTCAAGGTGCTGATCGACATCTGCGGCGTGGACTGGCCGAAGCGGGAGACGCGCTTCGACATCGTTTATCATCTGCTGTCGCTGGCCAAGAACCAGCGCATCCGCGTGAAACTGGAAACCGACGAGAACACGCCGGTGGCGTCCGTCGTGGTGCTTTATCCCGCCGCGAACTGGTTCGAGCGCGAGGCGTTCGACATGTACGGCGTGACCTTCGCCGACCATCCGGATCTGCGCCGAATCCTGACGGATTACGGCTTCTCGGGCTTTCCGTTGCGTAAGGATTTTCCGCTCACCGGTCATGTCGAACTGCGTTACGACGACGATCTCAAACGAGTCGTCTATCAGCCGGTTCAACTGGTGCAGGAATTTCGCGATTTCGATTTCATGAGCCCATGGGAAGGCGCGCGTTACATCCTGCCCGGCGACGAGAAGGCGGAAGTGAAAAAAAATAGCGAGTAGTGAATAGCGAATGGCGAGTAGGGGACTAAACGCACAAATCCGATCGAGCAGATGCCAGAAATCGAAGACAATCACATCACCCTGAACTTCGGCCCGCAGCATCCGGCTGCGCATGGCGTCTTGCGTCTTGTGCTCGACCTCGATGGTGAAATCGTCACGCGTATCGATCCGCATATCGGGCTCCTGCATCGCGGCACCGAGAAGCTGATCGAGCATAAAACCTATATGCAGGCGCTGCCCTATTTCGACCGGCTCGACTATGTGGCGCCGATGAACCAGGAGCATGCCTTCGCGCTCGCAACCGAAAAATTGCTCGGCCTCGAAGTGCCCAAGCGCGGGCAATATATCCGCGTGCTCTATTCCGAGATCGGCCGGCTGCTGTCGCATCTGCTCAATGTCACGACGCAAGCCATGGACGTCGGCGCGCTCACGCCGCCGCTGTGGGGCTTCGAAGAGCGCGAGAAGCTGATGGGCTTCTATGAGCGCGCATCCGGCTCGCGCATGCACGCGGCGTATTTCCGGGTCGGCGGCGTGCATCAGGACTTGCCACCGAAACTGATCGACGACATCGCGGCGTTCTGCGATCCGTGCCTTAAAATTTGCGACGATCTTGAGGAATTGCTGACCGAAAACCGCATCTTCAAGCAGCGCAACGTCGATATTGGCGTGGTGTCGCTCGATGACGCTTGGGCGCGGGGCTTTTCCGGCGTCATGGTGCGCGGTTCCGGCGCCGCGTGGGATTTGCGCAAAGCGCAGCCTTACGAAATCTATTCTGAGCTCGATTTCGATATTCCGATCGGTAAGAACTGCGACAACTACGATCGCTACTGCATCCGCATGGAAGAGATGCGCCAGTCGATCCGCATCATGAAACAGTGCATCGAGAAACTGCACGCCGCGGACGGTCAGGGTCCGGTCGTGGTTGAGGATCACAAAATATCGCCGCCGCGCCGCGAAGTGATGAAGCGCTCGATGGAAGGATTGATCCACC
>JBEKDC010000064.1:0-13929 GCA_050014535.1 Rhizomicrobium sp.
GCGTTTGCCAAATTCGCGATGTTCCAGTGGATGTCGTCGCATCGCGACCGGATCCCGCGCGATGCGTGGTTCGCCGCGCGCATCGCTGCCGCGTTGAGCGAAGATTGCGGTCCCTGCACGCAGTTCGTCGTCAATATGGCGCTGCGCGACGGCATGAAGCCCGAGGCGATCGCGTCTCTGCTGCGGGGCGATCTGGAACAGGCAGGCGCCGATGCCGAACTCGGCTTCCGCTACGGCATCGCCATCGCCAACGGAACCGACGACGTGTTGCGGCTGTGCGAAGAAGCTCAGGCGCGCTATGGCAAGCGCGGCCTCGTCTCTCTCGCCTTCGCCGTCGCGTCGAGCCGCGTCTATCCCTCGCTCAAGCGCGGATTGGGCCATAGTGCGGCATGCTCCCGCATTGTCGTGTCGGATGAGACGATCACGATCCGGGAGGCGCCGAGGAAAGCGGCATGGATGTCCGCGGCGGAAGACGTCGTGCAGGAGGCGTGGCTGCGCTGGAGCCGCGCGGAGGCGGGCGAGATTCGCGATGCGCGCGCGTGGCTTTCGGCCGTGACGGTGCGTCTTGCGCTCGATGCGTTGCGCAAATTGCGAGCACGGAGGGAAAGCTATGTCGGACCGTGGCTGCCGGAGCCGATCCTGCCCGACGACATGCGCGCCTTCGCGGCCGATGCGCCGGCCGCACGCGCCGAGCTCGCCTCCGACCTGTCGCTCGCGCTTCTGCACGTGCTCGAAAGGCTTACGCCGGAAGAGCGCGCGGCGTTTATCCTCCACGACGCCTTCGATTGCGATTATCCCGACATCGCCGCGACTCTGGGCAAATCCGAACCCGCCTGCCGCAAGCTGGTCTCGCGGGCGCGCGAACGTGTGAAGGCCGACCGGCCGCGCTATTCCGTGTCACAAGATGCGCATCGCGAGCTGATCGGCCGATTCGCGCAAGCCACCATAGCGCAGGATACGAATGCCTTGATCGAGTTGTTTGCGCCGGACGTCGTGTTCTATTCAGACGGCGGCGGCCGCGTGCCCGCTGCGCTCAATCCGGTCCACAGTCCCGACAAAGTGATGCGGCTGATCGTCGGGCTGATGGGAAAATTCGATCCGGCCGCAATTCCCGGCATGCAGGCGATGGAGATCAATGGCCGGCCGGGCCTCGTCCTCACCGTCGACGGGGGAGTGTTCTCCACGCTCGGCATCGAGACCGACGGCGCGCGCATCACGGCGATTTATCTGATGCGCAATCCCGACAAGCTCAGGCGGATCGAGCGCACGCTCAACGCGCCGTCTGCTCCCGGATCATCTGCATCTGCTTGACGATTCCTTCCGCCTGCCGGATCGAGGCGGCGTCGATCAGCACGCCTTTGAGCGCGACCGCGCCCATGCCGCCGGCTTGCGCCTCTTTCATCGCCGCGAGGATCGCTTCCGCGCGCTCCACTTCCTTGGCGGGCGGCGTGTAGATCTCGTTGGCGGGCACGACCTGGCTCGGATGGATCGCCCATTTGCCTTCGCAGCCGAGCACGGCCGTACGCATTGCCTGCACGCGGAAACCGTCGGGATCGGAATAATCGCCGAACGGTCCATCGATGGCAGCAAGCCCGTGCGCGCGCGCCGCCTGCACCATGCGGAACAGGGGATAGTGCCACAGATCGTTCCAGTGCCGCTCGCGCGCCTGCGCACCATCCGCGTCCGTCAGCATCACATAGTCCGCATTGCCGCCGCCGATATTGGTCGTGCGCATACCTTGCGAAGCGGCATAATCGGCCGAGCCGAAATGCAGGCTCTCCATCCGGCGCGAGGAGCCCGCGATCTCGTCGATGTTGGTGAGACCGAGCACGGTCTCGACGATCACTTCTAGCCCGATCTGTTTCTTGCGGCCCACGGTGTGCGAGGCCTGCGTGATCAGCATGTCGATCGCATAGACGTCCGACGCATTGCCGACTTTCGGGATCATGATCGAGTCGAGCCGCTCACCGCCCTTCTCCACCAGCGCCAGCACGTCGCGATAGCAATAATGCGTGTCGAGCCCGTTGATGCGCACGGTGACGGTTTTGTTCTTCCAATCGACCTCGTTCAACGCCTTCACGATATTGTCGCGGGCCTGTTCCTTGTCCGCTGGCGCGACTGCATCTTCCAGATCGAGGCAGACGACATCGGCCGGACCGGCAGCCGCCTTCTCGAACAAAGTGGGCCGCGACCCGGGCACGAACAATTTGGAGCGATAAAGCCGGATCGGTGCGCGGCGCTCGATGGTGGTGAAGCTCACCGGGAAGTTCCTTTTGGAGGTCGAATTCGAACCGTGGCCGAGCGTTGCAGGTCCGTCAACTCGACCGCTTGCCGCTGCGCTTTCGCGATAACGGATGGGCCGATTCGACGACCGTCTTGAGCCGTTCATTCGCCACATGCGTATAGATCTGTGTCGTTGAAATATCCGCGTGGCCGAGCATCGATTGGACGCTCCTGAGATCGGCGCCGCCTTCGACGAGGTGCGTGGCGAACGCGTGGCGCAGCACATGCGGCGACAGTTTGTCGGGGTCGATGCCGGCGTCGACCGCCAGTTGCTTCAGCAATTGATGGCAGCGCCGCCGCGTGAGATGGCCCTCAGCGCCACGCGAGGGAAACAGATAGCGCTCGGAATCGCGCCGGCTTCCCGCCGGCAGGAATTCGTCGCGCACTTTGAGATAATCCGCGATCGCCTGGCTCGCGGACGGATTGAGCGGCGCCAAGCGCTCCTTTCCGCCCTTGCCGCGCACCAGCAGGAAGGAATCGCGACGCCGCACGGCGGCGAGCGGCAAGGTCACCAGCTCCGAAATGCGCAGGCCAGAGGCATAGAGAATTTCCAGGATGCAGCGCAGCCGGATTTTTTCCGGCGCCTCGTCTTCGGGTTTTTTCGCGGCGTTCTTTCGCGGCTTCCGCGCACTCGCTTCACGGATCAGCCGGTTGACATCGCCTTCCGACAACACCTTGGGCAATGTCCGCGCGCGGCGCGGCGCATCGACCGCCGTCGTGGGATCGTCGGCGCGATGACCTTCGAGATAGAGGAACGCATAGAATTGCCTGAGCGACGAAAGCCGGCGCGCTTGCGAGGAACCTGCAGCACCCGACGCGGTGAGCGCCGCCAGATAGCGCTTGATGTCGTCGCGCGTGGCGTGGCGCAAGCTACGACCCCTGAGGTGCGCGTCGAACGCCAGCAGATCGCGGCGATAGGCTTCGAGCGTGTTGCGGCTCGCCCCCCGCTCCGCGCTCATCATGTCGAAGAATGCTTCGACAATTCCGGCGCTCGCGGAACCGCGCGACGCCGACGCTTTCTTTGTCATGGCGCGACAGGCGCAGAAGCTGGCGGCGCAGGCTTATAAAGCAGCAGCGCGTCGATCGCGAGCAGCCGCGCCGCATCGGGCACGCCTTCCTGCGCAAGCGTGCGGACAAATCCCACCGTCACGTCAGGCGCGAGATCGCCCGGTCCATCGGCGCCGATCGCACTCAAGATCAGAAGCAGCGCTTCACCCTTACGGTTCGGCTGCTGCGTCGCAGCCGCAAGATGCGCCATCGTCTCCGCGGACGGTCTGCGGCCGCGCCAGTTCGCCACCACAAGTGCCGCGGCCGTCGCATCGGGCGACAAAGGCTCGCCCAACGCATCATAGAGACCCAGCGCCAGGGCCGCGTAGGCCTGCTCCTGCTCGGACGCGGTCTTCGATGCCACATGTTGCGCAAGTCCCGTGAGTGCGCTTTGCGCGTTCGCTGCGCGCGCGGCGTTCGGCGCCACGAGATTGAGTTCGATCTGCAGCGCCGCTTCGCGCGCGGGATCGGAATTGAGTCCGGCCGACCACCGCGCCGCGCCGTCGGGCCTTCCGTCGAGCAACAGCGCGCGCGACATTAGCTCCGCTTCCGTGGGCATCGATGCCTGCGGCTCCACCGACGCCGCGATGTCGCCCTGCAATCCGGCCGCAACTTCGAACAGGTCCGCCTTCATGCCATGCGCAAGCGCCGCGGTCACAAGAGGCGCCTTCGCGTTGTTCGCATCCGCCAAAGCAGCCGCTTGCCGGAGAAGCGCCTGCCCCAGAAAGAACGGAAGCGACGCGGCTGCCGGCTTCGGCGTCGCAAGCTGCTCGGGTGTGAAAGTCTGCGCATTCGCAACCGCGATCAGATGCGCCATCGGCAGCGCACCGGCGCGCAATACGATCTCGGCGGCGGACGCGCGATCCTCCGGAGGATTTCTCGCATCGTCCATCGCCAGCAGCAGCGCGGGTGTGCCCAGCTGTTTCGCGAGCCCCACGCTTACCGGCAATCCTGCTTGCCGCAACAGAAACAGATGCAGCGACGTCGGATTGGGAATCGGTCCGGGATCGACGGCCTTGTGGGACAGCGCATCGCTCAGAAGAATATCGAACGCCTTGTCGTCCGCGTTCTGCGCCGCCATCACGCTGCGCGTCAGATCGAGGGCAGCGTTGTCGCCGCCGATGGCGTAGCAATAGGCGCGCAATTCCATCCAGAAGCGGTCGGCGTTCTGCAACCGCATGGCGGTCGCGTTGCCGCATACGTCGTCGGCGTGTCCGGCGAACAGGATCGCGTCGGCGGCGGCGCGGGCAAATTCCGGATCGTCCGCGACCTGCGAGTGTGCGGCGAGGATGGCAGCTTCCAGAACGAATCCCGCCTTCAGGAGAGCCTGCAGCCGGACCGTCAGGAACGCATGCGGCGCGGCACCGATGGGCGCATTCGCAGTCGTCAGCAACAAGCGGCGCGCGAGTTCGCGCTCGGAATAGACCGGCGACGCGACCGGCAACCGCGCGAGCAAAGTGTCGATCTCCTCGCGCGAGGTGCCCGTCCAGATGTCGGAGCCCAAACCGCCATTGCTCGAATCGAGCAGGCCTGCGGCCGGACCCTCCGGCGCGCCTAAAGGCGCCACCACGACATTGGAACTGCCGGCAGGGGGACCGGAACCGGACTCCGGCGGCGGAAGCTGATTCTGCTCGACGGCCGAGCCCGGAAGCTGGCGTGGCGCCTCGGTCGCAGTTGGAGAATCGTCGCCTGGAGGGGTTTGAGCCCAGGCGTATTGGGACCACGCCATGAGAGGCCACGCGATCAGGACTGCGGCCAGCGCAGCCCGTTTCGCGTCAGCCATGGAAACGGTCATTGGGAATGACCTGCTCATAGGTCCGGTGGGGCGGCTTCGACGAGGAGGCATAGAATGCGAGCGCGCCGGCGCCCACAATCACGAGTACAAGGATCGCCAGAGTAATACGCGCCGTCCAACCCATGTCTGCCACCGACTCCATTGCCCCCGCTTGAGAATTCTGCCGGGCCTTTGTGGCGGAATTGGAGGCGGCCGCGCAAGTCCCGCTTGGCAGCCGGCGCAAAGGCCGTGTAAGCGAAGGACAAGATGAGCCGCTTGAAACGCACGGTTGCCCTTGTGGGGATGATGGGCGCGGGCAAAAGCTCGGTCGGCCGCAGGCTCGCGGCAAAGCTGGGCTGCGCCTTCCGCGACGCGGACAGCGAGATCGAGACCGCGGCCGGCTGCACCATTTCCGACATTTTCGAGCGCTTCGGCGAGGACGCGTTTCGCGAAGGCGAGCGCAAAGTGATCGGCCGGTTGCTGAGTGAAGCGCCCCACGTGCTGGCCACCGGCGGAGGCGCCTTCATCAACGAGGCCACGCGCGAGCGCATCCGGGCCGACGCGGTGTCGGTCTGGCTCCGGGCGCCGGTGGAACTTCTGCTGGCGCGCGTGGGCCGGCGCGATACTCGCCCCCTGTTGCGCAACGGAAACCCCCGCGAGATTCTCGAGAAGCTGCTTGTCGAGCGTGAGCCGATCTATGCCGAAGCGGATTTCTCGGTCGACAGCGAAGACGGCCCTCACAACGCCGCCGTCGAACGCATCATCGCGGCGCTGGAGTCCCGCGGGCTGCTGGAGCCGGCATGAGCGAGCGGATCTCCGTCGGGCTCGGCGCGCGCAGCTATGACATTCATGTCGGCGCAGGCTTGCTCGCCGATGCAGGCGCGCTGCTGGCGCCGCTCGCGGCCAAGACCGTTCCCGTGGTGACGGACACGAATGTCGCCAAGCTCCATCTCGATGCGTTGACCGCGTCATTGAAAAACGCGGGCCTGTCCGTGCATCCGATCGTTGTCGAGGCCGGCGAAGCGACAAAGAGTTTCGCGGGCCTCGAACGTCTTTGCACGGCGCTGGTGCAATCCGGCGTCGAGCGCGGCGGATTGATCGTGGCGCTGGGCGGAGGCGTGATCGGCGATCTGACGGGCTTCGCCGCCGGCGTGCTCAAACGCGGCATCGATTTCGCGCAAATTCCCACGACATTGCTGGCGCAGGTCGATTCCTCCGTCGGCGGCAAGACGGCAATCAACACGACCGAAGGCAAGAATCTCGTGGGGCTGTTTCATCAGCCGCGCATCGTCATCGCCGATGTCGGATTGCTCGCGACATTGCCGCCGCGCGAGTTGCGTGCGGGTTACGCCGAAGTGGTGAAATACGGCGCATTGGGCGATGCCGAATTCTTCGCGTGGCTCGAGGCACACGGCGCCGAAGGGCTCGCCGGCGACGCCGCCGCCCTCACCCGCATCGTGGCGCATTCCTGCCGCATGAAGGCCGATATCGTGGCGCGCGACGAACGCGAGACGGGAGACCGCGCACTCCTCAATCTCGGTCACACCTTCGGCCACGCGCTCGAAGCGGCGACCGGTTATTCGACTCGCCTGCTGCACGGCGAAGGCGTCGCGATCGGAACCGCGCTGGCCTTCCGGCTTTCGGCGCGGCTGGGACTCTCGCCACCCGCGGACACGATTCGGATCGAGCGACATTTGCGTGCCAGCAACCTACCCGCTGCCATCGCCGACATCGTAGGCCCGCGACCCGATGTCGACACGCTGCTCGGCCACATGGCGCATGACAAAAAAGCCCGCGACGGCAAGCTGACCTTCGTGCTGGTGCGCGGGATCGGCCGCGCCTTCGTCACCGCCGACGTGCAGATCGAAGCCGTCCGCGAGATTTTGGCGGCATAGCCTTCTTCGTTCATGACGGGTTTGACGCTCCCCGATCGCAGTTGGCCGCTACCGTCCAGTTTCGGCTTCATCCGCGGAAATCGTTCGCTATAGTGGCGTCCGGCAAGCCGAGGGGGCGGTGTGACTGAGGAAACCGAGAGTGGGCCGACAAACATTGCCGGTAGTCCGGCCGCGATTGCGCTTGCGCTCGACGAAGTGCGAGACAACTCCGCGCTGACAAATGATGCGCGCGCATTACTGCGCGAACAGGCCGATGTTTTGCGCCTGCAAAAGGAGCGGCTGCTCAAGGAAGAGAGCAGCTTTGCCGAAGAGCAGCGTCTCCAGCTTTCCCATCTGCGCCTTCGCCGCTTCAGCGAATACGCCAAGATGGCGCTTGAAATCGCTATCGGACTGTTCCTGCTGGTCGTCGTGGGCGCCTTCGGCGTCATGGTCTGGAACGCAACGAACGACCAGGGTCTCGTCATCGAGGCATTTTCCGTTCCGCCGGACCTCGCCGCGCGCGGACTCACCGGCCAGGTCATAGCCTCGAAGCTGCTCGACCGGCTGGCCGCCATGCAGGCCCAAACGGATTCTCAGCGCGATCCGAAAACCTTTGCCAATTTCTGGGGCGACGACATCAAGGTTCAGATTCCGGAAACCGGCGTCTCGCTCGGCGATCTCGACCGCTATTTGCGCGAAACGCTCGGCCACCCGACGCGCATCACGGGCGAGGTCGTGCGCAATGCGGCGGGTCTCTCCCTCACCGCGCGCGCGGGAACGCAGGGCAACGGAACGGCATCGGGGCCGGATACCGATATCGATGCATTGGTGCAGAAGCTGGCGGAATCCATTTACAGCTACACTGAGCCCTACCGCTACGGCGCGTGGCTGAGGGAGCACAACCGCAACGCCGAAGGCATAGCGGTTTTCGTCGCGCTCAGAGATCATGGGCCGCCTTCCGAACGCCCGTGGGGCTGGCTCGGCTGGTCGAACGCGCTCGAGGATAGCGGCGGCGTCTACGCGCGTCTCCGGGGAATGCAGGAGATGTTCCGCCGCTGGCCCGACCAATATCTGGCAGGTCAGAACGTGGGCCTCACGCTCGACAAGCTCAGCCGGCCCGAAGCGGCGATCGCCGCTTTGCACGCCGTGGAGCCGCTGCTGTCGCGGCCAGGACACGGTGGAGTCCGCGAGGACGCCGTGCCGATCGTCAAGGAACGCGTGCAATCCTTCGTCGCTCTCAATCTCGGCGATTTCCGGACCGCGCAGCGGCTGTGGCAAGACCAGGTGGAATTCGGGCCGCAGGGCGCCACCTACAATCTGCACGCCATGCTCGCGCGCGCCGAGCTTGGGATGCATGACATTTCGGCGGCGCGCGCGACCATTGCAAATACGTCCGCGGAATCGGTCGGCGTCAATCCGCGGGCCGTCGAGTTCGATGCCATCTGGGGACGCATGCTTGTCGCGATGGCGCAGGACGACTGGCAGGCGGTGCTGCGCGAGCACCAGACCGAAGTTGCGTCCTTCCTGTCGCGCTCGCCGGCCCGGCGCTCGCTGGCCCAGGCGACGGAAATACCGCTTGTGGCGTATAGCATGGCACGACTTCATCGCTTCGCGGAAGCCGAAAGGCTTATCGCCGAAACGCCGGCCGATTGTTATGTGTGTCTTCTTTACCGTGCCCAGATTCGCGAACTCGAGGGTCGGCGCTCCGACTCCGATTACTGGTTCGCGCGCGCGGCCGCGTGGCAACCATCGATTCCATTTGCCTACACGCAATGGGGCGCCGCGCTGCTGGCGCGCGGCAAGCCGGACGGTGCGATTGCGAAGTTCACACTCGCCAATCAGAAAGGCCCGCATTTCGCCGATCCGCTGGAAATGTGGGGCGAAGCGTTGATCCGTAAAAACCGCTCCGACCTCGCGCTCGAGAAGTTCGCGGAAGCGGACAAATACGCGCCGAACTGGGGCCGGCTGTACCTCAAATGGGGCGAGGCGCTGCTGTGGGCCGGAGACAAGACCGAAGCTGCGAAACAATTCGCCGCAGCGTCCGGCCTCGATCTCACGCCGTCGGAAAGAACGGAATTCGACAGAATGCAGGGACTCCATGGCTGAGGAAAACGAACACCCAACGCCTGGCGGTGGCGGCGATGCAGCGGCGGTGGGCATTGCGATGAACGGCGAGGCGTCGGCGGAAGCGCGCGCGTATCTGCGCGAGCAGACCGAGCTTGCCAGGCTGCAAAAGCAGAATCTTTTCGAGGAGAATACCTTCGAGCTCTCGCATTTGCGCTGGCGCCGTTTCAATGACCAGATGAAAGGCGCGCTGCAGATCATGCTGGTGGCGGTGGGCGCGCTGATCGTAACGGCCATCGGCGCCGCCATCTGGTCCGCCGCGCATGACAACAGCCTTGTGATCGAAGCTTTCAGCGTGCCGTCCGATCTTGCGCAGCGCGGGATCACCGGCGAGGCGGTCGCCGCGCAACTGCAGGACAAACTTACCTCCCTGCAGGCGGAAACCGACTCCGCGCGGCCGGCGGATTCCTATGCCAACAACTGGGGCACGGATATCAAGATCCAGATTCCCGACACCGGCGTCTCGGTCAGCGAATTCTATCGCATGCTGACGGCCTGGTTTGGCCATCAAACGCATATTTCAGGCGAGGTTTATCGCACGCCGGACGGCCTCGCCGTGACGGTACGTGCCACCGGCAATGCCGGCGACACGGTGCAGGGAAGCGAACGCGACCTCGATACGCTGATGCAGAAGGCGGCCGAAGCCGTCTATGCGCGCACGCAGGAATTTCGCTTCGGCGTCTACATCACCGAACATCCGGCTCTGAACGGAGCGTCTCCACACCAAATTTTTCTGAAGCTGGTGCAGTCCGGATCATTGCGGGATCGCATCTGGGCGTATATGGCGATCGGCACGGGCGCGGAATTCGCCGACCCGCTGTACGCCCCGGACATTCAGGCCGAGGCCATTCCGCTCGCGCCGCGCTTCGCGCTTCCCTACCTGAACATATCCAACGAACAAGCATGGCTTGGCCATGACGAGGCTGCGCTTGCGGCGGCGCAAAAGTGCATTGAGCTGCTTTCTCATGGTGACGGGGAAATGAGCGCGCGCGCCAGCGCCATCAGCTTACTCGCACGCCGTGCGTTCGCCGCCAACCTGACGGGCGATTACGACGAAGCACAGCGTCGAAGCATGGAGGGGATACTCGCACCCGAATACGCGCACAATGCCGATTTCATGCGCTGGTCGATGGCGAACGATCGCGCTTTGGTTCATGAAGCGGGGCCGGCGCGCGTTGCCTGGAACAGCCTTCCCGTTCCCGCCTCCCGGATCGGGCTCGTGAACTACGACATCTTTGAAATCGGCGTGCTTTACAATTTGAATGAATGGACTGCCGTCATTGCAAAGACCGCGCGGTTCGAAAGCCTTCTGAAGGAAACCGAAAACGTGACGGCCTATTCTCCGGCTTTTACGCCCGTCACTCTGTCGCGACGGATCTGGCCCTACACCGCGGCATCGCTGGCGCACACCGGCGACATGAAAGGCGCGATGGCGCTGATCGGCAAGACGCCGCTCGATTGCGATCTGTGCGCGCACATGCGGGGCAACATTGCGGTTCTCAACCAAGACTGGAAGGGCGCGGCGCAGTGGTTCGCAATGGTATCGGCGCGTGCGCCATCCATCCCGTTTGCCGATACGGATTGGGGCGCGATGCTGCTCGCGAAGGCCGACTACGATACCGCCATTTCGAAATTCGCAAGCGCAAACAAGAAAGGCCCGCACTTCGCCGATCCGCTGGAAATGTGGGGCGAAGCGCTGATCGCCAAGAAACGCTCCGACCTTGCGCTCGCGAAGTTTGAGGAGGCAAACAAATACGCAACCAACTGGGGACGCCTGCATCTCAAATGGGGCGAGGCGCTGCTGTGGTCCGGCGACAAGACCGGAGCGCAGAAGCAATTCACTATCGCCGCACATCTCGATCTGTCTGCGGCCGACATGGCGTCACTTACCAGAGTGGCCGGCATGCATTGATGAACGCACGAAAGCGCCGGGATTCGACTTCGCACTTCATCTTTGGCGCCGTTGGTGTCATGGCCGTGAGCGCCGCCAATCCTGCCAAAACGGATGATTTCTTAGATAAGACGAGCTAGAACTGCGCCCAACCGCTCCCGATTCCGTTATAGTCTTTCGTCTCGCTCCAAGGATATTGCCATGACCTATCCGCTCGCGATTGCAGCGATCGTGCTGCTTCTCTTCGTCTCGGCCTTTTTCGCCGGCTCCGAGACGGCTCTTACTGCCGTATCGCGCGGCCGTATGCACCAGATGGAGAAAGACGGCTCGCGCGCGGCGAAGGACGTCAACAAGCTGCTGGCCGATCGCGAAGGCATGATCGGCGCACTGCTCCTGGGCAATACTTTCATCAACATCCTGATCTCGTCGCTCGCGACCCTGATGCTGGCCGCCACCTTCGGTCCCCGCACCATCGCCGTCACGACGGTTCTGGTGACGTTCGTCATTCTGGTTTTTGCCGAGGTGCTGCCGAAAACTCTCGCCATTGCCAGGACAGACAGGTTCGCACTGACGGTCGGCTATTTCCTGCGTCCGATCGTGCTGGTGCTGGCTCCCGTCGTGCGCTGGGTGCAATTCATCGTCTGGCGGGTGCTCGCGCTCGCGGGCGTGCAGGAGGAGGCGGAAGACGAAGCCGCGTTGCCGCCGCACGAAGACATCCGCGGAACCGTCGACCTGCACCACATCGAAGGCGGCGTGCAGCGCGAGCATCGCGACATGATCGGCGGCATCCTCGACCTGAAGGACCTGAAGATCGGCGATGTGATGATGCATCGCAAGAACATGGTCGCCATCGAAGCCGATCAGAAACCCACAGCATTGTTCGACGCGCTGATCGCCGCCAACCACACCCGCGTGCCCGTCTGGCGCGACACGCCGGACAACATCGTCGGCGTGCTGCACACCAAAGACGTCGTACGCCGGTTCGTCCAGCGCCGGGGCGAGCCGGAGGAATTCGATCTCTTGTCGCTGATGACGCCGCCATGGTTCGTGCCCGACACGACGACCCTGGAAGAGCAGCTGCGCGCGTTTCGCGAGAAGCGCTCGCATTTTGCGCTGGTGGTGGACGAATACGGCGCTCTCCAGGGACTGATCACGCTGGCCGACATTCTCGACGAAATCTTCGGCGATATCCCCGACGAGCACGAGGCGCCGGAACCCGCGGGATTCCGCCGCCAGGCCGACGGTTCCTACACGATCGAGGGAGCCACGCCCGTGCGCGAACTCAACCGCGCGCTCGACTGGAACCTGCCCGACGAAGAAGCGACGACCATCGCAGGTCTCGTCATTCACGAAGCGCGCACGATCCCCGAACCGGGACAGCGCTTTGCGTTCTACGGCTACGAATTCGAAGTGCTGCGCCGCCAGCGCAACCAGATCACGGCGCTTCGGGTGATCCCGCCCAATGCAGCCACGGAACTCGTTCAACCGGTGGGTTGAGCACGCGCGGCTTCCGCCGGCGTCGATGTCGTCAGCGCCAACGCATGCACGGAACCGCGCATATCGTCTGCAAGCACTGCATAGACGCGCCGCTGTCTTTCGACGCGGCTCACGCCTTCGAATGCGGCCGAAACGATACGGACTTGAAAGTGCGTCTCTCCACCCGGCCGTGCTCCGGAATGGCCGGCATGGCGCGCGCTCTCATCCTCGATGATGAGTTCGCCGGGCGCAAACGCTGCGATCAATTTCTCGCGAATGGTTTCCGCAACTGTCATATCCTGTTTCCTTCACGCAGGAAGACCGCCTGTCAAGCACATCGTTTTCTTGTTTTTTCATTGTTGAGACCCATAATCGCACAATGGCAAAATCGGGATACAAACCGCGCCTCGGCAAGGACATGCGGATCAAGCCGCCGGAAAAGGCGAAGCCTGTCCAGATGCGGCGTTGCGCGCGGCCGGAATGCGAACTGGAGGGCAGCCATCGCGTGCCGAAAAGCCGCGAGAGCCTCAGCGAGCATTTATGGTTCTGCCTGGAACATGCCCGCGCCCACAATGAATCGTGGGATTATTTCAACGGCATGAACGAGGACCAGATCGCCGCCTTCCGCGTCGACGCGATGACCGGCCACCGCCCGACCTGGCCTTTGGGCCGGCGTTCGGCCCGCATGCGCGACGGGCAGCACTTCGAAGACAAATTCGCCGTTTTCGGCGAAGTCGAGGAAGAGGTGCGCCGCCCGGTTCGCCAACTCACGCGTGTACAATTGCAGGCGCTCGAGATGCTTAATCTCGAGGCAGCCGCGACCTTGCAGGAGATAAAGGCGCGGTATAAGGAACTGGTAAAGCGGTTCCATCCTGACGCTAACGGCGGCGATCGGGGCGCCGAAGAGCGTCTGAAAAAGGTTATCAAGGCCTATAGCGTATTGCGCGCGGCCGGACTTACCTGAGGCGCGTCTTCGCCAACGCCCTCTCTCCCCCGGCGGCTGCGGGCGCGCCCCGCCCTCGAAATTGAACCGGACATTTCTTTCCCATGACCCCAGAGCCCCAGGGCCTCGACCCCGCGTCCGTGCCCGATACAACCATCGACGTGCGCGCCGCGTTCGGCATCGACGCCAAGATGAAGGTGCCGGCGTTTTCGACGCGGACCGAATATGTGCCGGATCGCGACCCGGCCTATAAATTCGATCGTGAAACGACGCTCGCCATTCTCGCCGGCTTCGCGTTCAACCGCCGCGTGATGATCCAGGGCTATCACGGCACGGGAAAGTCCACGCATATCGAACAGGTCGCTTCGCACCTCAATTGGCCCTGCATCCGCGTCAATCTCGACAGCCATATCAGCCGCATCGACCTGATCGGCAAGGATGCGATCGTCGTGCGCGACGGATTGCAGGTGACGGAATTCCGCGAAGGCATCCTGCCCTGGGCATTGCAGCATCCCAC
>JBEKDC010000065.1:0-13566 GCA_050014535.1 Rhizomicrobium sp.
CACGGGCCTGACGCGTTGCGTGCGGCGATCCTGGAGCGGTTGCGCGTGCCGGCGCGCGAGTTGTCGAGTTTCTCCGTTTTTCGCCGTGGCCACGATGCGCGCAAGAAGTCGGCGATTGTGCTGATCTATTCGGTCGATGTCGATTTGCGCGACGAGAAAGCGGTTCTTGCGCGCTGTGCCGGCGATGCGCGGGTGCAGCCAACGCCGAACATCGATTACCGTTTCGGGCCGCGCGCGCCGGAAGGTCTCAAATCCCGTCCCATTGTGATCGGCACGGGGCCTTGCGGGTTGTTTGCGGCGCTGATCCTCGCGCAGATGGGATTTAAGCCGCTGATCCTCGATCGCGGCAAAGTGGTGCGCGAGCGCACCAGGGACACCTGGGGTCTGTGGCGCCGCGGTGTGCTCGATCCGGAATCGAATGTGCAGTTCGGCGAAGGCGGGGCAGGCACATTCTCCGACGGCAAGCTTTACAGCCAGATCAAGGATCCGCGTCATCTGGGCCGCAAGGTGCTGACGGAGTTCGTCGCCGCCGGCGCGCCGCCTGAGATCCTCACCGAAGCGCACCCCCATATCGGCACCTTCCGGCTGGTGAAGATGGTCGAGAGCATGCGCGCTACGATCGAAGCGCTGGGCGGAGTGTATCGCTTTCAAAGCCGCGTCGACGATCTCGAAATCGAGACCGGCCCGGATGGTGCGCGGCGGGTCCGCGGCGTGGTGCTCGCGAGCGGCGAACATATTGCGGCCGTTCATGTCGTGCTGGCCGTGGGACACAGCGCGCGCGACACGTTCCGGATGCTCCATGACCGCGGCGTCTCGATCGAGGCCAAGCCGTTTTCGATCGGCTTTCGCATCGAGCACCCGCAATCGCTGATCGATCGCGCGCGTTTCGGGAAATTCGCCGGCAACAGGATTCTCGGCGCCGCCGATTACAAACTCGTGCATCATTGTTCGAATGGTCGCACGGTTTACAGCTTCTGCATGTGCCCCGGCGGCACGGTGGTGGCGGCCACGTCGGAAGAAGGCCACGTCGCCACCAACGGCATGAGCCAATATTCGCGCAACGAGCGAAACGCGAATGCCGGGATCGTCGTCGGCATCGTGCCTACGGATTATCCGGGGCACGCTCCGGCCGGCATCGATCTTCAAAGTCGGCTCGAGAAGCACGCCTTCGTGGCGGGTGGCGGAACCTACGCGGCGCCGGGGCAGCGCGTGGGCGATTTTCTCGCCGGTCGCGCATCGACGTCATTGGGCTCAGTCGTTCCCTCCTACAAGCCGGGAGTCACTCCGACCGATTTGTCCAATTGTCTTCCCGATTACGCGATTGCGGCGATCCGCGAAGCGCTGCCCGCGTTCGGCCGCCAGATTCCGGGATTCGCGATGGACGACGCGGTTCTGACCGGGGTCGAAACCCGCACCTCGTCGCCGATCCGTATCGGCCGCAATGCGGAATTCGAAAGCCTGAACACGAAGGGTCTTTATCCGGCGGGCGAGGGCGCGGGCTTCGCGGGCGGGATCCTTTCCGCCGGTGTGGACGGGATCAAAGTCGCGGAAGCCGTCGCGCGCAGCATTCTGGCGGCATAAACGCGAAACGGGCGGACCAAAGGCCCGCCCGTCGCGATTTGAAATTCCGCGAACCGTCAGTCCGTTCCGGCTTTGCCCATGCCGAGATCGTGTTCGGCGGCGACGACCGAGATCGTATAGCCCGCGATCACATCGAACAGCGTCATGAACGTCATCAGCAGGAAGGTCGAGGTCGCAAAACCCTTGACCGTGATGAACAGGATCAGCGCGATCACGAATGTCAGCATCGACAATCCGTGGTTGATCAGTTCCTTCGTGGTCGTGCGCGTCGCTTTCACCACTTCCACGAACAGAAGTACCAGCGAAACGAGAAGGAACGCATCGCCGACCCGGAAGCTCCAGTGGTCGGTCGAGATCAGCCCGATATTCAGAATCTCGCGATCCATGAAAGTGTGCATGTCGTGATGCGCGAACATCCCGCCGCCGAAATTCAGCAGCGCGTAAAGAACGACCATGATCAAAAGAAGCGGAAAAGCGCGTAACATCGGAAATACTCCCCAATCGGCCCCAGCGGCACTCACCCTTGTATCATATTAGGGCAAAACTGGGGCATCCCAGGCGGCGCAAGGCGTTATTTGGTAAACGGCCGATCAGGCTCCCGGTTCCGCATGGGCCGCCTGCCTGAGCAGGTTCCGCTCGCGGTAGATCAGAAAGAGGTTGCGGCCATAGACGACCAGGCCGGAGCCCTGGCCGAGAATAAGCGGCACGCTTTGCAAATGAATTGTGTAAGCGACCGTCACAATTCCGCCCACCAGACTGAAATACCAAAAGGCGATTGGGATGACGCTACGTCCCTCGCGCTCGCTCTGAAACCACTGCACGATGAAGCGCGAAGCAAAAAGGCCCTGGCCTGCGAAGCCGGTGAGCAGCCATATGTGCTCGATGGTGAACCAGGCAGCGACGTGAGCAGCCATCTCACAACTCCTTGGGATCCAGGACGCCCCGGAAACGCTTTTGCAGCCAGCGCACGCCGAGTAGATCGTTGACGCCGACAAGCGCACGATCGATGACGCCGTATTTCGAAGCGCCGTGCAGGCGCGGGCGATGATTGACTTCGACGAAGCGCACTTCGCTGCCTTCGCGCAGGAACAGTGCAACCATGTAGCGATGCATGTGATCGAAATAGGGAAGGGCGAGAAACTCGTCGCGGCGGAACGCCTTGAGACCGCAGCCCGCATCTGTGGCGACGTCGTTGAGCATCCAGCGGCGGAAACGATTGGCGAGGCGCGATGCGACGCGTTTTTGGACGTTGTCTTCGCGACGTGCCCGTACGCCTTGCACGAGTCCGATGCGTGCGGCATCTGCCCCGTCGCGCAGTATGGCGACCAGCGGCGGGATGTCCGCGGGATCGTTCTGGCCGTCGCCGTCGAGAGTCACAACGATGTCGGCGCGCGCGGCCCGAACGCCGGTTCGCACCGCGCGGCTCTGTCCCGTGTTGCGGCCGTGGGAGATCACCCTCAGCAAAGGAAGGCTCGTCTTCAGCGCTTTGAGCACGGCGGCCGTCGAATCGGTCGAGCCGTCGTCGACGAAAATCAACTCGGGCGCAGCTTCGCCGGCCACCGCAGCCGCGATCTCGCGCGCCAGCGGCTCCACATTTTCGGCTTCATCCTTGACCGGCACGACTACCGAGAGCGTGACCGCCATGCTGAGGTTCCGTTCGATACCGTCATACAATAGGCTGCGTGCGGCCGAACCGCGTAGCCGCGATGTCGGGCTTGAGGGGTTCTCGCGGCTGCGCGCGGCGGGCGCCTTATACAGGCCCGCGTCGGACAGAAATAGGCCTGTGCCAAGACGGCGCATCTTGCCGGTCCCCGTGTTTCACCCCGTTGATGGCTTCAAAAGGCGTTCCATCCATGACCGAGGCTGCAGCGCTCCCGACCGTCGTCCTCCGGCGGCTCGCCCGCTGGCCCGCGGCGACATTGTTTTTCCTGTGCCTCGTCGCCTGGGTTCCGGGCTTTTTCACGTTGCCACCGCTCGACCGCGACGAAAGCCGATTCGCGCAGGCCTCCAAGCAGATGGTCGAGACGGGAAACCTGGTCGATATCCGCTTTAGCGAAGGCGCGCGCTACAACAAGCCCATCGGCATCTATTGGCTGCAGGCGGCCTCGACGAAAGTCTTCGGCGGCCCCGCGCACACGGAGATCTGGACCTATCGTCTGCCGTCGCTGCTGGGCGGCTTTCTGGCGTTGCTGTTCGCTTATTGGTGCGCGCGGGCTTTTGCATCGCCCGAGGTGGCGCTCCTGGCCGCGGCGCTCCTGGGCGCAACGCTTCTGATGACTGCGGAAGCAAAGATTGCGACCACCGATGCCGTATTGCTGGCGACCATTCTGGCGGCGCAGGCGGTCTTCCTGCGCGTCTATCTCGCGGCGCGCGATGCAACGCGCCAGCCGCCCGGACTCGGGTTCGTGCTCGCCGGATGGGTGGCGGTCGCGGCGGGCATCCTCGTCAAAGGCCCCGTAATCCTGGCAGTGCTGGGCGTCACCTTCGCGGCCGTGTCGCTGTGGGACCGCGACTGGCGCTGGCTGAAATCGCTCCGTCCGGCGCTGGGGATTGCGTTGGCGGTGGTCCTCGTCGCGCCATGGGCGATTGCCATCGGCATCGAAAGTCACGGAGCGTTCTACCAGCAATCGCTCGGGCACGATTTCGCCAACAAGATCATCGGCGGTCAGGAATCCCATGGCGCGCTGCCCGGCTATTTTCTATTGCTTTCGAGCCTGACCTTATGGCCGGCCACGCTGCTTGCGTTGCCGGGAATCGTCTTCGGCATTACGTTTCGAAAGCAGGATGCGCCGCGCTATCTGCTCGCCTGGGCGGGTGCGACTTGGCTGCTGTTCGAACTCGTGCCGACGAAACTGCCGCATTACGTTCTCCCCGCTTATCCCGCGCTCGCCATGCTGGGTGCGTTGTGGGCGATGCGGCCCGCGCTGCTGGATGAATCGCGTCGCGCGCGCATTGCCCGCTTTGTCGCGTGCGCTCTCTTTTTTGTTGTCTGTCTTGCGCTTGCGGCGCTGCCGATAGTGGCGGCGTGGAAGTTCGGAGAGGACGTTTCCCCGTTTGTGGTGATCGGCATCGGCGTCGTGTCCGCATTGGGAACCGCTGCCGCGATCATGCTGGCGCGGCGCAAACTTCCCGCCGCGGCGCTTCTCGGAATTCTGGCGGCGATCATCGTCTATCCCGTCCTCACTGTGGGTGTGGCACCGAACCTGTCGCCCATCCGGACAAGCCCGCGCGCGGCGGAATTGATTGCAAAAGATTCCAGGCCCAACGATCCCCCGGTCGTGTTGGCGGGCTATGTCGAGCCCAGCCTTGTGTTTCTTCTGGGCACGAACACGCGACTCGAAACGGGCATCGCCGCCGCGGATCTTGCCGCGCGACAGGGAGGTCTTGTGATGGTCGAGGATCACGAACGGTCGAATTTTCTTGGGGTTCTCGCCGCACTCCACGCGCCGTCCGCGATGGTCGATGGGCTTTCGGGATATGACTATTCGCGCGGCCATTCCGTGCATCTGACGCTTTACCGCGTGACGGCCGCGCCGCAGATTGCAACGCCGCCGGCCCAGTAGGAGATCATGGCCACAACAGAAGACGTTTCCGCTCTCTGGAGAATCGCACTCTTAGCCGCGCTCGCGGTGACGCTCGTGCGCGTGGTGGTATTGATTCTTTCGCCGCTGCAGCTTTATCCCGACGAAGCGCAATATTGGTGGTGGGCCCAGTCGCTGTCGCTGGGTTATTTCTCGAAGCCGCCGCTCATCGCTTTCATCGTAAGGCTCACGACGGCACTGTTCGGCAATGCCGAATGGGCGATCCGAATTGCATCGCCCCTTCTGCACGGCGCCACTTCGCTCGTCGTTTTCGAAATTGCGCGCAAAGGTTTTCCGGAGCAGCCGCGCACCGCGCTATGGAGCACGCTCGCCTATCTCACATTGCCGGGAATCTCGTATTCGTCCGGCTTGATCTCGACCGACGTGCCGCTGCTTTTTTTCTGGGCGCTGGCGCTCTACGCCTTCTTGCGCGCGCTCGACGAAGCCTCCTGGAAATGGCCGATCCTGTGTGGTGCCGCAATCGGGTTCGGCCTGTTGGCCAAATATGCCATGCTCTATTTCGCGCTCGGCGCCGCTGTCGCTGTGATCGTTGCGCCGTCGGTACGCCGGCTGATTTTCAGCCTAAGAGGGTTGACGATCCTTGCGATCGCGGCCGCCATCCTGTCGCCGAATGTGGTGTGGAACGCGACGCATGGATTTCCCACGGTCGCGCACACGGAATCGAACGCCGGCTGGAGCCATGCGAGGTTCAGCCTGGCCGGCATCGCGGGATTCGTCGGTGGGCAATTCGGGGTTTTCGGCCCGCTGATGATGGCGGGACTGCTCGCGGGTTTCTGGCGGATCGCTCGTGAGGCGCAGCGCTCGCGTCCGGAACTCATTCTTGTGGCGTTCTGCCTGCCGCCACTGGTTCTCATGATCGCGCAGTCCTTCATCTCGGAAGCCAATGCCAATTGGGCCGCTGCAACCTATGTTGCAGGCACGCCGCTTGCCGTGGAGCAGCTTCGGCGCTGGAGCACGCGCTGGGCATTGTGGCCGTCTCTGGCCATCGACGGCTTTGTCATGGTGGTTCTGTGGATCATTCTCGTCATTCCGCCCTTCGCGGACGCGATCGGCGCCGGCAACAGCTTCAAGCGGCAGGAGGGCTGGAAGACGATCGGGGACGCCGTGATCGCTGAAGTCGCGCGCACGCCTTACGACTACGTCGTCACCGAAAACCGCAGCCTGGTTGCCGAACTTCTGTACTATGCCGGACCGACGCGGTCCCGGGTCCGCATCTGGGACCGCGACACGAGCGAGACCAATCACTTCGAGATGACGATGCGGCTCACCCGTCCCGCAACCCATGTGCTCCTCCTCGTGATACCGGAGGATGCGTCCGAGGTCCTCCCCAGTTTCGATTCGGCGACGCTCAAAGAGACGATCGACATTCCCATCGGCGGGCGCCACGAGCGGATCATCCGTGTCTACGATGCGCGCGATTATCGCGGTCCACAGAATCCGCGATGACGGAGTCGGGTCAGTCCTCGTCGCGCGTTCGGAAAACCTCGCCCCTCTTGTGATACGCGCAACGCATGGTCTGCGAAAAATTGCGCGAGAGTTCGGAAAGGCGGCAAGTCGCTTCGTCTCGCGATGCACTCGGCACTCGTGAAACGAGAACGGCGGGACGGCGCGAATCGCAACGCGTTTTTACTTGAAGTAACTTCAATAATGCATCGTCATTATTTGCCACTTTTATTGAACAAACGGCCCGCGAATTCCAGTATTCGGTAAGTTTCTCTTGACGAACTCGGATTAGCCTCTAAACATCGACGCGTTCGTCACGTCGTTCGATGGGGGGTCGCTGGGGCTTCCGAGGCGTGACGTAAGGAGCGTTACGAGACATATATGAGTCTCCAGATGCTGCGGGGGCGAGAGCTGAAGTCCCCGCCACGGGCTGTCCGAGCCAAGCCGGGCGTCAGTTCCGGCACCCAGTCTGACCGAGCACAACCTCTTCCGCGGATCGGCGCCTCTCACAAGGCGAAGACGGCGCTGCGTTTTCCCGTCAGCCCGGAGACGAGGGCCTTCTACCGCCGCTTCTATCCCGGCACGACGACCGCCGAATGGAACGACTGGCACTGGCAGTTCCAGGCCCGTATCCGCACCCTCGGCGAACTGACCCGTATTTTCCGTCTGTCGGCCGACGAGCACGATGCCGTCGCGAAGCATGAAGGCCCGCTGCCGGTCGGCATCACACCTTATTATGCGAGCCTGATGGGTCTCGACGATCCGATGGAGCCGCTGCGGCGCACCCACATCATGACCGGCGAAGAGTTCATCCGGATGCCGGGTGAGGAAGACGATCCGCTGGGCGAAGACCACGATACGGTCGCGCCGGGTCTCGTGCATCGCTATCCCGACCGCGTGCTGTTCCTCACGACCGGCACCTGCTCGACCTATTGCCGCTATTGCACGCGGTCGCGGATGGTCGGCAACCCGGGCGGCGAATACCAGTTTTCCACGCGGCAATATGAAAAGGCGCTGGCCTATCTCGAGGCCCATACCGAAATCCGCGACGTGCTTCTGTCCGGCGGCGATCCGCTCAGCATCGGCGACGACAAGCTCGACTGGCTGCTGGGACGCCTCCGCGCCATCAAGCACATCGAGTTCCTGCGCATCGGAACGAAAATCCCCATGGTCCTGCCGCAGCGCATTACCAAGAGCCTGGTCGCGGTGTTGAAGAAGCATCATCCGCTGTGGCTGAGCATCCATGTCACCCATCCCCGCGAACTGACCCCGGAAGTGACGGAAGCGACTGCCCGGCTCGCGGATGCCGGCATTCCCCTCGGCAGCCAGACGGTGCTCCTCAAGGACATCAACGACGATCCCGCGATCATGAAGCCGCTCATGCATGGCCTCCTGATGCGCCGGGTGAAGCCTTATTACCTCTATCAATGCGATCCGATCCGCGGCTCCAGCCATTTTCGCACCACGGTGGAGAAGGGGCTCGAGATCATCCGTTCGCTGCGTGGGCACACGACGGGTTACGCTTCGCCGATGTTCGCCGTCGACGCGCCCGGCGGCGGCGGCAAGATTCTCATCGCGCCGGATTCGGTGGTGGGACGCGACGGCGACGATCTGCTCCTGCGCAATTTCGAAGGCGGCGTCTATCGCTATCCCGATCCCGGCGGCACCCTCGGCAACGACAAGCCGAAGCCGAAATAGCGCGGAGCCGATCCCATGCGCATCGGGGTCACCTATGACCTCCGAGCCGAGTACCTCGCAATGGGTTATGGCGCGGAAGAAACGGCGGAATTCGACAGCGAAGTCACCATCGCAGCGCTGTGCGATGCGCTGAAATCTCTCCGTTACGAACCCGTGCGCATCGGCGGCATTCGAAAGCTGGCCGAAAAGCTGGTGGCCGGCGAGCGCTGGGATTGCGTGTTCAATTTCTGCGAGGGGTTGAAGGGTGTTTCGCGGGAAGCTCAGGCCCCCGCGCTGCTCGAAGCCTATGACATTCCGTATGTGTTTTCCGATCCGCTGACCCTGGCCCTGGCGCTCGACAAGGCGATGACGAAGCACATCGTGCGGGCTTACGGCGTGCCGACCCCCGATTTCGCCGTGATCGAAAACGCGGAGGATGCGCGCCGCATCGCTCTGCCGTTCCCGTTGTTCCTCAAGCCGGTGGCGGAAGGTTCGGGTAAGGGCATTCATGCGGATTCGAAGGTCGACAACGCGGCCGATCTCCCGCGCGTGGCGGCCGATCTGCTCGCGCGTTTCCGTCAGCCGGTGCTGGTCGAGACGTTTCTGCCGGGCCGCGAATATACCGTGGGAATCGTGGGCACCGGCGCGGATGCGGAGTCGCTGGGCGCGATGGAAGTGATCTTCGGCGACAAGGCGGCGGCGCATGGCTACGGTTACGAGAACAAGGAGCACTACGAAGACCGCATGACTTATCGGCTTGTCGAAGGTGCGGAAGGGGAGGCGGCGGCGAATGTCGCGCTGGCGGCCTGGCGCGCGCTGCGCTGCCGCGACGGCGGACGCATCGATCTCAGATGCGATGCGGACGGCAGGCCCAGCTTCATCGAAGTCAATCCGCTCGCCGGCCTCAATCCGGAGCGTTCCGACCTGGTCTTCATCGCGCGCTTCCGCAACATGAGCTATCGCGATCTGATCGGACGCATCATGGCGGCGTTCCATCGCCGCCACCCCGAACTCCGCGCGCCTTGAACCTCCATGCGCGTGCTCGTGCTTCATTCCGCTGTGGGCGACAATCCTGCGCCGGACGAGCTGGAGACGGTGGCGACGGCGCACGCGATCGCCGAGGCGCTCGGAGCCCGCGGGCACGACGCGACAGCGGCCCCGTTCGATCCGGATCCTGCCATCGTGCGCGCGCGGATTGAAGCGGCAAAGGCCGAGGCGGTTTTCAATATGGTCGAGAGCGTCTACGGGCTGGGAGCCTTCGCACCGCTCGCGCCGGCGATGTTCGAGACCATCGGCGTGCCCTATACCGGCTGCAGCTCCGCTTCCATGGCGCTGTCGGGCGACAAGCCGCTGACCAAACACATCCTGCGTGCAGCCGAATTGCCCACGGCCGACTGGTCCGAGCCGCCGCACTGGAACGGCCTGCGCGACGACCGGAAATACATCGTGAAATCGGCGACGGAGGATGCATCTCTGGGCCTCGACGACGGCGCGGTCGTTTCGGGGAGGGGCGTTCGAGCGCGCGCCACGCAATCGGCTTCGCTTCATGGCGGCCGCTGGTTCGCCGAGGCCTATCTGGAAGGCCGCGAGTTCAACGTCGCGGTGCTGGAGCGCGCACATGCACCGCACGTTCTCCCCATACCGGAGATGAAGTTCGAATCCTGGTCGGAGGGTCGGCCGCGGATCGTTGGGTATGCCGCAAAATGGGACGAAGCATCGCCGGACAGCGCGCAGACCGTGCGCGTGTTCGGAACGGCGCGGAACGAGCCCGCGCTCGATCGCGCTTTGAGCGAATTGGCTTGCAGGACCTGGAGCCTGTTGGGACTGCGCGGTTTCGCGCGCATCGATTTCCGCATCGATGCCGGCGGTACGCCGATGATCCTGGAAGTGAATCCCAATCCGTGCCTCGATCCCCTTTCGGGTTTCGCGACTGCGGCGGCGCAAGCGAATTTGTCCTATGCCGAATGCATCGATCTCATCCTCCACGCCGCGCTGAGCGGATAGAAGCGCCGACGATCGGCATCACAAAATCTGTGCCTCTCCCAGCAGCGCCGCGCGGTGCAGGTTGCGTTCGCGCCAGACGATGAAGATGCCGGCCGCGCTGACAACTCCCGCGCCTGCCATCACCATCGGTTCGGGGATTTCCGCGAAGATGAAATAACCCAGCGCCACCGCCCACACCATCGCGACATAATCGAACGGTGCCAGCAGCGACGGTTCGGCGTAGCGGTAGCAATAGGTCATGCAGATCTGGCCGATGCCGCCCAGCAATCCGCACAGCACGAGCCACGGCGTGTTGGACCAGGTGAGCGGCGCGCGGAACCAGATCATCGTGGCGGCGCCCACGATTGCCGAGATGAGCATGAAATAGAACACGATGGTTTCGCTGCGTTCGGTCGCGCTCATCTGGCGGATGAAAACGACGACGAAGGACGAGAGGAACGCGCCGCCCAATGCGAGCAACGCGCCGAGCGAAAAACCCGAATGCGCGAAGTGTCCGAAGCCGTGCGGCTCGACCATCAGGAGCACGCCCGCGAAACCCGCCAGCACCGCACCCCAGCGGAACGCACCCACATGTTCGGAGAGCATCATGGCCGCCAGCACCACCGCGAAGATCGGCGCCACGAAACTGAAGGCGGTGATGTCGGCAAGCGGCAGCAATGCCAGCGCCGCGAAATTGAGAAACATCGAACTCATGCCCGCGATCGAGCGCGCGACATGACGGAACGGCCGCGCCGTGCGCATGATCGCGAACGGCCCGACCGTGACGGCCGACAGCGCGAACAGCGGCACCATGGCGAAGACAGCGCGGAAGAACACCACTTCGCCCACGGGCACGGCGCCGGCCAGCTTGATGACCGCATACATCAAGGAGAAGGCGAGGGTGGCGGCGAGCTTCAGCGCGATGCCGCGCCGCGAATGGATATGACTGTTCTGCAAAACCCGTCCCCGAGAAGCTGGTCGAACCTTCGGGCCGCACCTTAAAGTGCGTTGCAGCGAAGCCGAGGAAATTCCCCATGTGCCGCGGCGATGGCAGCCATCGCGGGGCCGCGTCCGAAAGCGTACGCAGCATGGTTAACGGCTGCTACCTCCGCGCGAGTGCGCGGCCCGCGCAACGTGGCCCACGAACAATTTCATGTCGCTTGGTTACCGGATGGAGAGAAGGTGCTTCCCAATCGCTTTCGTTTTCGCTAATGTATTATCAAATAGTTAACAATGGTGGGGGCAGATGGGTTCTGATAGCCGAGACGGCACGCGTCGGACTGCGCGAGTAATCGCGAGCATGCTGATCACTCTGGTGCTTGTGGGATGCGGAGGTCTCGGGCTCCTTCCGCGCCAGACCGACGTCAAGAACACCACCTTCAAGAACTACCGCGCCGTCGAGGTCGCCTATCAGCAGGTGACTCCTGGCGCCACCCGCGCCTCCGATCTCGGGCAGATGGGCTTCGACGCCGGCGACTCTCCGAATGTCGAAGTGCTCTCCTATCTCGGCGTGATCGAACGCTTCATGCCGCGCGACTCCATCAAGTTCGACAATCTCGATCCCGCGGTTCAATCCTGCATCCAGGCGCGCGACCGCTGCACCGCTTTCGTGTTCCGCCCCGAGCGGCTGCACCAGGAGCGCACGGGAAACTGGTTCCTCGATCTGATGGGCTTCGAGCGCACGACGGTGAGCTATGGCTGGTCGGCCGAAGTGATGCTGCTGATCCAGGACGGACGCGTCGCCTATAAGGTGATGGCCGGTCATCCGAACATCCAGAACTTCCAGGACAAGGTCCAACCGCTGGGCCCGCTCCAGGATCTCGGCGACGAAATGGTGCACACCGCGTCGCGCTTCTGAGCGAAGTTTGAATTGGGCAAAACCCCGTCGCACAAGCGGCGGGGTTTTGTTTTGGAGCGCGGGCATCCTGCCCGCATGGTGGTGCCGGTGTTGTGAAGGCGGGCAGGATGCCCGCGCTCCATTTTTTGCGCAAAATTTTCGTCGCCTGTTATCCGCCCAAAAATTCCAGCCAAACCGCGCCTTTCCGAACGCGGTACAGGCAATACCGCCGCCTGATCTTCGCCTGTTCTTTCGCCTGATAATCCGCCTGTTCTCCGCCTGTTATCCGCGCGCTTTGGAGAAGTCGCGCGTTCGTTCTTCATCCGGCCGTTTCCCCTGTTTATCAGGGGAAATAACAGGGGAAATGCGGCCCGCGGCGACTTTCCGGCTACCAACGCGCGCGCAAGCCCAACCTTTGCCTCGACGCACGGGTTGCGGTGACAATGGAAGGCACGACCGGCATTTATTCGTTCATGATGTGTTCCTTTGGACGTTAACGCCATTCCGGTTTCAGAGTCAACCGGGAGAGTCTTTTTTTGAGCGGGCAGGCTCAGACCCGCCCGGCGAGGCCTGTGGACAAATTGTGGATGAATTGCCGGAAGCGCCCGGCTAGGCGGCTTTCAGTCTTACCAGCTCCGCCTCGAAATCGAAGCGCAACCGCGCGCCTTCTTCATCCACAGGAAGAGAGACACTAGCGAAAAGGTGGTAGAAAAACACTCCTGGAAATGAAATGTTTTCCACCACTCAAAAATATAACTATCCAGGATGGTTGCTATAATAATCCAGGCGTATATAAATGTTCCGGCAACTGGACCTGAGAGAAGAACATGATTCCGAGTCAAAATGGTTTACCCGCGCCGCTTGCGTCGCTTGAGGAAATTCTAGAGGGCGGCGATTCCTCGGAGAAAGCCGTGAAGGTCTTTGTCGGCCACAACCTGGGCAATCGGACTTTTGCGATGCTGATGCCGATGCACGAGTTCTTTGGAATGTCCGAGGTCGCCAACGACCCGGCTCGGGACGGCGAAAGCTTGGCGCAGCGAAAATTGGATCCAGCTCATGCACATAAGCTCGCGGTCTACATTCTCAAAGGGCTGGTTTCGGCTGCAATCGAACGTCGCGAGGTCAATAAGAAACCGGCGAGCGCCGGTCTGAACGAGATCATGACGCGCTTAGGCCGCCAGCCCTACATGGCTATGCAGCCACTCGTTGTGAATATCCGAAGCTGCGATGCGCGAGGGAGTGATATACGAGGAGAACGTATGCAAGATAACCGCAGCGGAGAGACGGCTGCGTTCAAGATATATCTTGGCCAAAAGCATGTTCTGTGGGTCGTCGATGGCCAACATCGCCGGAAGGCGATGCAAATGATTTTTGAATTTCTCGACAGCGTCAGAGCAACTGGTCAATACCCTAAGAAGGGTAACATTGCAGGATTTGGCGACG
>JBEKDC010000066.1:0-13447 GCA_050014535.1 Rhizomicrobium sp.
TCCTGGCACATCGCTATGCCTTGTCGCTTCCGGGAGTCGACACGGTGGTGCTGGGGGTGAAAAATCGGGACGAACTTGAGCAATGCCTGGCAGCGGAGAGATCTGGGCCGCTTGAGCCGGCACTGATGGCGAAGATCGACGGGCTCGGACTGCAGGTTTAAGGCGTGCGATGGGACACTTCGTGCAGACAGCAAGCTGTGCCCTGATGCTGGGTTTGTCAGGCGCGGCAATGGCCGAGGCCCCTGCCGACACCACGCCCTCGATTGCCCCGTCGGCCGCGCTTTACGCCAAGCTGGTCGAGAAGGCCCGCAACGGAGACATAGACACCAACTACACCGCTCTGCGCCTTTCCTATGCCCAGAGCGACGGCTACGATCCCTACAGCACCCGCACACGACCGTTGTTCGAAGACATCTGGCAGGCCCTGAATGCGAAGGATTGCGCGGGCGCCATCGCGAAATCGAACGAGTTTCTCAGGATCGATTTCACGCGCATTGTCATTCATGCCCTGCGCAGCGATTGTTTCGATCAGCTTGGCGACAGTGTCACAGCGTCGCGCGAGTTGGCGATCGGCCGTGGGCTTGCCGCGTCCCTGCTGGCGAGCGGCGACGGCAAGAGCCCTTCGACGGCCTATATCGTCGTCACGTTGAACGAAGAGGGCTTCGTGCTGCACGAACTCGGCGTCCGGCAGGAGAAACAGTCGCTCGTCAACGATAGCGGCCATGAATACGATCTGGTGTCGGGGACCGACAAGGCGGGACAGAAGACCAGCGTCTATTTCGAAGTGAGCAATCTGTTCGCCGGACTCTCCCGCGAGTTCGGCTCAGCCAAAGAGCATTAAGCCGAAATGGGACTCGCGATCCCGTGAACGCCAACCCCAAACGGGTACGTATCGAATCGGTCGATGTCGCTTGCGGCATCATCATCGTGCCGGTGGCGCTCGATCACGTGCAGAGCCGCACAGATTGGTGTCTCTGCTATCTCTGAGAGACGCGCATCGACGCCGAAGTTGCGTGCTGCTGATAGTGTTTATAAGAGTGCATTGACCGAGCGGGAAAGACATTGGAATGACACAACCAGATCCAGAACTCCTGCGGCTGCGCGACAGCATCGACAATATCGATGCCGCGCTCGTCCATCTGCTGGCGGAACGGTTCAAATGCACACAACAGGTTGGGGAATATAAGGCGCAGCACGGGTTGCCGCCGGCCGATCCGGCGCGCGAAGCCGCCCAGATCGAACGGCTGCGGGCCCTTGCCAGGACAGCCAAGCTCGATCCCGATTTTGCAGAGAAGTTCCTGTCCTTTATCGTCCAGGAGGTGATCCGTCATCATGAGGCGATCAAGACGCGGCGCCGCTGAAAAACTCTTTCGTGCGCCGGGCCTTGGCTTAAAGTGCCGGCCTTAGGATATTAATCGCGGTGGCGAGCGCGCCACCGCCGCATCGACAAGGAGAGCAACATGAGCCTGCGCATTGGCGATATCGCCCCCGACTTTCAGGCCGAGACCACCGAAGGCCCGATCCGATTCCACGATTGGCTCGGTACGAGTTGGGGCGTGTTGTTCTCGCATCCGAAGGATTTCACGCCGGTTTGCACCACCGAACTCGGCTACATGGCGAAGCTGAAGCCCGAGTTCGACAAGCGCGATGTCAAAGTCATCGGCCTGTCCGTCGATCCGGTCGGCGATCACGCGCGCTGGGCGAACGATATCAAGGAAACGCAAGGCCACGCACCCAACTACCCCATGATCGGCGATGCCGATTTCAAGGTGTCGAAGCTCTATGGAATGCTGCCGGCGGAAGTCTCCGGCGATCCATCCAAGCGCACGCCTGCCGATAATCAGACCGTGCGCAACGTATTCGTCGTAGGCCCCGACAAGAAAGTCAAACTGATCCTCGTTTATCCTATGACAACCGGACGCAACTTCGACGAAGTGCTGCGCGTCATCGATTCCCTGCAGTTGACCGCAAAGCACAAGGTCGCAACGCCGGTGAACTGGAAGCAGGGTGAAGATGTAATCATCGCAGGTTCCGTGTCGGAAGAGGAAGCGAAAAAGACCTATCCGCAGGGCTGGAAATCGCCGCGACCTTATCTGCGCATCGTTCCCCAGCCGCGATAAAAAATCTTGCAGGAACTCCCCTCCCGGGGCCGCGTTCTATCTGCGAACCCCGAAAGAGGAATTCACTATGGATAAGGATCGCATCAAGGGCAGCGCCGATCAGGTTAAGGGCGCTGTCAAGGAAACCACCGGCAAGGTGCTCGGCGACGAAAAGCTGAAGAGTGAAGGCCAGATGGATAAGGCCAAGGGCAAAGTGGAAAGTGCCGTCGGCGACGCAAAGGATACGTTGCGCGGGAAATAAGCCTTTCCGCCTTTCCCTCGGGCGAGGCGCGCGAAATGACGACAAAGCCCGGCCAATGTCGGGTTTTGGCGTCTTTCCGCTCTTGCAGCGGCTCGCGTCGCCTGTATCATCCGGTTTAGCTGACAATTTGTCGGAGAGCCGCGATGGATTTAACCTTTTCGCCCGAAGAAGAAGCGTTCCGCGCCGAAGTGCGCAGCTTCATTGACGAGAACCTTCCGAAGGCGCTCAAGGGCAAGAGGCGAAACGAATACACCACGCGCGAGGAATATCTCGCGTGGCACAAGGTTCTCTACAAGAAGGGCTGGGTCGCGCCGTTGTGGCCCAAGGAATATGGCGGCACCGGCTGGAACGTCACCCAGCGCTATATCTTCAATGAGGAATGCGCAAAGGCGGAAACGCCGATGGTCCTGCCGTTCGGCGTCGCGATGGTTGGCCCCGTCATCTACACATTCGCCAATGAGGAACAGAAGAAGAAATATCTTCCGCGCATCCTGTCCGGGGAGGATTGGTGGTGTCAGGGCTATTCCGAGCCGGGCGCAGGCTCGGATCTCGCCAGCCTCAAGACGCGCGCGGTGCGCGAAGGCGATCACTACATCGTCAACGGCCAGAAAACCTGGACCACGCTGGCGCAATTCGCCGATTGGATATTCTGCCTGGTCCGCACCGATCTGGGACGCGACAACGGAACCACGAAAATTCAGGAAGGCATCACGTTCCTTCTGATCGACATGAAGACCCCCGGCATCACCGTGAAGCCGATCATCGTTCTCGATGGCGCTCACGAAGTGAACGAAGTGTTTTTCGACAATGTGAAGGTGCCGGTCGAGAATCGGGTCGGCGAAGAGAACAAGGGCTGGACCTACGCCAAATTCCTCCTGGTGCACGAACGTTCGGGTATTGCCGGTGTGGCCCGCTCAAAAAAGGCGATCGAGCGCCTGCGCGAAATCGCCGGCGCTGAAACGGTCGACGGCAAACCGTTGATCGAGACCGACGAATTCTCCCGCAAGATCGCAGAGCTGCAGATCGATCTCTCGGCGCTCGAATTCACCGAGCTTCGCACCTTGGCCGCCGAATCGAAGGGCGAGCACGCTGGACCGCAAAGCTCGATCCTCAAAATAAAGGGCACCGAGATCCAGCAACGGATCACGGAGCTGACTGTGGAGGCGGTGGGCTACTTCGCCTATCCCGATGCCCGCGGTTTCGGGGACAACGAATATCCCGTCGGACCCGATTATGCCGTCGGCCAGTCGGGGCATTATTTCAACATGCGCAAAGCCTCGATCTATGGTGGCTCCAACGAGATCCAGCGCAACATCATCGCTAAGGCCGTGCTGGGACTTTGACGCGATTGCATTTGTGAGAATTCCGGCCGGCGCCGGACCAACGCGGCCGCACTAAACTGGCCCGGTCATTCAGGGACCACTCGAGGGACGACGCTCATGGATTTCTCTTTCACCGAAGAGCAGACGCTGCTCCGCAATTCGGTCTCCAAATTCCTCGCCGATCACTACAAATTCGAATTCTTCAAGAAGAATTCGCGCACCGATCCTGGCTGGAGTCCGGGTACCTGGAAGCAATTCGCCGAACTGGGCCTGATGGCGGCGCCGCTGCCGGAAGCGCATGGCGGACTGGGCGGCGGCCCGCTCGACACAATGATCGTCATGGAGGAATTCGGCCGCAGCCTGGTGGTGGAACCCTATGCGCAAACTGTCGTCGTCGGCGGCGGATTTCTCGGCCATGGCGGCAGCGAGCCGCAGAAAGCGGAATGGCTCCCCCGCATCGCGGCCGGCGAAACGGTGATCGCATTCGCGTTCGCCGAGCCCCAGGGTCGCTTCAACTATGCTGATCTCACGACGACAGCGAAGAAGCAGGGCTCGGGATTCGTGTTGAGCGGCCAAAAGGCGGTGGTGCTCGGTGGCCCCTGGGCCGACACGTTCATCGTGACGGCGCGGACTGCGGGCGGTCAGCGTGACGACAAAGGCGTCAGCGTGTTCCTCGTCGACAAGAAAGCGAAAGGTATCGCTACTCGCGACTATCCAACGATCGACGGCCTGCGCGCGTCTGAGGTCACATTCGAGAACGTCGAGATTACCGCCACGAACCTGCTCGGCGCACTCGACAACGGGCTCGACCTTGTTGAGCGAGTGACCGACGAGGCCATTGCGGCACATGCATCCGAAGCCGTCGGCGCGATGAAGGTGCTGCTCGACACCACGGTCGAATATTCAAAGACCCGCAAGCAATTCGGCGTGCCGATCGGCAAGTTCCAGGCGCTGCAGCACCGCATGGTCGACATGTTCATGAACTATGAGCAGTCGGCCTCCATCGCGCTGATGGTGACCTTGAAGCTCGGCGAAAGCGCCGTCGAACGCAAGAAAGCCGCGTCGGCGGCCAAAGTGCAGATCGGCAAGGCAGGGCGATTCATCGGCCAGAATGCCGTGCAAATCCACGGCGGCATGGGCATGACCGATGAACTCAATGTCGGTCACTATTTCAAGAAACTGACGATGCTCGACACGCTCTACGGCAATGTCGATTATCATCTGAAGCGCTACGCGCAGCTCGGCTGAGAAAGTTCAGCCTGCGGCCCTGAGATGATCGTATCGCGTGCGTTCGACGGGCAGATAAACCGTCACGCGTGTGCCGGCGCCCAGCGTGCTTTCCAGTTTCACCTCGCCATCATGGGCTTCGGCAAATCCCTTGACGATGGCGAGACCCAAGCCGGTGCCGCGGTCCGAGGTCGTGATGTCGTGGCGCGAGTGGCCGAAGCGTTCAAACACATTGGGCTGCTGGTCTGCGGCAATGCCGACGCCCGTGTCTTCTACGCCGAAGGCCACGCGACCATTGCGTTCTGCGCGCGCAAAGGCCACGACACAGCCTCCGGACGGGGTGAATTTCAGCGCATTCGACAGAAGGTTTGTAAATATCTGGCGGAGCGCACGTTCATCGGCCCAGATGCGCGGCAAGCCGGGACCCAGGCTTTTCGACAGTGAAATCTGCGAAGCGCGCGCCGTCTCCTCGCTCGTCTGCACGATGTCGCCAATCAATTGCGCGACATTAATCTCTCCTTCGCGCAAACCCAGTTTGCCGCTTTCGATCTTTGCGAGATCGAGCATGTCGTCGATCAGACCCAGCAGATGACGGCCGGATTCATGAATGATTCCGGCATAATCGGCATATTTGTCGAGCGCAGCGCCGAACGATTTGTTCTTGATCAATTCCGAGAAGCCCAGAATCGCGTTCATTGGCGTACGAAGTTCGTGATTCATGTTGGCCAGAAACTGCGACTTGGTCCGCCCCGCCGACGCCGCACGCGCGCGATCCCTGTCGGCCTCCTGAGTGGCGCGTCTCAATCCCTCGACCAGACCTTCGCGCTCATGTTCGAGCTTCAACAATTTGCCCGTCGCGACGTTCAGGGCATAGAATTGTCCCGCAAGCAGCAGAACATAGATCGCCGCGAGCCTGCTCAGTGTCGTGTCGAGCGGCATGCGCGATTCCGCCAGCGGCCCGATGATGAACGCCGCGTGCGTCACGAAGGTGGCCGCGGCGATGGCAGGATGCGCGGAGCTGATCGCGATCGAGCCGGCGAGCGAGCAGGCGAGGATGAGCACGATGAACATGTGGTCCACGACCACGTCCGGCGACCATAGAAACACGCTCATCGAGCACCAGACCATCAGAGACACGACGGTCAATCCGACGGAGCAACTTGCACGAAGCCTGATCGATGCGAGCGCCGTGCCGCCGATTCGCTCGACGCGCAGCCCCAGCAGATAGACGCCAATGGAGGCGGCCGTCAGACAAAGCCACCACGACAGAAGAGTAGATCTTGGTACCCAATCGCTGCAGGCTTTCGCGATGAAAAAGCCGGCGACCGGCAGCCCCAGCACTGTGAAGCGCGTGCCCTTGCTGTAGAGCTGCAACTGCGCTTCCGCCAGCCAGACGCCCTTCTCGGTCGGATAGACCGAGCGGAAGATAGTCTCGAACATGGTTCGCACATTTGCGGCCGCGCGGCCGATGCCGTTCGCGGCGATTTCGCGTGAAGGTTGTTGCGGAATTTGCGCGACTGACACGGAGGACTATCCGGTTTCGATACATGACGGCTCTTATATTATGGTCCGGAGGGGTTAAGGGACGATTGCGCGCGCCGATCTGGCGTCGCGCCAACACGTGTTTCTTCGTCTTCTGCCGGACAATGCGCTTTTGTTTTTGTTTCAAAACGGGACGGCGAGCGGAGACAGTCGGGACGCAGCCTTCGACATCTGCAGCAGGCCTACTCGCGAAGCCGGGAGTGTTGCAGTCCACGCATGGTCCGCCGCCGACACGGCTCGCAAGTCCGTCGCCGGCCGGTCAATGGACTCAACGGAACAGCCAAAAAGCCGCCATTGCGCAGCCGGAGCGCCGCGGTCTAGCCTGTTGTCGAATAGCAATTCCACAACAGGGGAGAAACACATGACCATCGGAATCGTGGCCACGTTGAAGGTGCAAGACGGCAAGGAAGCGGACTTCGAAGCCATATTCGGCGAGCTCGCCATGGCGGTGCGCGCCAACGAGCCCGGCAACAAGCTTTATCAGGTGTTCAAATCCCGCAAGGACAAGAACACCTATGTCGTGATGGAAATGTACGAAAGCGAAGAGGCGTTGAAGGCGCACGGCAAGACCGATCACTATCGCACCATCGGCGCCAGACTCGGGCCCACGATGGCCGGCGCGCCCGACATTCACTATCTGGATTCGGTTTGAGCCATGGACCTGTCCTTCTCGAAAGACGATCTCGCGTTTCGCGACGAGGTGCGTCGATTCATCGACAAGAATTTCGATGCCGAAACACGCGCGAAGATTGCGCAGTCGAAGAATGGCTATCTCGACAAAGACGGCCAGCTCAAATGGCAGCGTGCGCTTTTCAAGCGCGGCTGGGCTGCACCAAACTGGCCGGTCGAGTACGGCGGCACGGGCTGGACGCCGTCGCAGAAATACATTTTCGAATCCGAGATGGCGGCAGCGGGTACGCCGATCGTCAGCCCGATGGGGCTCAAGATGGTGGCGCCTGTGCTGATGGCGTTCGGCAGCGGCGCGCAGAAGAAAAAATACCTGCCGCCGATCCTCGCGTCGGAGGTGTGGTGGTGTCAGGGTTATTCGGAGCCGGGTTCGGGATCGGATCTGGCCTCGCTGCAGATGCGCTGCGAGGACAAGGGCGATCACTACCTGCTCAACGGCTCCAAGATCTGGACGACCCATGCACAATGGGCGGATTGGATGTTCAATCTCGTGCGCACCAGACAGGGCGCCAAGCCCCAGGAAGGCATCAGCTTCATTCTCGTCGATATGAAGACGCCCGGCATCAAGGTCGAAGCGATCGTGACGACGGACTATCCCGTCGCCGGGCAGCAGGAGATCAACCAGGTTTTCTATGACGACGTGATGGTGCCGAAGGAGAATCTCGTCGGCAAGGAAAACGAAGGCTGGACCTACGCGAAATATCTGCTGGAGTTCGAACGCGGCAATGCCGGCGCGCCCGGTCTCAAACGCGCGATCGGCAAGGTGCGCAAGATGGCGAGCCAAACCGACGCCGGCGGGACGAAGCTGATCGACGATTCCTCGTTTCGCGCGCGCCTCGACGATCTCGAAATTCAGGTCTCCGCAATGGAGTTCACCGAACTGCGAATCTTCGCGAGCCTTTCGGCAGGCCAACGCCCGGGTCCGGAATCCTCCATGATCAAATGCCGCAACACCGATCTGCAGCAGGCGATTTCGGAATTGTCCGTGGAGACCATCGGCTATTACGCAATGCCGTTCGTGCGCGATACCTGGGCCATGACGAACGAGCCGCGTCCGGGGCCGGATTTTGCCGCGCCCGTGGCGCCCTATTATTTCAATCTGCGCAAAGCCTCGATCTACGCCGGTTCCAACGAAATCCAGCGCAATATCATGGCGAAGGCGGTGTTGGGGTTGTGACGAGGAAGCGTTGACGGCGCAACTATCCGGCGATTTCCGGTGGGTCGGTGTTGACAGGAGCGCCGGCGGAGAGTCGCGCGAATTCGTAGTGAATGCGGACCTTCGCAAGTTCGGCGAGAATGCGTGAAACCTCTTCCTCTCCCAATTGAACGCCGCCCGGCACCATCAATCGCATGGCCTGGACGTGGACGACGATGGGCGCCGAATCCGGAAGGCCGCGGGAGATCAGGCCATCGGTGACGTCACAGAGGCTTTTCGAAGCTTCCTCCAATCCGGCAAAGCCGAACGTCGCCGCCATCGTGACGATGTGGTCGGCCTGTCGCAGGATATTTTGCATTCCGTCGAGAGCCAGACGGCCGTTTTGCGCGGAATAAGCGATGGTCTCGATCGCCGCCATCGCGTGATGGGTCGTCTCAAGTCCCACATCGAGCAGGGTTTGGACGGACTTCGTTGCCTCTTCCAGCGCCCGGCTTTGCGAAATGCCGCCGGGCCGGGCCGCGAGTTCGGCCAGCCGGGTTGTCGGGAAGTGAATCTTTTTGGCTACGCGCGTCATGAAGCGATGGCCTTCTTGCTCGGCGGTTCTGCAGCGGCGTGCAGCTCCTGGTCGGTGGAATTTTCTGCGTCGTTGGCGACGGCGAAATCGGTCTCGCGCTTATTCTTCCCATCCAGAGGTTCAAGATTTCTGAACCTGCGGTCGGGACCGGCATAATTTGCGGTTTCGATGAACGGTCTCGAAGTTTTTGCCACCCAGGCGATGCGATCCAGCAACACGCGCGGGGACACGGGTTTCTTGACGATCAGGTTGGCGCCTGCGTCGCGCGCCATCGCGACGTGACGATGTTGCGTGTAGCTGGTCAGTACGATAATCGGAATGAAGCGGAGCGGGCTTTTGTCCTGCCGCCGTATCCATTTGATCAACTGCGCGCATTCCATGTCGGGCAGGACGGCCTCGAGAATGCACAGATCGATGTAATGGTGCAGGAGATGGGCCTTGGCGGCAGCGCCGTTCTCATAGGTGGTCGGCGTATCCATGCCGAAACCGCGCAGCATCTGTGCGATCAATCCGCGCGTAAAGGCGTCGCTGTCCACCAGCAGCGTCGTCGCACCGCGCAAATTCAGCCGTGATTGCCCCACCCGCAGCTCACATAATTATTTTATCAGACCTGTTTTATCTGATGATGATTAAGAATGGATTGCCGCGCGAAATCAGCGCCGGGTCGGGCTTGGTAGGGTTTGAAAGAGCGGCGTGCGGTTGCCGGTGATTGGGTCAGGCGACGACAGGCTTTTCCTGCAGGCGCTCCATGAATTTCTGCGTCTGCTCTCCCCCCATCGTGTAGTGCTTGGCGCCGGTGAAATCGCTGATCTTCGCCCAATATTGGGCGACCGTATCGGCATCTGCGCCGTGACCGAGATTGATGCCGTTCGACTCGACAAGCTGAGCGGCCGAGAAGATGCCGGCGCCTGCCGTCAGGATCGTGCCCGTGGGCGCGTCTTCGCTCACGAGAAACACCACGCCCGGCGTCACATATTCCGGTTTCAGCATATCGAGCATCTGCGGCGGCATCAGGTTTTCGGTCATGCGGGTGGCTGCGACCGGGCAGATGGCGTTGACCTTGATATTGTCCTTCGCGCCTTCGAGCTTGAGCGTGTTCATGAATCCGACGAGGCCGAGCTTGGCGCAGCCGTAATTCGTCTGTCCGAAATTGCCGTAGAGCCCGGTCGAGGAGGTGGTCACGACGATGCGGCCATATTGCTGGTCGCGCATGATCTGCCACAAAGCCTTGGCGGGCTTCACCGTGCCCATCACATGCACGGCCATCACCGCGTTGAAATCGGCGATTTCCATCTTCGAGAAGCTCTTGTCGCGCAGGATGCCGGCATTGGCGATAAGGATGTCGACGCGGCTGAACGCATCCATGGTCTGCTTCACGAGATGGGCCACGCCTGCGTCGTCAGTGACCGATGCGCCGTTCGCGATGGCCGTGCCGCCTGCCGCTTCGATTTCGGCCACGACTTTCTGCGCCGCCTCGGAAGAGCCGCCCGTGCCATCCACGGCGCCGCCCAGATCGTTGACGACCACTTTGGCGCCGCGCTTCGCGAGTTCGAGCGAATGGGCCCGGCCAAGGCCGCCGCCGGCGCCGGTCACAATCGCAACTTTGCCGTCGAAGCGGATGGTCATGGGGTCGTCTCCTCAGGACGTGGAATCGGGCGAGTGATGGCCGAGGTCGCCGGAGGCGTCAAGCGGGCGCCGTGCCGCTCCGGGGATGCCCCGCAAACCAGCGCCGCAGGGCAGTATTGGCGGGCCGCTCGACTGCCGTGAACAGGAGCCAGCCCCACAGGATCGCGGCCGCGACGAGCAGCGCCGGCTCGAGCCAGTGCCAGATGGGCCCCCAGGCGGCCCAGGGTCGACCGAACACGATGTCGCCCGGCGCCGGATAAAGATGCAGCTGCGCGTGACGCAGCAACTGGAGCAGGGCCGTCTGGCCGATATAGATCGCGTAGGACAGTTCGCCGAGCTTGAGCAGAACGCGGGTCTTGAACAGGGCCGCAAGGATGCCGCGATCGAAAGCGAGCGTGAAGATGAACGCCATCATCGGCAGCACGGTGTAAATGTCTTGGGGTCTGTGCGCCCAGCCGGTGTCGTATATGCCGACGAGCAGAAGCCCGAACACGGCGATCTGCGCCAAAGAAAAAGCGAAATCCGGCAATCGATCCGCACCATGGGAGATCGCGAGCCGGTAAAGCGTCGAGAGACCGACTCCGACGGCGAAGGCCGCCATGCCGCGATACATTCCATTGTGAAAGGTGAGATCGAGGCCATGCTTCGACGACGCGGCAAGAAGCGCAAGCGTCACGCTTCCGGCTGCGATCAGGCCGAGTGCGCCGATCCATCCGCCGCGCGAGATCAGCAGATAGACGGGAAACAGGAGGCACAGCAGGAATTCGACGCTGACGAACCAGGACGCGCCGTTCCAGGACAGATAAGGAAAGAGATTCCATCCCTGCACGAGGAACAGATTGGCGATAAAGGTGGGCAATGTGTTGATCGGATGATAGGGCTCGTCATAGATGGAGACATATCCGCCTCGCGCGGCGACCCAGCGCAGCACGATCACCATCGCGAGAATGACGAACAGCATCGTCAGATGGAGCGGATAAAGCCGGGCGAGCCGCGCCTTGAGGAACGGCAAATAGGCGCCGCCGCGCCAGAACTCGCGCCATTTCGTGCCATAGACATAGGCGAGGACGAAGCCCGACAGTGCAAAGAAGAATTCGACCCACAGATAGCCCTTGCCCACGGGCAGATCGAACCATTTCGCGCCGCGATATCCATGCCCTTCGCAAAAATGAAAGAGCACGAGGATCAAAGGCGGAATGGCGCGCGCGCCGGCCAGCGCGACGATCTCCCTCGGACGGGCAATGGGTTCGGTCATGGACAGCCGCGAATCGACGCTGGCATTGTCATCCATTCGCGGCGACAATTCCAAGCAGTACAGCCCAGGCGTCAGGCCGTGACCTCAGCTTCAGAAGGCGAATCGCGGTAGTTTTTGCGTTGCACATTTTATCCCTGACGCTTCGAGGCCATCGATGCTTCTTCTTCATCTCCAGTCTGCACTCGGAATCGTGGTCATTCTTGCGGCGGCGTGGGCATTCTCGGAAAACCGCCATGCTTTTCCGGTCAGAACCGTGGCAGTGGGATTCGCGCTCCAGATAGCGCTTGCGCTGCTGCTCCTCAAAGTACCGGTCGCGCGAAACGTTTTGTTCTCGCTGAACGGTGTCGTGGATGCGCTCGCCGCGGCCACCAAGGCAGGAACGTCGTTCGTGTTCGGCGCCGTGGGCGGCGCGCCTGCACCTTTCGCGGTCACCAATCCGGCCGGCATGACCAGTTTCGCATTCCAGATATTGCCGCTGGTGATCGTGATCTCGGCGCTTGCAGCTCTCCTTTGGTACTGGCGCGTGCTGCCGATCGTGGTGAATGGATTCGCGTGGGGATTGCGCAAGACCATGGGCATCGGAGGCGCCATCGGTCTGGGTGCCGCGGCCACCATCTTCCTCGGCATGATCGAAGCGCCGCTGCTGATCCGGCCTTATCTTGCCAAGCTCACGCGCTCCGAAATGTTCATGCTGTTTTCGGTCGGGCTCGCGACGGTAGCAGGCACGGTCTTCGTGCTTTACGCGACGATTCTCGAACCGGTAGTGCCCGGTGCGCTCGGTCATATTCTCGTCGCGTCCGTTCTGTCGCTCCCCGGCGCCATCATGATCGGGCGCATCATGATTCCGGGCGACGTACAGACCACTGCCGAAGCCGCGCCGGGTTTCGCGTATCGTTCGAGCATGGACGCGATCGCACGCGGCACGGAAGACGGGCTCAAGCTGTGGCTCGGCATCGTGGCAATGCTGCTGGTGATCGTAGCGCTCGTCGCGTTGGCGGACATTATCCTCAGCCATCTGCCGGCGCTGGCCGGAGCGCCGATCACGGTTGAGCGGGTGTTCGGCTGGATTTTCGCGCCTGTCGTGTGGCTTTTCGGCATCCCTTGGGACCAGTCGGCAACCGCGGGTTCTCTGATGGGCGAAAAGACCGTGCTCAACGAATTCGTCGCCTATCTCAAGCTTGCGGCGTTGCCGCACGACGCGCTCGACCCGCGCTCGCGTCTCATTATGCTTTACGCCATGTGCGGCTTCGCCAATCTGGGTTCGGTGGGTATCATGATCGCAGGTGTGGGCAGCCTCGTTCCGGAGCGTCGGGACGAGATTGTGCCTCTTGCCATGCGTGCGCTTTTGTCCGGCACGATGGCAAGCGGTATGACAGGCGCGATCATCGGGCTGTTGCCCGTGAGTTAGAACAAGAGCTTTGGGATGGACGAACCGGGATTTGGCAGGGCGAGCACGCCTGATGCGCGGCCGCCGCTGTTTCGCATCGACGGCGTGAAGCTGCGCGCATTGCCGCTCCTTATCGCGGTCCTGCTTGGCTTCGGGTTACCCGCTCTGGCGCAATTGATCATTGAGGTCGTCCAACATTTCGTTGCGCTGCCCGATCGGCCGGCCAATCCGTGGATGGAATATTACTATGTCGGCACGGCACAACTCGTTCTCACGCTGATAGCGATTGCCGTCATGAAAGGGTTTGTGA
>JBEKDC010000067.1:0-20342 GCA_050014535.1 Rhizomicrobium sp.
GGTGTCGTATTGGGCGACCGAATCGAGCCGGTCGAACAGCCGGTCGAACCCGATGGTGGACCGGAAAAGCGGGGTAAAATCGAATGCACGCATGGTTCACATTCCTCCATAAGAAGCGAATTGTTGAGCCCGCCCACAATGGGCCGGACTCTTCATTTTTGCCCGGAAGCCATTGGCCTTTCCGAGACGAATATCAGGTAGGAAGCCGTCTTTGGCGCTTCAAGAGGGGGAGTGCCAGCGGAACCTTTAACCGGCCCAGTGCAGGAAGTGGCCCAGGCCGAGGACCCATAAGAGCGCGATTACGGCGTAGGTGAACGCATCAACCTGCCAGTGGGCCATCTCCCAGCCGAGCAGGTTTTGGGCCAACGTCTTGAGCCACGCGCCCTCTTCGACGTTGCGGGGATCGCGCCACTGGCCCGTGCGAAGGTAGGATTCGGTATTGTTGAGCACGCAGGAATTTTTGTTGAACCGCCATTGCACGACCATGACCGGCAAGAGCACGAGATAAAAGATCAGCACAGGGTGCCACGGCACGAGCCAGCCCAGCACGATGAAGATCATCACTGCGAAGTGCAGGTAAAAACAGAAATAACCAAGCAGATCGCGCTTCTGCGGCGCTTCGGGAAGCGCCGATTCGAGCCCCGGCTCCGGTTCGTTCGCGGTGGTCAATCGATGCGAGCCTTGAGATAGCTTCCGATGCGTTGGATGGCGTCGCGACCCTCGCTCAACAGCGGATAGAAAACCTGCCACACGTGAATCATGCCGCCCCAATATTCGACGGAAACTTCCACGCCGGCTTCCGAGGCGCGCGCAGCGAGCCGGACTGCGTCGTCGTAAAGCGTTTCCTCGGTGCCGACCTGAATCAGAAGCGGCGGCAATCCCTTCAAGTCCGCGAAGATGGGCGATGCAAGCGGCGTTTTCGGATCGGCGCCGCCAAGATATGCAGCCGCCATCTTGTGAAGAGCTTCCTCACCCACGATCGGATCGCGTTTTGCGCGCGCGCGCAAAGATTCGCCGGAGCCCGTCAGATCGACCCAGGGGGAGAGCGTCACCGCCGTCGCGGGTAAAGGGATCTTGCGATCGCGCAGCGCGACAAGGGTCGCAATCGTCAGGCCGCCGCCGGCGGAGTCGCCCGCAATTGCCAGTTTTGCCGGAGCAATGCCGGAATCGAGCAGTCCCTTATATGCGGCGACCGCATCTTCGACCGCACCCGGAAATGGTGTCTCCGGCCCCAGGCGATAATCGGCGCTGAATGCGGAAAGTCCGGACGCTTCGCCCAGCGCGGCAACAAAATGACGGTGCGAAGCGGGAGACCCGATCACGTAACCGCCGCCATGGAGATAGAGCAGAACCGCGTCCCGTTTGGCGCGACGGGCCCGAACCCATTCGCCTTTTACGCCGCCCAGCGTCGCCGGCTCGACCTCCGTGCCCTCCGGCACCGGAAAGAAGCCCGCGAACGCATCGATGTTGGCGCGCTGCTCGGCGACACTCGGGACTTCGAGTCCCGCATTTTGCGCCAGAAATCCCAATACGGCTTCACGATCCTTGACACCCATCGCATGCGCTCCCTGAATTCCGGCCGGCCCGCAGCTTAAGAGGGTTGGGGGAGCGAGCCAAGGCGCGCGCGTCGGGAATCGGCTGCGGAATCCGGGGAGTTGTGCGGTTAACTGACAAATGCTCATATCCGCACACTCCCTGTTGGCCGCTCGGGCCGGTAAAACTTTGGGTGAGCGCGTCCGCGGGGACGGGCCGTGGGAGCCGAACGCAAATCAAGGGAAGGAATTTTCATGAGCTCGGATCAGGTCAAACAGATCATCAGTCAGATGAGTAGCGCCATCGGCGCAAATTCAGGCCTCGGCGGCACGCTGAAGTTCGATTTCGGCGAGCCCGGCAGCGTCTATGTCGACGGCAAGTCGTCGCCGAACACAGTCGTGGACGGCGACGGCAAGAGTGCGGATTGCACCATCAGCGTAAGCCTCGAGACCTTCGAGAAGATGGTGAAGGGCGAGCTGGACGGCACATCGGCCTTCATGCAGGGCAAGTTGCGCGTGGCCGGCGATATGGGCCTTGCCATGAAGCTCGGACCGATCCTGGCCAAGGCCCGCGGCTGAACGGATCCCTTTCCATGGAGGGGGCGCGGTTCATCGCGAGCCGCGACGGAAAGCGTCTTCGCGTCGCGACATCGGACGCCGCGCCGGAATCGAAACCGCGCGGCGTCTGTGTCCTGCTCGACGGGCAGACGGAATTTCTCGAAAAATACGATGAAGTCATCGCAGAACTGCGAACGCGCGGATTCGCGGTTGCGATACTCGACTGGCGCGGGCAAGGCGGCTCCGCCCGCGCGCTAGCCAATCCGCTGAAGGCCCATATCGGCGATTTTGCGGAATACGACGAAGACCTCTCGACCTTTCTCGAGAAAGTCGTCAGGCCGATGTCGGACAAACCTCCAATCGCACTCGCTCATTCGATGGGCGGACACGTTCTTATGCGCATGCTGCACGACCGCCCGAACGCGTTCGCCGCTGCCGTGATGACCGCGCCGATGTTGCGCGCGCAGACGCGCGGCTATCCCGCATGGCTCGCACGCGCAACGTGCCGGTTGGAGAATGCGATCGGAAATTCGACGCAATGGGTGTGGGGCATGGACAAGCGCGATCCCCTCGGCATGGAGTTCGAAGCCAACCTCGTGACCTCGGATCGCACGCGCTTCGCACGCGCGGGAGCGATGGTGGCGGCGCAAAGCGATATCCGTCTTGCCGGCCCGACATGGGGCTGGCTCGATGCGGCCTATCGCTCGATGGCGCGCGTGATGGCGCCCGGTTACGCAGAGGCGATCGCCACGCCTGTGCTGATTCTGGGCGCCGGCCGGGACCGGATTGTCGATACGGCAGCCGAGCGCGAATTCGCCCGCCGCCTGCCGCACGGCACCTATGTCGAGTTCGCAGATGCCGAACACGAAATCATGATGGAGCGGGATTCCATCCGCGCGCGCTTCTGGGCCGCGTTCGACGAATTCGTCGGGAAATACGTATAGATTCCTTCCGAAGCCGCCGGGAGCGGAGCGTTACTGCGCGGCAGCAGTCTCTTCGACCCTGCCCCCGCCGACGGGCGGCAGATACAGCAGCAGCGCCGCCGCAACATAGGTCGACGAGAACGTGCCCACGAAGATTCCGAACAGAATCGCCGAAGAAAAATCGAACAACGCCGATCCACCCCAGACCACCAGAGGAACGACGGAGAGCGATGTGGCGACGGACACCAAAGTCGTTCGCGTCGCGATCTGATTGGTGGACAGGTTGATAAGTTCGCGCAGCGGCATGCGTTTGTACTTGCGCCGGTTTTCGCGAATTCTGTCGAACACGACGACCGTGTCGTTGATCGAATAACCCGCAAGCAGCAGCAGCGCCGCCACCGAAGTGATCGAAAAATTCAGGTGCAGCACGGAATACATGCCCGCGGTCACAAACACGTCATGGCCTGTCGCGATCAACGCACCGATGCCATACTGCCATTCGAAGCGGAACGCCACGTAGAGCGATATGAAAACAATCGCGAGAACGGTCGCCAGCACGCCGGCGTGATAGAGTTCCGCGCTGACCTGGGGACCGATCACCTGTTTGTCACGGATCGTGAATCCCGCTCCGAGTTTGGTCTGGATCGTGCCGGCGACCGCGTCGGGTTGCTGGTCGGCCCGCGGCTGGACCCGGATCTCGACGCAGGAATTCACGGGCGTATTGCATTGCCCGTTGCTGAGAGACTGTATCTGAGTTTCGTTGAATTTGAGGCTGTTGACCTCGGCGCGCACCGCCCGGACATCGATTGTTTGGGCCGACTTGACCTGAAGTTCGACGCCGCCCGCGAAATCGATTCCCAGGTTGAACCCGTTCAACCAGATCGAGACGATCGAAACCAGAAGCAGAATTCCGTCCGCCGCGAACGCGATATAGCGGTATTTGACGAAATCGATATTGGTGGTTTCCGGGATGAAGCGCAGAAACGTCATGGGATGGGTCCGGCAAAAGCCGCGCACACATAGCGGCTGGCGGCCGGGGCGGCAAGTTGGAGGTTAGGCACGGCTCCCGGCTGCGAGTCGCCTAGGGGCCGGTCCGCTTCACGGCAACCGGCATCAGGCAGACGTCGAGGATCGCAGGAGGCTTCCGGAAGAAGAAAGACGACGTGATGTTGCGCTTTTCCTCCTTCTTCGCGGCGAACGCCGCGGATTCCGTCCGCATCACCTGAAAATGGGGCTGTTCCGCGACCGGCAGGTCGGCCGCCAGGCGCACGCGCAAAATGGGGTCTTGTGCCTTCGCGTCCTGGATGACCCCGGCATCGACGTCGGGGTCGCCGCGCTCCAGCTTCTGAATATATTGCAGGCCCGCGATCACCCGGCCGAAGGCGGAGAGGTTGCGATCAAGCCGCCGCGGCGCTTCGCCAATCACGATGTAGAATTCGGTCGAGGCGGTATCCGGCTTGTCGTCGCGCGCGAAGGCGAGCGTGCCGGGGCAATGACGATCCACAACCGGCTCTCCTTTGCGTCGCGACCGACTGGAAAACCGTCGACATGTCCTACTTCGGGCGCGAACAGATCGGGAGATCCGAGCGGGGTGAACGTCACATCGTTTCCGATTGCGCGGTCGAATTCGGCCTTGAGCGGCGGCCACGCCGTGTTCGTCGCGTCATCCTTGGGATGATCCTTGGTCGCAGCGGTCCCTTCGCCGATGCCGCCTTGCGCGACAAAGCCGTCGATCACGCGATAGAATGTCTTACCGTCGTAAAAATGCGCGCGCACCAGCGCCTTGAACCGCGCCGCGTTGAGGGGTGCGAATTCCGGCGCAAGTTCGATGGCGACCTGGCCGTAACGCGTGTCGAGCAGAACGAGATTCTGCGGATCGACATCGCGCCAATCGGCCGGCGAACCCGATGGCGCGTCGGCAGCCTGTGCACCTGACATGAAACATACTGCGACGATGAACGACAAGACGATCTGTTTCATGCATTGTCCTTTTCCGGTAAATGACGCGTGTAACTCTTCTCTTCCATGAGTTCGGAATCGAGTGCGAGATCGATTTCGCGTTTGACGGCAGCCCGTTCGTCATTGCGCAAATAGACGGCACGCGCCAGCTCGATGAAGTCCCGGTCGAATTCGCAAGCCGCTTCCTTGGCGCGGATGTCGTCCTCGATGCGCCACAAGTCTTCGTTAATCGTCCTGAGGCGGCTCTTGAGATTTTCAATCCCGCTATGGTCCGCAAGCATGTAACCTGCGATCTCGCGAACAAGCGAGAGTTCTTTGACGATATTTGCGTGCGCGACCGCATTCGCGATTCGCTCGCTCTTGATTTCGAGAATGGTCAGCTTGTCGATCAATTCACCCCAGGAGACAGGCACAAGCGGTGCGGCGAGGACTTTGCGGCCTTCCGTGCGCGTCGCCAATTGCGCTTCCATGCGCGCGAAAACGTCTTGCCAGTTGCGGGGCGATGTCTGGCGGAAAAGCCGCATCGTGGGATACCAGGGGCTGTCCGTGCGATCGAGAAGCCAGCGCCATTCGGGAACATGTTTCAAAGCCACCCAGACTGGGCGCCCGAGCGCACCTGCCAAATGCGCGATGCCGGTGTCCGATGCGATGACGAGATCGAGATTTTCCATCACCGCAGCGGTGTCGAGAAATGCATCGGAGCCGGCATCGAAATCGTCACCCAAGGTCTCGATTACCATCCCTGGCGGAAGATCGCGCAGCTGCTCGACACCGGCATTTTTCTGCAGGCTGATGAGGCGTACGCCCGCGAGTCTTGAAAGCCCTTCAAAATGCCAGAGCGCGAACGATCGGCCGATATCGATCGCGCCACCCTTCCCGCCCTGCCAGCAAATCCCGATCTTGAAGCCATCGGTTCCGATTCTGTCTCTCCAATCCCGCACTTTCGCCTGCTCGGCGCGAAGATAGAGAATTTGAGCCGGGATGTTGTCCAACGTGGTTCCAAACGCCAGCGGCATGCTCAAAAGCGCAATGTGGAAGTCGAAATCGCGCGGCTCCGTTTCGACGTCTACCACTTCGATTGTCGGGCTGAGAGTGCTCACGAGCCGCTTAAGAACTTGAGGAACGGATAGATAAACCTTCGCGCCGCGAGCCTCCGCGAGCTTGGCATAGCGGCAGAAGTGAATCGTGTCGCCCAATCCCTGCTCCGAGTGAACGAGCAACGCCTTTCCGCGAAGATCCTCCTTGCCGCTCCAGCGAGCCTGCGGAAAGGCCCGCGGTGCCACTGGCGCTTCCCGCTTTTGGCGCCATTCATACAGACGCCATCCCTCTTCGACCCGGCCGCTCAACAAAAGGCAGAGACTCTTGTTCCAATGTGCTTCGGCGAAATCGCGCTCGAGCGCATTGGCGCGGTCGAAACTTGCAATCGCCTCATCGAGTCGTCTCAGATCCCTCAGCACGACGCCGCGATTGTTCCAGCCTTTTGCAAAGTCCGGCTTGAGCGCGATAGCCCGATCGTAGCTGGCGATAGCCTCATCCATGCGCTCGAGATCCTGCAGGACATTGCCGCGGTTGCTGTGCGCCTCGGCCGTGTCGGGTTTCAGGGCGATGGCGCGATCATAGGCTTGCAGCGCATCGTCCAGGCGCTTGAGATCCGCGAGAGCGATGCCGCGGTTGTAGTGGGCTTCGGCATAATCGGGTACGAGCGCGATCGCGCGTTCGTAGCTCTGCAACGCCTCCTCATGCCGCTTCAACGCCTTCAGTGCATTGCCGCGATTGTTCCATGCACCGGCATAGTCGGGCCTGAGCCGCACTGCGGTGTCGTAACTGCCGACGGCCTCGTCCAAGCGACCGAGCAACTGCAGGGCGATTCCTCTGGCGTTATATGCTTCCGCAAAACCGGGCTGGATTTCGATGGCGCGATTGTAGCTTTGAACGGCCTCGTCGGGCCGATTCAAATCCTCCAACGCGATGCCGCGATTGTAGCAGGCGTCGGCATAGTCGGGCGTGAGCGCAATGGCCCGGTCATAGCTTCGCAACGCGTCTTCGGGACGATTCAAGGCTCTGAAGGCGTTGCCCCTGTTGTTGAGGGCCGAGGGATAATCGGGCTTGAGCGCGATGGCGCGATCGTAGCTGTGAAGCGCGTCGGCGACCCGCTCCAGGCCTTTCAACGCATTGCCGCGATTATTCCAGGCATCGGCGAACGCGGGATCGATCGCAAGGGCGCGATCGCAGCTCTGCAGCGCCTGCTCATGTCTCTTCAACGAATTCAATGCCGCGCCGCGATTGGAGTGCGCCTGCACCATGTCGGGATTCAGCCTGATGACGGCGCCATAGTGCGTCAGCGCCTCGGCAAAGCGCCCCCGGCTATGGTGCTCGACGGCCTTCGTGAACGATTGTATGGCGTCGTCGGGCATAAGACTCTTTCGTTCGATGACCGTCCGATATGGGGTAAGTCGCGTGGACTCGACACTTGCAGCCCCAAATCCTTGCGACAAGGCGAGACCGGCCGTGCCAAACTAATGCGCCGCGCGGCCCCGGCCAAGAGTGCGGGCCGGCAGGATGGGGCAGCGTCGTGCATTTGTCGCGCAAGCCAGAGACCGACGCCGTGGATACGCCGCAGCGGTTTCGCGTTCTCGACGGCTGGCGCGGTGTCTGCGCACTGCTCGTGGCGCTGCATCATTTCTCCGCCAATGGATTCATCGCGGCGCTGCCGCTGATCCGAAATGCCTGGCTGTTCGTCGATTTTTTCTTTGTGCTCAGCGGCTTCGTCATTACGCATGCCTATTCTCAAAAACTGGGGAGCGGCCCGGAAATCGGAACCTTCGCATTGCGCCGCTTCGCGCGGCTTTGGCCATTGCACGTCACCATTCTCGCCGCGTTCATTGGCCTGGAACTGATCCGGCTCGCCGTGACCGGCGGCGGTTTCACGGGCGAGCGAACGCCTCTCGCCATTCTCGCCAATCTTTTCCTGGTTCAGTCTCTGGGCGTTTTCCATACGTTGACCTGGAATACGCCGTCCTGGTCGATCAGCACGGAATTCTACACCTATCTGGTGTTTGCGGCGGCTTGCGCCATCACCGCGCACCGGACAACACGCATTGTGCTTTCGGTTCTTCTGGCTGCAGGCGGGCTCGCCGTTCTGATCTGTTTTTCGCGCTACGGGATGCGCGAAACCTTCGGCTGGGGATTTTTCCGCTGTCTCTTCGGATTCTTTGCCGGTTCGCTCACATACGAAATCTGGAGGCAGAACCGGTTTGCCGGAAACATCGGCAACGCCGCGGAGATCGCGACCGTAGCCCTTGCCTTGGCATTTCTCGTGTTCGTTCCCGGCCATCTTGCGTTGGAATATTTCGCCGTGCCGGTCTTCTCGCTGCTGGTATTCGTGTTTGCGCGGGAGCGGGGGATCGTCTCGCGCGCCATGAGCGCGAATGCGATCAACTGTCTGGGTCGCTGGTCCTACTCGATCTACATGGTCCATATGCTGGTGCTGGCGCTGCTCTTTTCGGCGCTCAATATTGCGTGGATGGGTTGGACTGCGAAGTTGCCAGATGGAACGGAGACGATTGTTCTCGGGACTCGGATCGCCGCGGATGCCCTGATGCTGGCCTATCTTGCCGCTGTGGTCACGCTCGCCGCCTTCACCTGGCGATACATCGAGCAGCCCGGACAGCGCATATTTGGCGGCGCGAATTATGTTAGAATTGAAAGTGTCTCGAAGGAGGAATGCGTTTGAAGTCGTTTATTGGATTCTACGCCTTGCCGGCGCTCCTGCTGCCCGCCCTCGCAGCGCATCCAGCATCGGCGTCGCCTTGTACGTTGGCCCATCTGCAATGGATGGCCGGAACCTGGCGCGATACCGAGGAGGCCAACGTGCCGACGGAAGAGCGCTGGGTCATCGGGCCCGGCGGCCGGTTGATCGGCAGTTCGTGGCGGCTGCACGCCGATACGCCAGGCGGCGTGATCGAATCCATGATCGTCGTGATGGAGAACGGCGCACCGACGATGCGGCTCCGCCATTTCGACGCGACGCTTGAACACGCCCGCGAAGAGAAGGACGCACCGATGGTTTTCGTTGCGTCGAATTGCGGGGCAAATAGTGTCGTGCTCGACGGAACCGGTCCACAAAACGGCGAGCATTTCACCTATTCGCGCGAAGGCGGCAATCTGAAATTCGTCGGCGACTTCATTCACGACGGCAAGCCCGTTCGCGCAGAGGCGCACTTCGTCAGGCAACCCTGATACATCGTGCGCCAGCACCCCAAAGCGAGAGAGCTATATGGTCCACCGCGCATGCCGTCCGTGACTCGGGTCACTCTTCCTTCGACGTGGGTAGACAACAACACAAGCGGAACTGAGAGCAAACGATCGGGGCCGGGGTCGATCTTCCCAGGGATAGCCAGCGCGCGAACGCGGCCAACAAACCCAGAGAACTCGACAAGGGCCCCGATCTATATGTGCGACGACTACTCGATAATCCGGTTTGGAATCACTGCCCCGGCGGCGGATTTCCCGGACCTTGAGGAGCGTTGTTGTTCAGCGGCACCGGCGCACCATTGGCCGGCGGTGGCCCGTAGCCAGGAGGCGGACCGTATCCCTGCGGCGGCGCTCCATACTTCTGCTGCAACTGAGCGCATTTGTGTGGATGTTTGTTGCACCATGTCGGATCGTTCATTTTCGCGAGCCATTTTTGGTCGTCGGCTTGCGAAGCATTTGGACCCGGAGGCGGACCATTCTGCGGCTCACCGGCTTGTCCCGGCGGAGGATAACCCTGCGGTGGCGGACCATAGCCGGGAGGCGGCGCGGAATTGGGTGGAGGCGGACCATAGCCCGGCGGCGGCGCGTATCCCGGAGGCGGGGGACCGTAAGGCCCACCCATCATCGCGCAACGATGCGGATGATAGTTGCACCACTCCGGGCCGTAAGGCGCGTAAGGCCCGTCCGGGTAGTACATGCATCCCGAAACGGCGACAGCCAGCCCGACAAAGCCGAGAGAACCGAATAAAACACGCATAACAACGTCCTCGTGAGAGGGGATGCCCATCCGTCATCTATTTTAATGCCGATTGAGGGTGTTAGCAATGATCGCTTCGCGCGCGCTCTGCGGCGGCGAGTCCGATGTTCCGCGCGCGACGACTGTCGGCGGCCGTCGGAAAAATGCGCAATTCTGAATGTGTCGTTCATTTTGCGTTCAGCCGCCAACGGTCATATTTCGTGTCGGAGTTTGAGGAGCACGAGGTATGACGAAGTTGGAATCACTCGCAGGTTTCGGGAAAACGGCGTTGAAATCGCTTGCTTTGGCCGGCGGCATCGCATTGGCGGCGGTCGCCACCACGACGTCTGCGAACGCCGGCGTATCCGTTGGAGTCGGCATCGGTGTGCCGGGACCGGCTGTGTATGGTCCAGGCTATTACCCGCCCGGGCCTTGCGCCGGGTACAACTACTACTACAGCGGCGATTGCGGCTACTCGGTTTATCCCGGTCCAATCTGGCTCAATGGCGCGTGGGTTTATGGACCCCACTATTATCGCTGGTGGGGCGGCCGTCCCTGGTTCTGGGGCGCCGGCGGCTGGCATTATTGGGGCGGCTGGGGCGGCGCGCATTTCGCCTGGAACCACGGCGGTGGTTGGGGCGGTTGGCGCGGCGGCTGGCATGGAGGCTTCCACGGCGGCTGGCATCGCTAATCGAGCCTGACAATTCAAAATTTCTCTCAGCCCTGTAACGGCAAAACCGTTACAGGGCTGAGTTCATATTGGGATGGCTGGATCCACGCCTCGCCTTACTAAGGACGGGTGCATTCAGACGCGCCGAATTAAGTTAGGTTCGGGCGGACTCGCCGCTTCATCGGCGCGTTTGCAACTGACGGGCCACCTGTCCGCCAACCCCGGAGAATCTCATGAACAGCCCCGCCTCCGTTCTTGTCCTGGTCGTCTGGGCCGTCGTCGCCTTCTGGCTCATCATCGCGTTCTTCTCGGGCTTTTTCACCGTGCAGCAACAGAGCCGCGCCATCATCGAGCGGTTCGGACGATATCTTCGCACCGCCAAGCCCGGCCTGAACCTGAAAGTCCCTTATATCGATCACGTGGTACAGCGCGTCTCATTGCGCGTACAGCAGCTGCCCGTCGAGGTGGAGACGAAGACGGCCGACAACGTGTTCGTCAAATTGTTCGTGGCGGTGCAGTACCGGGTCGTCGAAGGCAACGAGGCCGACTCCTATTACAAACTCCAGGACCATGTGGAGCAGATCAAATCCTATGTGCTCGACGTCGTCCGCGCCAAGGTTCCCAAGATGAGCCTCGACGAAGTGTTCGAAAAGAAGGACGACGTGGGACTCGCGGTGAAGAACGAACTCGACGTGTCCATGAAAGTCTACGGCTTCGAAATCCCCAACGCACTGGTGACGGACGTCAATCCCGCCGACAGCGTGAAGGCCGCGATGAACGAGATCCAGACGCAACAACGTCTGCAGGTGGCTGCTGCGGCCAAGGGCGAAGCAAACAAGATTCTCGTCGTGAAGAACGCCGAGGCCGAGGCGGAATCCAAGCATCTCCAGGGCGAGGGTATCGCCAAGCAGCGCCGCGCGATCGTCGACGGCTTGCGCGATTCCATTGCAGCTTTTTCCGACAAGGTCGGCGCCGTCACGGCCCAGGATGCGCTCAATCTCGTTCTGCTCACGCAATATTTCGACACGCTGAAGGAGATCGGCGTTTCCGCCGGCAGCAAGGTGATCCTGATGCCCCATTCCCCCGGCGGCATGACCGACATCGCCGAGCAACTGCGCGGCGCCATCATCGCGGCGAATGAGGCGTCGAAGTCGGAAAAATGACCGGTAGCGAAACGAAGACGCCTGAACGGCCTACCCTGAGCCGCCAGATCTCACGATTGCGGGCAATTCTTTGAGGCTTGCAACGCATGGACGGCCGCCGGCCGGACCTTCAGATCGGCGATCTGGCCGGGCGTGCGGACGAAGCCAAAGCGAGAGCAGCCACGGCAACGCAGCGGATTTCGATCGTCATGGGAGTCCCCCTCTTTCAAACCGCAGGTCGGCGCTCATGCCGCGCGGGATGCAGGACGCGTCTAACCGTTCCCGACGAGCTTGCAATTGAAAGTAATGAGGACAACGAAATTCGCGTTGTTCCGCAGCCTCGACCGTGTCTCATAGAGGAAAAGCGGGAGGCATCATGAAATTCGTGCCTTTGGCCGCAGTGGTTCTACTGCTCGTTGTCGAGCCCGCCTGGGGCGGCGACGACATGTCCCTCGCGCGCATGGCGACGTGCGGGGATTCATGGTTCGACTGGCAAACAAGCGATCCTGCCCGCTTGAAAGCCTTCGCCGGGCGTTTCCGCGCCGGTTTTTCGCGCCACGACAACGACGCATATTTCGTTCCGAAGTCGAGCGCGCAGATCGCGGGGCTTCGCGTGACGCAGGTGTTTCCCGACAGCGTGGGCATGGGTGTCGGATTTTCCGCGGCGGTCGACGTAAAATTCGACGAAACACGGCGCCGTCTGGAGAAGATGCTCGGCAAGCCGTTCGTGAGATGCGAAACGAGCGACGGCATGCGGTCTTGCGAGTTGCAGATCGCCGACAAACGAACCGCGATGATCATGGCGGACGACGATCCCAAGAGCACGTCGACGTTGATCGGCTGCTATTATTTTTACGAGAAATAGAACCGCATCCCGTCGATGGGCAATATTCTGCGCATCACGCCTTTCGGACGACCATGGGCCAATTGCGCCGAATTCTCTTCAGCCGAACGTCGTGCCGTCGTCGTTCCCGATGGTAGAATACCGGTAGCACAACACCGTTCTTCGCAATTTCTGCCTGAAGATTAATTCGGACGTTCTGACTTTGACCCCGATCTCAAAAGGGTGTTGAACGCGGGGAAGTCTCCGTATCTGCCGCCGCTGTGCAATGCATCCTGACGGCGGGACCAGGGTGTTCGAATGCCAAAAAATCGAGCCGGATCAATCGTCTCGCCCCGATCTGCCCCTAGCTTGCATACCGGCTGCCTCATCTAAGGCGCCCGGGTCTTCAGGGAGCCCGGAAAATCGCTATCATTCGCGTCAACCCGCGGTCATCCGGGAATATCGGTTTGGATCGATCAACGAGTCCTGACCTTATTGGTGACGTGGGCGATCGCGGATCGCGACAGGGTGTTGAACGTCTTGACCAGAACGCTATTCCTGCATATCGGACCTGCAAAAACGGGCACCAGCGCCGTCCAGGACGTACTGAGCCGCCATGACAACAGCGTGGTTCTCTACCCCAAAGCCGGACTGTGGAGGGACGCTTCACACCACGGTCTCGTCTTCAATTTCTTTCAGAAATACACGCGACGGGGAATAGTGCGCGAGGACGCCGATAGCCTTTTTGCAAAGATCGCGGAGGAGGCTAGAAACTCGCAGCGCGATCTGGTGATCAGTTCGGAAGTCTTGGCGGGGCGTTTCAATCTCAACGACTTCGTGAGCGACCAACGCGTTAAAGATGCCGATATTCGCGAGCGGCGGGATCCCGATCGGTTTCTTGCAGAACAAATCGGTGGGCTCGGCTACGCGGGACTGTTGCGCAGGCTGGAACAGACCGGATTCGATATCACCGTTCTCAGCTATCATCCCGCGGGCGATTGCGTAGCCAGGCTTCTTGGGCACCTCGGATTTGCGCTAGATCAAATTTGCGAGACGCCGCGTATCAATCCGTCCCTCAGCAGGAAGGCGCTCATTGCGGTGCTCGCCGGAAACAGGGTTGCACCGACTCGCAAGGATCGGAAATCGATCGTTTCCGCCTTGCGCAGAATGCCCGATTTCAATGCGCCATCCGGAATGATTTTTGGCCGGGAGGCGCTCGCCAGCGCGGACCACAAAATCGCCCTGGACCGGAACTTCCTGCAAAAGCGCTACGGCGTGAGCTTTGGCGCACCGAATCCGGCGATCGCAGAGAACGCATTCCTCATCGACCAAAAGGACGTTGACGACATTGCCGATGCGACATGCGAACTCGGAAATCTTGGTGCCGCAGTCCGAGAAGAGGTCCGCCGATATCTGCGCTATGCCGAGGGAGAGATCGGGGTTTAAGCGCAAAGGCGATGAGCCAAAGCCGACGATGAACGGTCGTAAGCAGTCAGACCCGGCCATAGTAGCTGCGAAGTCGCTGAACACATCCGCGCAGGCGGATGCGGAGGCGATTGAGCCAAGGGCCGGGACCGAGGGGAACATGAGCCGGAAAAGCACGCACCGGACGTTGCGCCGGAAACGCGTAACACAAGCGCTGGAGCGCGTGCGATAAAGAGCCCAATGGTGCTTCGTCGTCGATCATCCGAGGTGGGAGCCGCATGCGAGAAAGCCGCACGTACGGTTCTGTGCGGGGGGCGTGCTGCAATGCAGTCCCTCCCGCGATCATTATTAAAGTGCGCGCGCAGCAGCGTGGGCTTTCCGGGCCGCGTTGATGATGGCGTAGTCTTCTTCGGTCAATTGAACGGCCGCTAGATCGGTCACGTCGAACTCTGCGGTTTCCAGTTCGATCAGATTCCGAAGGTCTTCAAGGAGAAACGAAGGAACTAACGAACGCACAAACGCTTGAATTTCGTTGGCCTGATCTATTGAAAAAATTCGATAGTCGGATTTGTCGTTCGGAAGCGGCGGAATGTCCTTGATGGCGCGCACGATGGAAGAAACGTCCACTGCCGTCTGCTTCTTGAACCTTCCGTCCGGTCCATGTTGGAGGGCATATAAATAGGCGGCCTTCTTCAGGCTAAGCCGGGTATTCAAATTCCCTTCTGCGCGCCGGCGCGGCAAGCGATCTTCCCGAAGGCCCACACTCGCGAGGACAGCGGATATCGAATCCCGGTTCGCGGCTTCGACATCGAGCGCGAGTATGTGCTCAGCACCGAGGATGTCCCGCAGCGTGTTCATTTGCCGGAAGAAATTGGCGAGCCAGTGCTTGTTCACTGCCACATGCTGGCGTAGCGACCGAACGTGTTGGCCGTTCATCAGGTCCTCGAAGTATGCCGATTCCGCGCGCCGCCAGAACGATCGAAATGTGAAGATGGCGTAGACATCGTCGTTAACCTCTCGGGCATTCCGGAGAAACGCGAGGAAACGCTCCCGCGCACCGTCCTTTGTAAGAGCAGCCGCGAGAAATTCGCTGCTTATGATAATATTCCGGACGCGATCTGCACTGCCGCAATAGGACAATAAATCGGATATCGTTCCATAGGCGGGATCAAAGCGCGCCTTCTCCAACATTTCGTACGCAAGATGGTGGTGCGCATGACGGCCGCGCTTGATGCCGATGGGCGGATAATTATAGCCGAGCGCCCGCAATTCTTCTTTGCGCCGGTAAAGATAATCCTGAAGCGAAGTTGTGCCGGTTTTTTGCAGGCCACAGTGAACATAAAGCTTGCACACAATTTGCGTCCCCAATCACCCCTCGTCCAACCCGCCGCGCTATAGCACGGACATCCCCTCGATTTCCAGTCACGGCGTAGTCCGGAGACAGGTTATGTGTAGCAGTTTGTGGGGCGAACGTTCCGCGAAGAAGCATTGCGTCGTTTGCCCTCGCAGTTCCCCCTCTTCCGGTAGCAGAGAGGCAAAAAATCCCTCGACACGAAACAAATTCACGAACGTCTAAGCGACCGCCATTCCTCTATTCCGCTCCACGCTGAACGCAACGATCCGGCGCATTTCGGACCGCAGGAGCGGGGAAGACCGTGCCGCTGTCACCGCATTTCAGGCAGATAGCCGTCGTGGGCGACGTCTTGACCCTTTTTCGGTCGCCTGCATTAAATGAAGTTCCATGACGAGCGCGGGCGCGAACGCGATGCGGAAGCTTTATATCCACTGCGGCTTGGCCAAAACCGGAACGACGTCACTCCAGGTATATTTTTCCCGGCACAAAGCCGACCTCAACGACTTGAGCTTCGATTATCCCGCAATCGGGCTGAATCTACCCGCTGACGCGCACCACAATCTCGCGCTCGGCATTCAAAGGCATGCCCGATTCAAGCCTTCCTCCGGAAGCGTTGACGACTTGCTGGACTACCTTCGCGGGCCCGAGCGAGCGCCGAACGTCGTCATCAGCAGCGAGGCATTCGCCGTATGTCTCGCGAACGGCGATGCGCAGGAGCGTTTCTTCGATTTTCTCCGCAAAGCCGGAAAAGCGAACGACGAAGTCTTTGTGCTGTTCACGTTCCGGGCGTTTTGGCGTTCGGTGGAATCGAAGTATCTCGCACAATTGAACCGTGGAATGCCCGATCGAACGCTCGAGTTTCAAGTCGAACGAAGCAAGCGCTGGTACGCAAACTTTTTCGCGCAGCTGGCCGCGTTAAGGGATGTCGTCGGCGCGAACGGCGTCATTGGGCTGGACGTCGAACATGCTTTTCCGGATTCGATATCGGCCATGCTTGCGGCTGTGGGCATAGAGAAGGGATGCCTTCCGCAATGGCAATGGTCGCAGAACTCCAACGCGCGCCTGAGCTTGAAGAAGGCCGCCTTCCTTTATCAGTTCCAGTTCGCGGCGGATGGCGTACACAAGGGCAGGTCGAAGAAGGACGTCGCCGCACTTGCTCGCGCACTCAAACAGCTCCCATCATTCTCGAACGACGAGCCCGAGTACCATGTCGTTTCGTTCGAGCGGGCAAACGAGATTCAGGACTTCTGCCGCGCGCAACTTCCGCCCTTTCTCTCGGTATGTCTGAAGAAGCTGACGGAGCGGGAGTCTGTCCCGTTTCACGCCGCGATACTAGCCGACGTGAAATTGTCGGGAGATGAAGTCCAGTCGATCCACGATGTCATGCGGGCCGCATATCCGTTCATCTGCAGCTGATCGACAAACTGCGATTGCGACCGACCGCGGCCCAAATGTGGCTTTGACGCAATGCATCATACAAATGGGAGGAGTGCGTCCGCACGCCAAGAAAACTGAGGCAAAAAGCCTGTTTGGCGCGACCCGCCCGGATCCTTACGCATTTGAAGGCAAAGGATGCAGTTCGGAATCGGGACTCGTTATTGGGTCAGCCATGACATAATCTTCAAACTGTTGAGAATAAATGCAGAGGACCGATGCAACGCGCTCTTGTCGCCAATAACCTCGCTGCCGCTTTTGTCGCTCTGCCGGTTAGCTGCACGGCAGCGTCGGATAAGAGCGCGGTCGTGTTTCGGGCCGTGATCGTATCGTGCCGGATCGAGCGGGTCACCCGCCATCGGCGAGAGGCGGACTGATGACGCGCAGAGTTGTCGTTCATTGCGGACTTTCGAAGACCGGCACCAAGTCGCTCCAGAACTTTCTGGCGCTGCGCAAGGTCGAATTGCGCGCCCTCGGATACGACTATCCCAGCGTCGGTCTCAGCAAAACAACTTACGCGCATCACAACCTTGCATTGAACATCCTCGAGAGCTCACAATTCAATCCAGCCCTCGGAACGGCTGACGATGCGGTTGCGTATCTTCAAAGACCCGATCGAAGCCCGAACATCGTCTTCAGCAGCGAGTTTTTTTCCGTGTGCTTCGTAAAGGCTTCTGCGCCCGAGCGGCTTTGGAACTTTCTGCGCGAACTTCGGAAATCGAACGACGAAGTGCGCGTCATTTTCATGTTCCGGACATTCTGGCGCCGGTTGGAGTCCGATTTTCTCGAATGCGTGAAATCCGGCAAACGGGTCCTGTCCATACGCCACCAGATCGAAGACGGTCTTCGCTGGTATCGGACGTTCTTCGGCAATGTTTCCGAACTCGCCGACCTGGTCGGAGAGGATAAGATCGCCATACTCGATATCGAACACGGTTTTAGGGATTCGATCTCGGCCATGCTGGCCACGCTCGGAATCGAAGCGAGCCGCCTGCCCCCGCAGAGCGAATACCTCAATGTGCGCCCGAGTCTGAAGAAATCCGCCTATCTCTTTCGCATGCAGTATGGGCGCGATGGCCGGTACCTCGGTCGCCCCCAAAAACATATCGCCGCGATTTCCCGAGCGATCAGGGCGCTTCCCGACTTTCCGGGCGATGAAACGAACTACCACGTGCTGTCTTTCGATGAAGCGAACGAAATCCAGGCCAACATGCGTGCGTTGATCCCGCCTTTGTTCGCAGACCGCTTGCGCAGGCTGGTCGAGCCGGAACTCACGCCGTTTCGGCATGTGAATCTGCCCAAGGTGGAATTGACGGATGAGGACGAAAGACTATTCTACGAAGCGACGCGACATTTACTCTGTATTCCATTCGGGGACTGAACTGTTGCTTGAGACAGCTGGAGGGTGAAAATGACCGGCACGCGGGATCAAACGACGACTTGGGAAATGTCCGTCAAATCGGTCCGCACGCTCCTCACCGAATTAGACGCCGTCGTTACGGGCCTCGCCGTGCTGTCTAAACGATTTGGTGGCCTGCAGGCGCCCGATGCCCAAAAGATATCCGCGCAATTGGCCGTCTTAGTCGGGCGAATCAATCTTGACCAGGCGGCGATTTGGCAGCTCGAAGCTGTCGATAGCGGCATACTTTCACTTATGGAAGATTTCGCCAGCTACGCAAACCTCGCCGAGATTTTCGCAGGTCTCAACGCATTTATCGACAAGATACGATTACTGTTGTCGATGCTGAGTCACAAAGTCGAGACTTTGATCGATCACGATCAACACGATGTGGGACAAATCGTTGCCAAGGACAATGTCCGGGCCAAACACCTGAATCGCAAACTGCTCGCGTATGAAGTCGCCTCCGGCCGCGTGGTACTGCGAAGTGCGCCCCTCCGCCACATCGTGCACACCACGACGAAATGCAATTTGCGTTGTTTGACCTGCTTTCAAAGCGCATCGCAGGACGCGATCCATCACGACCTTGCGGACGTGCCGTTCGACGCGCTGGAGCCCGCAATCCAGCTGGCACAACAGGTCATGATCGCGGGCACCGGCGAACCGCTTCTGTCCCGATCCGCCCCGTCGCTTATTGCCCGCTACAAACGGGAGGGAGCCTATGTCGAGGTCATCACGAACGGGACAACCCTGTCCCGGACATTGCGACTGCTCTCCGCCGTTGACGTCGTCCTTTTGAGTTTCGACGGTGGGAACGCCGAAAGCTACAACGCGGTCAGGCGCTGGGGAAATTTTGAAAAACTGGTCGCTCGTATCGGCGAACTCGCCGCCGAACACAGGAAAAAAATATGCCTCAACTTTGTTGTGACAAAACAGAACGTCTATTCCCTGGAAGATTGCCTCAAATTGGCGGCAAGACTGCGGCTTGGTCAGGCGCATTTTCAAGAAATGAACGCCTACCTGCCCTGGCATGATCGCATGACGATCGACAGTACCGACCGGGCGTGGTTCTTTCGAAATTTCGATGCTTGGACTGCAAAAGCCGGACTCGCTGGCGTGCATGCGATCAATCATCTCGTGCCGCCAATAGAGATTGAAGCATCGCCGCTTCCGACACAAATTGAAGCGATTTCCGCCCGCAATATTGCGGCCGTCCGGGATGTGCCAGTCGCCGAAATACCTTCCAGGTTGAACCTTGTCGAAGTGTCGGTCGCACTTGACGAAATTTTGCGCGAAGAAATGCCCGCGATGTTGGCTCCGCTAGCTCAGGCGGCTGCAAAATTAAGACCGGTACGCCCGTTGCCTCCGTCGTTTCGGAACGATCCGGCGCAGGCGCTGCGCACGGAGCAAGTGTCCCTGAGCCGACTTATCTGGCGCAGAGAAGCGATGTTCCCGCATTGCATTTCGACGTATGCGCAGCTGCTCATAAACGAAGACGGAACGACGCGTCCCTGCTGCAAGGTCCAGTCCCGACTGGCCTCGACTTCGGCGTCCGATTTTGGCGAGATTCGGAACAGCCAGCCGAATATTGCGCTTCGGGCCGCTCATGTCGCTCATGACGCAGGCCGTAAGGAATGTATCGCCTGCCGCGATCCGATGCGGTTCCATTTTCTGGTTGAATTGCTGGAAGAGTTGAAAAATGACGGCATTCCAATTTCTCAAATCCGGAAGCCTGAGGATTTTGTGGTGCCCGCTTCAATAGCCTCCCATCCTCTTGTGAAGGAGCTTGGGTCCTTGGCCGCCAATGACGCAGCGCCATCGCTCCCGAATGCCGGCTCTCGCAACTCCGTGTCGGGAAAATTCCTCTCCGCCGACGAACGCACGCGTGCCGGAGCCAACTTCGCCTGCGGACCGAGATATTCCTGACGTAATTCTGTTTATTCCAATTATCCGGATGTCTCCTTCGACGACGTCAATCGGTCGGAAATTACGAAAGAGAGCAGTTGCAACATCGTTGGCGCTCCCAAGGGGAATCGAACCCCTGTTTCAGCCTTGAGAGGGCCGCGTCCTAACCGCTAGACGATGGGAGCATCGCGCGGGACGCTGCTTATACCGGCGAGGGGATGCCCCAAT
>JBEKDC010000068.1:0-13412 GCA_050014535.1 Rhizomicrobium sp.
GGCGCTATTGCAGGCGCGGGAGGATTGGAAGAGTACCGAGGCTGTGCTGCTCGCGGACGCCGAGACGCAATGGCGTCGCCATTCGGCAAGCGCACTGGCCGAGGCGACAGCTCGCTACGAACGCGCCGAAGTAGGGCTGTCAGAGGCGCGATCGCAGGCACAGACGGAAGCGGATGCGAAGTCCGCGCGCGACGAAGCCGAGATCTGCAATCTGCAGGAAGACCTGGACACGCTTCGCGACAGTCTCGCGGGTCGCGATGCCGCACTCGCGCAGTCGCGGCAGATGGCGGAGCAGGCGGAAACGCGTTGGCGGCAGGAGTTGGAGACGGCGCTGTCGAATGCGAAGGGAGCCTGGAAGAATGAAGAGTCTTTCCGGTTCGCTGCTGCCGAGGCGCAATGGCGTAACCAATCCGCAAACGCTCTCGCCGAAGCGACGGCACGATACAAGGAGGCCGAAACTGCGCTGGCGCAAATTCGCGTCAGGGCCGGCAGCGGACGCGACCAGCAGGACGGCGATACCGTCAATCGCCTGCGGGCGGAAATTGCGCTGCTGCAATCGTCGCTCGCCGGCCGCGAGAGCGAAATGCCTAATGCACCGGCGCCGACCGTGACCCGCGAAATGCCAAACCAACGCATCGCGCTTCGCGAAAACCACGACTGGGACGGCGCCGACGGCCGGAGCGCGGAACCGAAATCTCCCCGTCGCCTGTTCCGCGATATCGTTGTGGTTTCGCTCTTGGCCGCATCGACGATCGTGTTGTGGCCGCGGCTGGCGCCGTTTATTCCCGCAGGCTGGTGGCCGCATCTGAGTGCCGTCTCGACCGGAAGCGCCACGGCGTCCGGCGCGTCCCCGGCCGGCGCTCCAGTGGCAGCAGCCCGTCCGGCTGACCAACAGCAGATGGCTATCGTCGTTCATGGCGCGAATGTTCGTGCCGATCCCGAGAAATCGGCAGCCATTGTTTCGACTCTGCAGCATGGCGCGGAAGTCGCCGTATTGGAGCAACGCAACAACTGGACGCTGGTTCGGCTTGCAGCCGAGGACGCCGAGGCGAAGCAGGGCTGGGTTTACAGCTCATTCCTCAAGGTTGCCGCCGGCAACGAGAAGAACCCGCCGGCCGCGACGCATCCTAAAGCCGGCCCCTGAGCTTCACACGGGCCGGAGCTACTAGCCGCCCGCGGCGAGAGCGTCGATCAACGCCTGACCGTTCGGGCTGCCCAGACCCGTCACCAGATCGTATCCAGGAACGTCGCTGTATTTGCCGCTCCGCCCCTTCGTCTCGTCGTGGAAAATCGTGGGATAGGTCGACAGATGTGCCAGGCGATAGATCGTCGGGTTGAGAAATCCGATGACCGGCTTTCCGTTCGCCGCGGCTTGCTGGTTCGCGAGCGCGATGAATCCGGCCCAGATCGGCGACGCGAAGCTCGTACCGCCCCAACCGCCGTTACACTTTCCATTGTAGCAGATGTAATTGTCGGTATACGCGTCGCCGGCAATGTCGGGAACGTTGCGCAGCGTATAGGAGCCGCCGTTCGCGGGGTTGATGAAGGGAAGCTGATAGCTCTCGATCAATATTGTCGGATCGAGCGACGGTCCGCCGGCGCTCCCGGACCAGCCGGTTTCCCTTGCCCAGGGGCCGCCGCGGCCTTTGGTCCACAGATGTGTGCCGCCTACCGCCGTGAGATTGGCGTCCTCTTCGGGCCATGGTCCGCTCGCTTGCAGGCTCGAATAGTCTCCGCTCGCGGTCAGGAAGGTCTGACCCTGCACCGCCATCTCCTTGAACACGGGATCGTCGGTCGAAAAGTGCTCGTCCCAGCCCCAGGAGGTGCTCAGCTGCTTGGAGATGTTGTCGCTGGCCATGCGATTAAGAACGCTGATGGCGGAGTTCGCCACATAGACTTGTACCTGGCTCAGCCCCGGCGCCATGGAGATCGCATATTCGATATCGAGCGCCTGCTCGCCGTCGTTCGTGCAGGTGCCGGTGCAGGTAATCGGCGCGCCGTCCGTTGATATGCCGTTGACGGGTACGGTGAGTGGCGGTCCGAACGAGGAGAAATAGAGATCGATATCGGAAATGTTGTAGCCCTGAAGCTCCATCAAGCCGACGGATTGGCCGGCGCCGGTCAGCGCCGAACCGCCGTAGTAGGCCTTACGGATGTCGCTACCGAGGAAATTGTGGTGGGGGCCGGATCCGGAATCCGTCGTGTCGGACTGTTCGGCGGAATGAATGAATCGCGGGGCGGGCAGGGTGAAGTCGTCCAGTCCCGTCACATGCAGCACGGGAACGGCCAGGTCGAATGTCGGCTCGCGGTCGGGCGCGATAAAGTTGCGGTCTTCGGTCGGATGCTTGTAGAGGCCCATCGTGACGTGAAAGACGCGTTCGATGTCGGCAACGCTCCCCACGACGTCGATCAGGTAACGATTGGCGCTGACACCCGTCACCTGAAGCCCCGCCGACGCAAAGTAGTGCACGGCGGTGGCATAGTCGGTTTCGGTCGGCCCGAAGCGCGCGGTGAATTCGGCGACCGACAGATAGCGACGGTAGAGCGGACTGGCCGGGTCGTAGATCCGCTGGATCAGCGAATCGAGTTGCGCCTGATTGCGCATCGGAAGCGTGATCGCCAGATGCAGACTCCGGGTCGAATCCGGCGTGCCGACTCGGGGCACGAGGTTGTAGGCGACGGCCGGAGGCACATCCTTGGTCAGGGTGGAGTAAGACGCGGCGTCGGCCGCGCCGGCGCAGACAACGATGGCGGCCAATGCGAAAGATCGCCCTGTGAGTTTCGCGACACTATAAATCTTGCGCATCGAATTCCCTCCTGCATTCGTCCCTCGGTAGTATGCGACGAAAGCGGGCTGGACATCAAACGCGCCGGCTAACGCGATAGGCGCGAGTAAACTTGATGCTCGTACACAGTCGGGGCGAAATTATTTTTGCGTTCGACTCATTTTGGGTAGGAGACGCCGCAGTTCCGCCAAGGTTTCGCGTTTTTCTGATCGGGTGAAACGCGAACAGGTTGAGGGCACCTTTTTCGCGTCGCGCGTTGAGCTCCACGACGAGCGGGTCTATGACACGGGCAGGGGCAGGAAGGGACGGTCGCTGGTCCGTCCCAGGGGACATTCATGGATCTCTTACGGTTTTTGATCTCGCTGCCCGCGCGTATGGCGCACGCGGTGAGCCACCTATTATATGTACTCGGTCTCATGCTGCAGCCGCTTGTTGGCCGGGTCGCGTGGCTGCGGCCGTCATGGATGCATTCTCTCGCCGCCGAAATACGGCGCCGACCGCTGGAGATCGCCGGCGGCACGCTTGCCGCTGTCGTCCTCGTTTTCGCCGGATGGTTCGGCTGGGAGTGGTACCTGCATCGGCCCCATCCGCCTGAGCCCGACCTGATCACGTTCGAATTCGTCGGTCCGGAGATCACCGACTATGAGCAGGCGGACGGCAGCCCCGGCATCACCATTCATCCGGTGGACGTAAAATTCTCGGCGTCCACCGCGCCCATCGAGCTTGTCGGGAAGGCCGTCACCCGCGGGATCACGCTGGATCCTGCTCTCAAGGGGAGTTGGAAATGGGTCGACGACCGCACACTGCGCTTCACGCCGGCCGCGGACTGGCCCATCGGCGCGCATGTCGCCGTGCAGTTCGATCCGGCGCAGGTATTCGCGCCCCATGTGCAGGTGGCGGACGATCACGGCGCATTCGACATCGTCCCGTTTAGGGCGGCGGCGGGAAAAGCGGAGTTCTATCAGGACCCGCAAAACCCGACGGCGAAGAAAACCATCATGGCGGTGACCTTCGACTATCCCGTCGACCCTGCCGAATTTGAAAAACGCATTACGCTGTCGCTGATGGGCCGCGACGGCAAGGTGGCGGCCCCGCTCAAATTCACCGTGATGTACGACCGGAGCAAGCTCAAGGCGTGGATCCATTCGCAGCCGCTCGACCTGCCGCGAGACGACACGACCGTCGCGATGACCCTGGACAGCGGCGTGCGCAGTTCGCGTGGCGGCGACGGCACGCAATCGCCTGTGACCATGTCCGCGAATGTGCCCGGACTTTACAGCCTCAACGTCGGCGACGTGTCGCCGACCCTCGTGAACAACGACAAATTCGAGCCGGAACAGGTGCTGGTGCTCACGACCAGCGACACGGTGCGCGGCAGCGATCTCGCCAATCTGACCCAGGCGTGGGTGCTGCCCAAGCGCAAGCCTGGCGTCAAGCAGAAGACGGACGAGCCGCCTTATGACTGGAACGTCACCGAGGTCAGCGACGATGTGCTGAAGCATTCGCAAGCCTTGAAGCTCGAAGTTGTGCCGACCGAAAACGAATTCTCCGACACCCAGAGCTTCAAATTCCAGGCCGATCCGGGCCAGCACGTCTTCATCCGGTTTGCCGGCGGGCTGAAATCCTTCGGCGGGTATCTTCTGGGTGCACCGAATTCCCAGACCTTTGAAGTGCCCGACTATCCCAAGCTGCTCCATTTCATGGCGAACGGTTCCCTGCTGTCGCTCAGCGGCGATAAGCATGTGTCGGTCGTGTCGCGCAACGAACCGGGCATGAAGCTCGAGATCGGCCGTGTGCTGCCCGATCAGCTGCAGCACCTGGTCAGCTTCAACGAAGGCACCTTTGCCAACCCCAGCCTCAGCGGCGGGTTCAGCGAGGACCATATCGTCGAGCGGTTCGAGGAGGCGCGCGAGTTTCCCAAGGGCAAGCCGGGCGAGGCGCATTATGAAGGCGTCGATCTCGGCCAATATCTGAGCGCGGACAAGCACGGCATCTTCCTGCTGCACCTTTCACCCTACGATCCGGCCAAGGCGAAGAAGGCCGCCAACGATGACTCGTCCGCCGCGGACGATTCCTCCGGCGACGATTCCTCCAGCGATGACGATCGATCCGAGACGTCCGATACAAGGCTGATCGTGGTCACGGATCTCGGACTGCTGGCCAAGCGGGAGCTGAACGGCAGCCGGGATGTCTATGTGCAGTCGATCCATAGCGGCCAGCCGGTGGTCGGCGCGCGAGTTTCCATTCTCGCCGTCAATGGGCAATCGCTCTACTCCGAAACAAGCAGCGCCGACGGCGAAGTGCATTTCCCGACCCTGAAGGGACTCGCGCACGAGAAGCGTCCCGCGCTCTATCTTGTCGAGAAGGAAGGCGATTTGTCGTTCCTGCCCATGAAAGGCGAGGACCGGCAGCTCGACTATTCGCGTTTCGATATCGGCGGCGAAGCGAATGCGACCGACGAAGGAGAATTGTCCGCCTATCTGTTTTCGGATCGCGGCATCTACCGTCCCGGCGACCAGTTTCATATCGGCATGATCGTGCGCACGGCCAGTTGGGCCCACAGTCCGGCCGGCGTTCCGCTGCAGGCCGAGATCGTCGATCCGCGCGGCGTCACCGTGAAGCGGCAACCATTCCAGGTGGACGCATCGGGTTTCGCCGAACTCGCCTATGCACCCGCAGAAACCGCGCCGACCGGAACCTGGACCGTCAATCTCTACATCGTCGGCAAGGACGACAACGAAACGGCTATCGGCTCCACGACCGTGTCGGTGAAGGAGTTTTTGCCCGACACGATGAAAGTGGACGCGACGCTTTCCGCGCATGAGGCGGATGGCTGGGTCAAGCCTGACGGGTTGAAGGGCATCGTCGATGTGCACAATCTGTTCGGCACGCCGGCCGCGAACCGGCGCGTCGAGGCGTCGTTGACGCTCAATCCCACATTCCCTGCTTTCCGCAACTGGGCGGATTACCAGTTCTACGATCTCCGCCATGCCAAGGACGGCTACACGACAAAGCTGCAGGACGGCAGCACCAACGACCAGGGCCATGTCGAGTTCGATCTCGACCTGAAAAAATATGCAGACGCGACCTATCGGCTCGATTTCCTCGCCAAGGCCTATGAAGCCGAAGGCGGGCGAAACGTCGCCGCCAGCGCGGAGACTCTTGTATCGAGCAATGCGTGGTTGGTCGGCTACAAGGCCGGCGACGATCTCACCTATGTCAAGCGCGGCAGCCCGCGTTCCGTCCATTTGATCGCCATCGATCCGCAAACCAAATCGATCGCATTGAAGGACTTGCAGGCGCAGCTGATCGAGCGGCGCTACGTCTCGGTGCTGACCAAGCAGGATTCCGGCGTCTACAAATATGAATCGCGGCTGAAAGAAGTGCCCGTCGGCACGACGCCGCTGACGATTCCGGTGGGTGGTATCGACTATCCATTGCCGACCGACAAACCGGGCGACTATGCGCTGCTGATCCGTTCCGGCAATGCGAGCGTGAACCGGATCGAATGGTCGGTGACGGGCGAGGCCAATCTCTCGCGCTCGCTCGACCGCAATGCCGAACTCGAGATCAAACTCGACAAGCAGGATTATGCGCCGGGCGAGCAGATCGAGGTTTCGCTGCGCGCGCCTTATGAAGGCAGCGGCTTGATCACCATCGAGCGCGATAAAGTCTATGGCCACGCCTGGTTCCACGCCACAACGACCAATTCCGTGCAGCATATCGCGGTGCCCGCGGGCTTCGAGGGCAATGGCTATATCAATGTGCAATACATTCGCGATCCGGGATCGAATGAAGTGTTCATGAGCCCCTTGAGCTACGGTGTCGTGCCGTTCTCGGTGAATGTCGACGCGCGCCGTAACGCGCTCACGGTTGATGCGCCGGACTTGGTCAAGCCCGGCACGACCGCGACGTTCAAGTTGCACGCGGCCCACCCGACGAAAGCCGTGCTTTTCGCGGTGGACGAAGGCATTTTGCAGGTCGCGCACTACAAGCTCGGCGATCCGCTCAAATTCTTCTTCCGCAAGCGCATGCTCGAGGTGCAAACCTCGCAGATCCTCGACCTGATCCTGCCCGACTTCAAGAAGATGATGTCGCTGGCGGCTCCGGGGGGAGACGGCGGCGATGCGATCGGCCGCCAGCTCAATCCCTTCAAGCGCAAACGCGACAAGCCGGTCGCCTATTGGTCGGGCATTGTCGATGTGAACGGCGAGAAGGATTTCCAATACGCGGTGCCGGATTATTTCCACGGCAAGCTGCATGTGATGGCCATGGCCGTGTCGCCCGAGATGATCGGCATCGTCGAAGGTGCGACCACCGTGCGTGGCGATTTCGTGCTGTCGCCCAACGCGCCGACCACGCTCGCGCCCGGCGACGAAGCCGATGTGGGTGTCGGCGTCTCCAACAACATCGCAGGCGGCGACACGGCAGCGATGCCGGTGACTGTCACGCTCAAGACGGGACCGCAATTGCAGGTGATCGGCAGCAACGTGCAGAAATTGTCGCTCGCGCCTATGCATGAAGGCGCGTTGGCCTTCCGGGTCAAGGCAATGGCCGTGCTCGGTTCCGGCAGCCTCGAATTCACCGCGAGTTCCGGCGGCAAATCTGCCGCGCAACGGATCGATGTGTCGGTGCGTCCGGCCGCTGCCTATCGCACACAGGTGGAATTCGCGCGCCTCGAGGCGAACAGCGGCACGGTCGTCACCGATCTGCGCCACATGTACGACGCCTATGCCGCGCGCAATGCAAGCATCTCCACCGTGCCTCTGGTGCTGTCGGAAGGTCTCACCAGTTGGCTGGTGAATTACGACAATTATTGCAGCGAGCAGATCGTCAGCGCATCCATGCCGCGGCTGATTGCCTCGAAATGGTCGGCGGTTCCCGTGTTCGCGCGCGCGTTGCAGCCTGTCGCCGGCGCAAGCAACAACCAGGATGCGCTTGCGGCGCAGATCGATGTGTTGCGCTCGCGCCAGAACGAGCAGGGCGGCTTCGGGGTGTGGTCGGCGACACCGGACTCCGAACCCTTCGTCACGGCTTACGCCATGCAGTTCCTTCTGGAAGCGCGCGACCGCGGCGTCGCGGTGCCGAAGGAAATGATCGAGTCCGGCAATAAGGCTCTCCAGCAGCTGGCGGACGACGACGGATTGAATGCGCTCGCGGACCTGCGGCAACGCGCCTATGCGGTCTATCTTCTGACGCGCCAGGGCAACGTCACGACCAACGATCTGGCTGCGGTGCAGAAGCGCCTGCAGGAGGCATATCCTCTCGAGTGGAAGAACGACTTGGCGGCGGCGTGGCTGGCGGCATCCTACAAATTGATGAAGCAGGACTCGGCGGCGAACAATCTGATGTCGGGGCCGGAGCGCGAACTTGAGCGCGCCTCCGACAATGGCGCCTACGACTACAATTATTATTACGATCCGCTGGTGCGGGACGCGACCGTGCTCTATCTGCTGGCGAAATATTTCCCGAATCAGGCGCGGATTCTGTCGCCCCATGTGATGGAAAATATCGCGCGGCCGCTGGAGAAGAACGAGTTCAATACACTTTCCGCCGCCATGACGATGCTGGCGCTGGACGCCTATGCCGGGTCGAATGCCACAGCCGTCGAGAAACTCGGGATCGACGAAGTCGACGTCAAAGGCCATCTGAAATCGATCGCTGCGATGCAGAACAAGCTGCTGCAGGCGGGCGTGTGGAGCGGGGCTGCCGCGAAATTGCGCTTCACGGACGGCAGCACGCTTCCCGCGTGGTTCGTGGTCGATCAATCGGGCTATGACCGCGATCTCTCCACGCAAGCGATCAAGAACGGACTCGAAATCGTCCGCGACTACACCGACACCGACGGCCATCCACTCACCCAGATTATGGTGGGGCAGGAAATCGACGTGCACGTGAAGATCCGCGCGACGGCGGGCAAAGGAATCGGTGACATCGCGATCGTCGATCTGTTGCCGGGTGGGTTCGATCCGGTGATGGAACCGCCGCCTGTGCCGATGCAGAACACCGGCGACAACGACACAGCCCCGCCACCTGCGGCCCCGACAATCCGCGTGGGTGACTCGACCTGGAATCCCATTTACACCGATGTGCGCGAGGATCGCGTGGTGATCTACGGCACGGCCACGCCGGACGTGCAGGAATTCATCTATCGCATCAAGGCGTCGAGCACGGGAAAATTCATCGTGCCCGCCGCCTATGGCGAGTCGATGTATGACCGGCGCATCCAGGCCCGCGCGCCGGGCGGCGCGGTGTTAACCGTGGTGCAACCGCACTGACAACATTGGTTCGTGCGATGATGCAACCGGCGAACTTTTTGCGTTTCATCCTGCGCGATATCGGCCGCGCTTTGTGGCTCGCGCAAAATTGGCTGGTCGGTATTGCGCTCGTCGCCGCCATCCTTGTTGGGATTCGTCTATGGCCGCACGCGTCGCTCCAAAGCTGGAAGCCGTCCTCCGTCGCCGTTTATGACGATCGCGGCCGATTGCTGCGCCTCACACTTGCGAGCGACGACCGCTATCGCCTATGGGTTCCTCTCAAAGAAATGTCGCCGCAGCTCGTGAGCGCCGTGCTGCTGCGCGAAGATCGCTGGTATTACTGGCATCCCGGCTTCAATCCTTACGGCCTTGCGCGCGGTTTCTGGGTCACCTATGTGCGCCATAGTCATCCCCAAGGCGGCTCCACCATCACGATGCAGCTTGCGCGGCTTTTGTGGCCGCTCAACACACGCACGCCGTGGGGCAAACTCGAGCAGATCGCGCGCGCGGCGGAACTCGAACTGTTCTATTCGAAGCACAAGATTCTTGAGGCCTATCTGAACGACGCGCCTTATGGTCGCAACGTGGAAGGCGCAGGTGCGGCAAGCCTGATCTATTTCGGCAAGCCCGTGGCCGCGCTCACTTTGCCCGAGGCACTGACGCTTGCGGTTGTTCCGCAGGATCCGACGAGCCGCTTGGCTGCTTCGCACAATGCCTCCGGTATCATCACCCTGCGGCTCACGGCCTCGCGCGATCGACTTTATGCGCGCTGGCTCGATGCCCATCCCGAAGACACGGCTCTCAAATCGCTTTTCGCATTGGCCATGACGATACGGCCCTTGTCCGCGTTGCCGTTCGAGGCGCCGCATGCGGTCGAACAGGTGCTGGAAACGCAGCGTGTCGCGGGCGGCGCGAGCGAGCCGCGTCTGACAACCACGCTCGATCTCGATCTGCAGCACATCCTTGAGCGGCAGATCGGCGCCTATGTCACGCGCAATGGATCGAACGGCATCCACAATGCGTCAGCGATTCTCATCGATACGCGCGACATGGGCGTCAAGGCGTTGGTCGGCTCGGCCGATTATTTTGACCGCGCTCTTCTGGGACAGGTCAACGGCACTTTGGCGCGCCGCTCGCCCGGCTCGACCTTGAAGCCGTTCATCTATGCGCTCGGCTTCGACCAGGGCATCCTGCATCCGCAGACCGTGTTGCGCGACGTGCCGACTTCTTTCGGCCCCTACACCCCGGAGAATTTCGACGGACGATTCTTGGGCCCGATCACCGCGACCGATGCGCTTAACCGCAGCCGCAACATTCCGGCCGTCTGGATCGCCTCGCAGCTGCACGCGCCGGGCCTCTACCAATTCCTGCAAAGCGCGGGCATCGGACATCTCGCAAGCGAGCAACATTACGGTCTCGCGCTCGTGCTGGGAGGCGGCGAGGTCAGCATGCAGGAGCTGGCGGGTCTTTATGCGATGCTCGCCAATCGCGGCGTGCTGAGACCGTTGCGCTTTCGCGCCGACGATCCACCAAGCGCAGGCACGCGCCTGTTGAGCGCCGAAGCGAGCTTCATGGTAATGGACATGCTGCGCCAGCATGCTCGCTCGGACGAATCCTCCGGCGCGCAGCCGCAGCAGACGCCTATCTATTGGAAGACGGGCACGTCCTGGGCATTTCGCGACGCGTGGACCGCCGGCAGTTTCGGGCCCTATGTGCTGGTGGTGTGGGTCGGCAATTTCGACGGCACGGGTAACCCGGCTTTTGTCGGGGTCGACGCGGCGGCTCCCTTGTTCTTCCAGATCGTGGACGGAATCGAAGCCGAGCGTCCTGGCCTCCGCGAACCTGCGCGACAACGGCCCGCCAATCTCGCGCGGGTGGAGATTTGTCTAGCGAGCGGCGAGCTTCCCAATCGCTGGTGCCCGCAACGCGGAATGACATGGTTCATCCCAGGGAAATCTCCCATTCGCGTGAGCAATGTGCATCGTCCCGTGACGATGGACGACGCGACCGGCCTGCCGGCTTGTCCGCCTTACGAAGGCAAGCGTGTTCACGAGGAGATCTTCGAGTTCTGGCCTTCCGACCTCGAGCAGGTTTTCGCCGAGGCCGGAATCCCGCGCCGCAAGCCGCCGCAGAATCCTGCCTGCACGAATGCCGGAACGGCGGAAGGCGACGCGCCGCGCATCACCTCGCCGCTGCGCGGCAGCGCCTATGCCATGCGGCTGACCGAACTCGACCGCAAGCGCATCGCCTTCAACGCCACGGCCGATGCCGACGCCCGCGCGGTTTACTGGTTTGTCGACGATGCTTATGTGGGTCGCAGCACGCCCGGCGAAGCGCTTTATTGGCAGCCATCCGCATCCGGCAGCTATCGCGTGCGCGCCGTAGACGATCGCGGCCGCAGCGACGAGCGACCGCTGGAAGTGACGCTCGTAGAGTAGCGCGGAAGCCGGAAAAATATAATGCAACCGGAAATAGAAACGCATATATTCGCTTCATCTATTCGTAGTTGCTGCCAGTCCGTCGAGCGGTCGGCGCAACGTCAGCGAGATTTCGTCTTCGAGAGATTCGGCGCGGACAGTTTGGAGAAAACACATGATCGAACAGCAAGTTTCGAAGGTGGCCACGCCATTGAATCTCGGCGAATCCGTCGACAGAAGCGCAGATGCCGCAAATCGCGAGCAGTCGCTGGTCAAAGATCTGGAACGACTTCTTCGCTTCGCGTCCACCGCCAAAGGCATTGAAGTGCCGAAAGAGGTTCTCGAAGAAGCGGCCAAAACCCTGCAGGCGGCAAATGCGCAAGTCGGCGAGAACAGGCCGCTGGATCCCGACACCGCGCTCAGTCTGTTCCGGTCGATCGACCTCCTAAGTCCCAAAGTCTATCCCGTGACGACGGCCTCGCTTGAAATCGGTGACATCATGGAAGTCGGCAATTCCGGCGGAACGGAGCGCGAGCAACAGATCAAGCGGCGGGTCGGCAATCTTATCCTTGTCTGGATACTGGCCGCGCTTGTTGCACTCATCGTGGTGTTCTTCCTGAGCGCAATCATCAGCGACGAAGACGCCAAGCTTCCAACAGGTCCGCATATTTTGCCGGGCTTGTGGCCCAAATTGTTGCCGATCGCAAATTTCGTCACACCGATCGTTCTCGGGTTTCTGGGCGCCTGTGCGTATATTTTGAGATCGATCCTGCAGGGGCTCGCGAACCAGACTTTTGTGCTGCGCGACGGTACCAGTTACATGCTGCGCGCGATTCTTGGAATGATCCTGGGTTTCATGATTCCGAATTTGTTTCTCGGCAAAGGCGATCATCTCGGGTTAAGCGCAATTGCAATCCCGTTTCTCGCCGGATATGCGGTCGAGCCGATGTTCGCGGCCCTGGACAATGTCGTATTGACGCTTCGCGATGCCGTCAGTCGAAACCCGGCTCCCGGCGGCGCGAAGGCCAGATAATCACGCGCGAGAGCGGAATTCTGTCTCGCAAGCGCGGAGCTGCCCCATCGTTGGTGCCGATAGCGGCGGTATTTCGTTACGCTTCGTAAATCTTCCCTAACTACCAATGGGTGCGCGTCGGCCGGCAATTGGGGGCTGGCCGGCTGCTGCCGAAGTGCCGGCGTTTGGGAGGACTTATGCTGATCCGCCATGCAATTCATTCGCGCGCCGTTTTGAAATCATCCTCCGCGATGCGCTGGACCGGAGCGGTCACTCCCGGCGTTCTGCTGGCGCTCGCGACCTTGCCGGTCATGGCAAACCCCGTCGGCGTCACGGTGACGACCGGTGCGGCCACGATCTCCTCGCCCAATTCCCACCAGACCGACATCGATCAGAGCAGCGAAAACGTCGTCATCGATTGGTCAAGCTTCAACATCGGAGCTGGACAAATCACGCAGTTCGTCCAGCCGAATGCACAGGCCATCGCCGTCAACCGAATCGGCGGCAGCAATGCCTCGCAAATCATGGGCACGCTCGACGCGAACGGCCGCGTCGTTTTGATCGACGGCAACGGCATCGTGTTCGGCAAGGGATCGCAGGTGGATGTCGGCTCGCTTGTGGCGACGTCAACCGACGGCTCGGATTCCGATCTGCTTGGGGACAACTTCGCGCTTGCAGGCCAGACAAATGCGTCCATCGTCAATCGCGGTACAATCGCTGCGAACTCCGGCGGACTCGTTGCGCTTGTTGCACCCCATGTGAGCAACAGCGGAACGGTCAGCGCCAAACTCGGCACGGTCGCTCTTGGCGGCGCTACGCAATTCACCGTCGACTTTGCCGGCGACGGTCTTGTGTCTTTCGCGGCACAAGGTGCCGGACCGGCGAGCGTGACGAATACGGGCCGACTCTCCGGCGCGAATGTCTCGCTGACGGCGCGTGC
>JBEKDC010000069.1:0-13351 GCA_050014535.1 Rhizomicrobium sp.
ATCAAGCCGCCGGAAGCGGCGAAGCCGGTGCAGATGCGGGCTTGCGCGCGTCCCGAATGCGCGCTGGAAGGCAGCCATCGCGTGCCGAAAAGTCGCGAGAACCTCACCGAGCATCTGTGGTTCTGCCTGGAACATGCCCGCGCCCACAACGAGTCATGGGATTATTTCAACGGCATGAACGAGGACCAGATCGCGGCGTTCCGCGTCGATGCGATGACGGGCCACCGTCCGACCTGGCCTCTGGGCCGCCGTTCGGCCCGTGCGCGCGACGGCCAGGCCTTCGAAGACAAGTTCGCCGTCTTCGGCGAGGTCCAGGAAGAGGTACGCCGCCCGGTTCGCCAACTGACGCGTGTACAATTGCAGGCGCTCGAGATGCTTAATCTCGAGGCGACGGCCACCTTGCAGGAGATAAAGGCGCGGTATAAGGAATTGGTAAAGCGGTTCCATCCTGACGCTAACGGCGGCGATCGGGGCGCCGAAGAGCGTCTGAAACAGGTTATCAAGGCCTATAGCGTGTTGCGCGCGGCCGGACTTACCTAACGGCGTCTCCGCCAGCGCCTCTCTCCATCTGCGGCCACGGACGCCCCCGCCCTCGCAATTGAATCGGACAATCCTCTCCCATGACTCCAGAGCCCAAGGGCCTCGATCCCGCGTCTGTGCCCGATACAACGATCGACGTACGCGCCGAATTCGGCATCGACGCCAAGATGAAGGTGCCTGCGTTTTCGCAGCCGACCGAGCATGTGCCGGATCGCGATCCGGCCTATCGCTTCGATCGCGAGACCACGCTCGCCATTCTCGCGGGCTTCGCCTACAACCGCCGCGTGATGATCCAGGGTTATCACGGAACGGGCAAATCGACCCACATCGAACAGGTCGCGTCCCACCTCAACTGGCCCTGCATCCGCATCAATCTCGACAGCCATATCAGCCGCATCGATCTGATCGGCAAAGACGCCATCGTTCTGCGCGACGGCCAGCAAGTCACGGAATTCCGCGAAGGTATTCTGCCTTGGGCGCTGCAGCATCCCACTGCGCTCGTGTTCGACGAATACGACGCGGGCCGCCCCGACGTGATGTTCGTGATCCAGCGCGTGCTCGAAGTGCAGGGAAAGCTGACCTTGCTCGACCAGAATCGCGTGATCAAGCCGCATCCCGCCTTCCGGCTGTTCTCGACCACGAACACGATCGGCCTGGGCGACACCACGGGCCTCTATCACGGCACGCAGCAGATCAATCAGGGACAGATGGACCGCTGGAACATCGTGACCACGCTCAACTACCTGCCGCACGACGCCGAGGTCGACATCGTGCTCGCCAAGGTCCCGCAATATTCCTCGGGCGAGAAAAAGAAGCAGCTCTCGGCGATGGTTCGCGTGGCCGACATGACGCGCAATGCGTTCATCAACGGCGATCTGTCGACGGTGATGAGTCCGCGCACCGTGATCACCTGGGCCGAGAATGCCGAAATCTTCGGCGATGTCGGGTTTGCGTTCCGGCTCACCTTCCTCAACAAATGCGATGAACTCGAGCGCGCCAGCGTGGCCGAGTTCTACCAGCGCTGCTTCGGCGACGAACTGCCGGAAAGTTCAGCGAAGGTTCTGGTCGCGTGAAGAGAGGAGCGAATGGCGAGTGGCGAATAGCGAGTAGGGAGCTCAGCCCGACTTTCCCCATTCGCTATTCGCCATTCGCTATTCGCTATCTGCATCCATGAAACCCGAAAACCCAACCGAACCTTTCAAGCGCGCGGTCGCCTGTGCGGTGCGTTCGCTTGCAGGCGAGCCGGAACTCGAAGTGAATTTCAGCGCCGAGCCGCCCATTCTCAAGGGACTCAAGGCGCGCCTGCCCCTGCCCTCGCGCAATCTGCCGCCATCGGAAGTGGCGATCGTCCGCGGCGCAGGCGATGCCTATGCGCTTCGCCGCGCCTATCACGAAGATGCGTTGCACGAACAATTGCGGCCGCAATCGGCCGACGCGGCGGCCATCTTCGAAGCGGCCGAGCAGGCGCGCGTCGAAGCGATCGGCGCGCTTTCGATGAAAGGCGTCGCCGCCAATCTCGCGGCCGGACTCGAAGCGCGCTGCAATTCGCGCGGCCTCGCCAAGGCGCGCGATCGCTCCGAAGCACCGCTGGCGGACGCCTTGGGCCTGATCGTGCGCGAGCATTTGACAGGTGAAAAACCACCCGAGAGTGCCCAACACGCGGTCGATCTGTGGCGCCCCTGGATCGAGGAGCGCGCGGGCAAGGATCTCGCGCGGCTCGAAGGCGCGCTGCGCGACCAAAAGGCCTTCGGAAAGGTCACGCGCACGATCCTCAAAGATCTCGAGATGGGCGACGACCTCGCCGAGGATTCCGAAAGCGACGGTTCGGACGAATCCGGTGAACCGGAGCCCCAATCCGAAGAAGGCAGCGAAGGATCGGACTCCAGCGCCGAGTCCGAAATGGCCGACGCCGAGCTTAGCGAATCGGATTCCGAAGAGGGCGAGGAAACGACGGCCGAGATGCAGGCCGACCAGACGGCCGATCCCTCCGACACCGAAGACGCCGACGAAGGAATGAAGCCCTGGCGGCCGGAGCAGCCCTTCTCGCATCAGGACGAGTGGGGTTATCGCATCCACACCACGCAGTTCGACGAAACGGTCGCCGCCACCGATCTGTGCGACCCTGAAGAACTCAATCGACTGCGCAATTTCCTCGATCAGCAATTGCAGGCGATGCAGGGGGTCGTGGCGCGATTGGCGAACAAGCTGCAGCGCCTCTTGATGGCGCAGCAGAACCGCAATTGGGAATTCGATCTCGAGGAAGGCATCCTCGATGCCTCGCGGCTCACGCGCATCATTGTCGATCCGATGTTCCCGCTCTCCTACAAGCGCGAAAAGGACATGGTGTTCCGCGACACCATCGTGACGTTGCTGCTCGATAATTCGGGCTCGATGCGCGGCAGGCCGATCATGGTCGCGGCCATGTGCGCGGACATTCTCGCGCGCACGCTCGAGCGCTGCGCCGTCAAGACGGAGATTCTCGGATTCACGACGCGCGCCTGGAAAGGCGGGCAATCGCGTGAGAAATGGATTGCAGACGGCAAGCCGCCCCATCCCGGCCGCCTCAACGATCTGCGCCACATCGTCTACAAGGCCGCCGACGAACCCTGGCGTCGCGCGCGGCGCAATCTCGGATTGATGATGCGCGAAGGTCTGCTCAAGGAGAACATCGACGGCGAGGCGCTCATGTGGGCGCACAATCGCGTTGTCGGCAGGCCCGAGCAGCGCCGCATCCTGATGGTGATTTCCGACGGCGCGCCGGTGGACGATTCGACGCTGTCCGTGAATGCCGGCAATTATCTCGAGCGCCATCTCAGGCGCGTGATCGAAGAGATCGAAGAGAAATCCTCCGTCGAACTCGTCGCCATCGGCATTGGCCACGACGTCACGCGCTATTATCGCCGCGCAGTCACGATCGTCGATGCGGAGCAGCTTGGCGGCGCGATGACGGATCAGCTCATTTCGCTGTTCGTGGAAAACAAGGAAGAAGGCGCGAGACGCGCGCCCGTCCGTCGCCTGCGCAAAGCGGCCGCGTGACGTTGTTCGGCGATCAGTATCCGCCGAACCCGGACAACGGCGTGACGACGGAGCGCAGCATCCAATACGGAACCACCATCGCGACAGCCGCCGCTGCGGTAACCCCCATATAGCCGAGCATGGGATGCATCCAGTCGATGCCTGTGCCGGCATAGGCGAGCGGATATCCGATCAGGCAGAGTGCTACACCGCCCAGCAGCGAAGCAAATAGCGGCGCCTGCCACCATTGCGGGCCCCGCAGCCGATCGAACACGAACACCGAGAACAGCTGCGCCAGGAACAGCGCGCTGCCGAAGCCCGCGATGAGACGCATGTCGGGCAATGTGCCGTTATGGAGCATCGACAGATCGCTTTGCGTGTAGGGAAGCGTGCCGAAGGCGATCAGCCATGCGCCGATAATCTGCGCGCCGGCATAGCCCGGCCCGTAGCGCCGATTGGTCAGATGAACGACAAAAAAGCTGAGTGGCAATAACACGAGGCCGACGCTCAAGGGAGTGCCGCCGATATCGATGGTGCCCAGCCATGTCGCCGGCTGGTTGCCGTATAGGAACGCGGCTGCGCCGACCGTAAGCAGCAGAAAAACGGGAATTACCAGCCGCGCGACCGCACCAAGAGCGCGTCCGATGAATCCGATGCCGTCCGACGGCGTCCTGGCGACATGCGCCCGGCCGACCAATTCGTTTGAGCGGCGAAGACGACGTGGACCGACGTCCGCAACCCCTGCGGCATACTTCGATGCGCCGGCATCGCGGCCGGAACGCACGCCCGATTCGAATACTGACACGACACCCCACCCCGCGCCGGCGAGCCCTTACCCGGCTGCCTGACACATTTTAAGACATTACCCACATTTCACTGCAGGCGCCATGCCTTTGGAGGGTTTTTCGAGGTAACATGGTTAACGGGTCTTGCGGCCGTCCGGCGGAAAGAAGTGTCCGGAAAATCAGGCCGCGACGGCTTTTTTCTTCGCGATGGACCGCTTCAACCGAAGCGCGCGCACCGAGAGAACATCGTCCTTGCTGTTCAGCAGGAACGTATCGATGCCGCCCACATGATCGACGGAGCGCAGCGCGTTCATGCTGATCTTCAGCTTGACCGTCTGACCCAACGCGTCGCTCGCAAGCGATACCACCTGCAAGTTCGGGCGGAAGACCCGCTTGGTCTTGTTGTTGGCGTGGCTGACATGGTGACCCACCAGCAACCCTTTGCCCGTCAATTCGCAGCGGCGCGACATGGTTCGTCTCTCAATGCAAAAGAGGCGCTCTCATAAGGTTGCCCGGCCTTGCGGTCAAGCGCGGCGGAAAGCCCGGATGAGGCTGCGAGCCGCGGCATGCGGCAGGGTTCTGCCGGCCACGACATCGGCCTCAATGCTCGCGGCCCTTGCGGCGACGGCGGGATCGTGGGCGATTTCGTCGGCAAGGACCGCCTGAACCTCCGCCTGGAACCAGCGCCGGGCTTGATCCTGCCGCAGCCGCTTGAGTTGCCCCGATTTGGCCAAGGCTTCCCGGAACCGCTGCATTGCGACCCAGGCCGGTTTGATCCCTGTTCCCTGGATGGCGGACACCTTCATGACTTCGGGGGCGATGCCGGTATATTTCGGCCGCATCAGATGGAGCGCCGCGTGGTAGTCGGAGGCGGCGCGGCCTGCGGCCTTTGCGAGATCCCCATCCGCCTTGGTCACGAGGACCAGATCGGCCAGTTCCATCACGCCGCGCTTGATGCCCTGGAGGTCGTCCCCGCCGCCCGGGCTGACCAGCAGCACGAACAAATCGACCATGTCCGCGACGGCGACTTCCGATTGGCCGACGCCGACCGTCTCGACCAGAACCACGTCGAAACCCGCGGCCTCGACCACGAGCATCGCCTCGCGCGTGCGACGGGCCACGCCGCCCAGAGTGGTGCCTGCTGGCGACGGACGGATGAAGGCATTGGCATCGCGCGCCAGCCGCTCCATCCGGGTCTTGTCGCCCAAAATCGAGCCTCCCGACCTGCGCGACGAGGGATCCACTGCGAGAACTGCGACCTTCTTCCCGCTCGCCGTCAGATGCGCACCAAAGGCTTCGATGAAAGTGGATTTCCCCGCGCCCGGTGCACCCGAAATACCAATCCGGAAAGCTTTGCCCGCCGAAGACAGGAGCGCCGACAGGAGCTGCTCGGCTCGCTCGCGGTCCGACGCGCGGGTGGATTCCACCAGCGTGATCGCGCGGGCCAGCGCGCGCCGGTCGCCGCTCTTGACGGGTGCCACCAACACGTCCTCGGCCGCCTTTACCTTCCGCTCGGTCATAATTGGACCATGATCTCAAGGGCTTCTAAAGTGGTCTCGCGCCAATCTCAGCCGCCGGTCCAACGATTTGATCAGGGACAACCCATGACCAAAGTTCGAAGCAACTTCGCGTTCGCCGCAATTCTCGCAGCCGGCAGCCTTGTCGCCGCAACCCTGCCCGGCGTGGCCGGCGATCCTGCCGCGACCAAAGTCGCCGCCATCGAGCCTGGCGCTTCGCTCAATGTCGCCTATACGATCAGCTTCTGGGGCATTCCCTTCGGCCAGACGAATTTCGACTCGAAATTCCACGATCAGACCTACACCACCGTTTCGCATTTCGAAACGACCGGCATCGCCAGCGCCTTCTGGGAAGCGACGATCGACGCCAATTCCGTCGGCCGCTTTGCGCCGCACACTTTCGAACCGAGCGTGTACGACTCCTATTATCGGCGCGGTACAAGCAAGAACGAGCGTGTGAAGGTGACGTTCACCGGCGACGCGCCGACCGTGTTCGCCGATCCGCCTTACAATACGAGCCTCTACCCCGTCACGGATGCGCAAAAGAAAGAGGCCCTGGATCCGGTGAGCGCCGTTGCCTACATCCTGACGGCGTCGAAAGTCGATGCGTCCAATCCTTGCGGCACGATTGCCCCGGTCTATGACGGCCGCAGGCGCTACAACATCACCTTCACCTACATCAAGGACGAGCAGGCCAAGCTCACCACGGGCGCCTATAACGGCAAGGCGCATCTGTGCCAGCTGCACTACAACCAGATCGCGGGATTCAAACCGAAGATTATGAAGGAAGGTAAGGCGTTTCCGCCGATCTATGGCTGGTTCGCGGATATTCCAAACGCGAGTTCCCCCAACGGCCGCTATTTCGTCGCGCTGCGCGTCTGGGCCTCGACCGGTTACGGCACAGTGATGGCGGAGTTAAATCAGCTGAAGATCGATGGCGATTCGGGTGCCCCAAAAGGGTGACACCAAAAGCGTGACGCGCGCGTCAGACATAGGCTAAGGTCCCACGACGCAGACATCGAGGGCGCACTCGCATGGCGCAGGACGATCTTCCGACGGTATTCGAACTCACGCCGCTCAATCCGGATTTCAACCAGAATCCGCACAAGCTGCTCGACCGCTTGCGCAACGAATGCCCGGTGCGGCGCGACGAGGCTGCAGGCACGTTCATCCTCACGCGCTATGCCGATGTGAGAGGCACGCTCTCCGACACCACCATGTGGCGCGACCCGTCCCGCGCGGAAGAAGCCGCCATACTGCCCCGCCGGCTTCTCGATCCGCCACCGCCCGGACTTGAACTTCACGAGGGCAGCGACTCAAGCATTCTCCTCAGCGACGATCCCGATCACGCGCGCATCCGCAATCCGCTGCAGTTGGCGCTCTACAAACGCGTCGCGAAGTGCCGGCCGCTGGTGGCCAAAGTGGTCGATGAAATCCTGGACCGGATAAACGGCGCGACGCAGTTCGACGTGATGGACAAATTCGCCGTTCCCGTTCCCATCGACGTGATCGCGCGCATCCTGGGCGTGGACGACACCATGCTGGTCGAATTCCGCGAATGGTCGGAAGGCGTGATCCTCAGTCTCAATCCGTTCCGCACGCCGGAACAGACGGAAAAATTCGTCGTGAGCGCAAATGCGCTGAACGACTATTTCCACGAGCTGATGATGGAGCGGCGCAAAAATCCCAGGGACGATCTGATCAGCGACATGATGACGTTGCAAGCGGAAGGCGCGCCGCTCACCGACGGCGAGCTGCAGAACAATCTGCAAGGGTTGCTCGTCGGCGGAAATTTGACGACGACCGATCTGATCGGCAATGGAATCCATCTGTTCCTCACCCATCCGGGGGAACTCGCGAAGCTGAAGGCCGATCCGAATCTGATCAATTCCGCGGTCGAGGAAATCCTGCGCTTCGAATCCCCCGTCGACATCACCGGTCGTATCGCTTCGCGCGACATGGACGTGGGCGGCTGCCCGATCAAGCAGACGCAATCGATTTTCATGTCGCTCAGAGGCGCCAACCGCGATCCCGCGACGTTCGCCGAGCCGCACAAATTCGACATCGCACGCAAGGATGCGCCGCATGTGGCCTTCGGCGGCGGCGCGCATCTCTGCATCGGCTCGCCGCTTGCGCGCCTCGAAGCGCAGGTGGCGCTCGGCGCCTTCTTCGACCGCTACCCCAATCTACGCCTCGCCGATCCGGACGCGCCGCCGCAGTGGCGCTCGCTGCCGTTTTTCAGGGGCTTGCAGAGGTTGGATGTCAGAACCTGACGGCTCGCTAAGCCGGCATGGAGTAGACGACAAGGAAATATATTTGCAGCGCGATTGTCGCGAACCCGGCCACCCATTGGAGCCAACGCGGGTGCGCCCAACCGGCGATCGCAATAGCGGCCAGCATCGGCAGGATCTCCAGGTCTTCGCCGATCCACGCGGTTGGACTGAGACCGGCGGTGTTGTTTCGGTCCCAATAGTTCTGGATCATCCCGATCAGCATCAACGCGACGAAGGACCCGAAGATCACAGGCCGCTGCTTCTCGAATATCGCCGGCACATCGACGGTTTCGTCGTCCCGCACCCGGACCGAAAGCGTCGAGCACGTAAAATATTGTATGATAGCCGCAGCAAACTGCAGGACCACTTCGGTCACCGTCCAATGCTTGATGACGATCAGCCCCCAGAAGCTCAGCCAATTGACGACGAGGCTGAGCAGGGCATTGGCCATCCACAAGGTGTGAAGGCCCGAGAAACGCACCCTGTCGCGCGCGAGGACGAGTTCCGTCGCGGTCGACAGCAAATGCGTCAACGCAATCGCAAATACGAACGAAAGAAGAATCGTGACGTGCTCGAACATGCGACCCCCGACGTCGAAGAAACGCTAGCTCAAATTCAACTGCCACGAAACGCCGTAGTGATTCTGGACCCAGACAAACTGGCGGCTGAAGCCGTAAGCGTCGTGCGGCATGGATGTCACGCCAGCGTTCGATAGCATCGCAAGAATTTCCGTCTACCCCGCAGGGGGAGAGGGTCGGGGTGAGGGGGTGCTTTTGCAGTGCACGTAGCTTGAAAGATTTGATGTTGCACGAGCACCCCCTCACCCGCCGCCGCTCGCGCGGCGTCGGCCTCTCCTCCGGTGGAGGAGAGGCAAAAACATTTTTCGAGCGATTGGAAAACACCCCACCTAAGCCGCCGCCTTCGTGCGCGCGCGGATCAGTTTGAGGACCTTGCGGGCGGCTTCGGGGATGTTGGTGCCGGGGCCGAAGATGGCGGCGACGCCTTCGCGTTCGAGGAAGGCGTAATCCTGCGCCGGGATCACGCCGCCGCAAACGACCAAAATGTCGTCGGCCTTCTGCTTGCGCAGCGCTTCGATCAGTTGCGGCACGAGAGCCTTGTGTCCGGCCGCCTGGCTGGACACGCCGATCACATGTACGTCGGATTCGATGGCGTCTTTCGCGACCTCTTCCGGCGTTTGGAACAGCGGGCCGATATCGACGTCGAAGCCGAGATCGGCAAACGCGGTGGCGATCACCTTGGCGCCGCGGTCGTGGCCGTCCTGGCCCATCTTGGCGACGAGAATGCGCGGCCGCCTGCCCTCTTCCTTCTCGAACGCTTCGATGTCGCCGCGCAGCGCGGCGAATTCGTTGTCGCCTTCATAGGCGCCGCCATAGACGCCGGAGATGGAGCGGATTTGCGCGCGATAGCGACCGAACACTTTCTCCATTGCCTCGGAGATTTCGCCGACCGTGGCGCGGGCCCGCGCCGCATCAACAGCAAGCGCCAGCAGATTGCCGTGGCCCGCCGCGCCGTTGCCCAGCGCCGCAAGTGCCGCTTCCACCTTCTTGGGATCGCGCTTTGCGCGCACGTCCTTGAGCCGCGCGATCTGGGAGGTACGCACCGACGCATTGTCGATGTCGCGCACCTCGACGTGGGAATCCTGCTCCGTCTCGAATTTGTTGACACCCACGATCACGTCTTCGCCGCGGTCGACGCGGGCCTGGCGCCGCGCAGCAGCCTCCTCGATGCGCAGCTTGGGAATTCCGGCCTCGACCGTTTTAGTCATGCCGCCCATCTCTTCCACTTCGTCAATGGTCGCTTTTGCGCCATGCGCGAGCGAATGCGTCAACGCCTCGACGTAGTAGGATCCTCCCAACGGATCGACCACCTTCGTCACCTGCACTTCATGCTGCAGGATGAGCTGCGTGTTACGTGCGATGCGGGCTGAGAATTCCGTCGGCAAGGCAATCGCCTCGTCGAACGAATTGGTGTGCAGCGACTGCGTGCCGCCGAGAACGGCCGCGAGCGCCTCATAGGCCGTGCGCACGATGTTGTTGTAGGGGTCCTGCTCGGTGAGCGACACGCCGGACGTCTGGCAATGCGTGCGCAACATCAAGGACTCGGGGTTTTTGGCGCCGAAGCCCGCCATGATCTGGGACCATAAAAGCCTCGCCGCGCGCAGCTTGGCCACTTCCATGAAAAAGTTCATGCCGATGCCGAAGAAGAACGACAACCGCGGCGCGAACTCATCGACCGCCAAACCCTTCGCGAGTGCCGCGCGCACATATTCGATTCCGTCGGCTAGGGTATAGGCGAGCTCCTGCGTCGCCGTCGCGCCGGCCTCGTGCATGTGATAGCCGGAAATCGAAATCGAATTGAATTTCGGCATTTTCTTCGCCGTGTATTCGATGATGTCGGCGACGATGCGCATCGATGGCGCCGGCGGATAGATATAGGTGTTGCGCACCATGAATTCTTTGAGGATGTCGTTCTGAATCGTGCCGGACAATTTCTCCGGCGAGACGCCCTGCTCTTCCGCCGCCACGATGAAGCTCGCCAGGATCGGGATCACCGCGCCGTTCATGGTCATCGACACGGACATCTTCTCCAGCGGAATACCCGCGAACAGGAGCTTCATATCCTCGACGGAATCGATCGCGACACCCGCCTTGCCGACATCGCCCGTCACGCGCGGATGATCGCTGTCATAGCCGCGATGGGTGGCGAGATCGAACGCGACGGACAGGCCCATCTGACCACCGGCCAGATTCTTCCGATAGAACGCATTCGACTCTTCGGCGGTCGAGAAACCCGCATATTGGCGCACGGTCCAGGGCCGCCCGGCATACATCGTGGCGCGCACTCCCCGCAGGAACGGCTCGATGCCGGGCACGCTGTCGATGGCCTCGAGCCCTTCCAGGTCGGCCGCGGTGTAAAGCGGCTTCACGTCGAAACCTTCGGGGGTGTGCCAGACCAGGGTGTCGAGCGGCCGGTTCTTCAGCTCCTTCGCCGCCAATGCGGCCCAGGCCTTGGGGTCTTTCGCGCTCATTCTGCCCGTCTTTCGAATTCCGTTCCCGCTCAGTATCGCAGGTGCGAATCCACGGTCAAAGCGGCCTCCGAGACGTTGTCACAGGGCCGTCGCGGTTGCGTCACAATGCTCCGCCTACGGAGGATGTGGCCCACGGCGCGAATCCGGACTCCATTCGTTGGCCTGTCCACAGGATATGGTTATCCGAATACCTTGACAAACCAGTCATAGTATGAGAACAAAGCACGATATTGATTCGGTTAGTGATTCGGGCCTGATTCGTTCATTGCCCGTTCACGGTCGCTGTCGCGCCATCCACAGGCTCCTTGATTCCGCAAAGCGCGCCTTGTCGGGGGCCTCGAAAACCACCAAGTTGCATCACCATGAACCCGAGGCCTCGCGGCATTCCCCGCCCGACCGATGGCGGCAGAATCGCCGCGGTCCTGGGACCAACGAACACCGGCAAGACCCATTTCGCGATCGAGCGGATGCTCGCGCATCGCTCGGGCATGATCGGCCTGCCGCTTAGGCTTCTCGCCCGCGAGGTCTACGACAAGGTCGCGCGGATCAAGGGTGCAAAGGCGGCGGCCCTCATCACCGGCGAAGAAAAGATCGTGCCGGCCGAGGCTCGCTATTTTGTCTGCACGGTCGAGGCGATGCCGGTCGATCTTGGCGTGGCGTTTCTCGCCATCGACGAGATTCAGCTCTGCGGCGATCCCGAGCGCGGACACGTGTTCACGGATCGGCTGCTCCATGCGCGCGGCGAGGAGGAAACGCTGTTCCTCGGCGCAGAGACGATGCGGGGAACGATTCAACGCTTCGTGCCCGAAGCGCATTTCATCACCCGTCCGCGCTTCTCCGATCTCGCTTATACCGGCGCCAGGAAACTCACTCGCCTGCCCCGCCGCTCGGCCATCGTCGCGTTCTCGGCCGAGGATGTGTACGGCATCGCCGATCTCGTGCGCCGACAGCGCGGAGGTGCTGCCGTCGTGCTGGGAGCCTTGAGCCCCCGCACTCGCAATGCGCAGGTCGCGCTCTATCAATCGGGTGAAGTCGATTTCCTCGTCGCCACCGATGCGATCGGCATGGGCATCAACATGGATGTCGACCACGTCGCGTTCGCGGAACTGACGAAATTCGACGGCATCGGCGTGCGTCCGCTGCGGCCGGACGAGCTGGGCCAGATCGCGGGACGCGCCGGACGCCACATGAACGACGGCACCTTCGGCGTGACGGCCGAAGCCGAGCCGATCGACGAAGAAACCGTTGCGCGCATAGAAAGCCATCGCTACGAGCCGGTTCGCATCCTGCAATGGCGCAATTCCGATCTCAGCTTTCGTTCGCTGGGTGCGCTGATCGAGAGTCTTGAAGAACCGCCGCCTTTGCGCGGGCTTGCCAAAGCGCGACCCGCGATGGATTTCGCGAGCCTGCGCATTCTCGCAGGCCAGGATGAGTATCGGGCTCTGGCAAGCGGGGCGGGAAGCGTGAAACGACTCTGGGAAGCATGCCAGCTCCCGGATTTTCGCAAGTTCACACCCGACGAGCATGTGCGCCTTGTTGGACAAATCTATCGCCATCTGATGAGCGACGAAGGCGTGCTGCCGGAAGACTGGCTCGCGCATCAGGTCTCGCGTCTCGACGAAATCGAAGGCGATGTCGCAACGCTCTCCGGCCGTCTCGCACAGATCCGTACCTGGACCTATGCCGCGCATCGCCCGGGCTGGGTGGCGGACGCGGCCCATTGGCAGGAACAGACGCGTGCGGTGGAGGACCGTCTTTCCGATGCACTTCACGAGCGATTGACGCAGCGTTTCATCGATCGTCGCACCGCGATCCTGATGCGCCGGCTGCGCGACGACGACGTAGTCGACATCGTGCTCGACGATTCCGGCGCGGTGGCGATCGGCGGCGAGGTCGTGGGCAAGCTGGAAGGTTTTCGCTTCTCGCCCGATCCGCGCGCGGAAGGAATTCATGGACGCACGCTGCGTGCTGCTGCACTGAAAGGTCTCGAAGGCGAATTCGCGGCGCGTGCCCGCAAGATTGCACAATCCGACGATGCGGCCATTGCGCTCAGCGAACATGGGCGGTTGTGGTGGGACGGCGCCATCGTGGCGCAACTCGTTCCCGGACCGAGCGCATTGCAGCCTGCGGTTTTGCTCTTCGCCGACGAACATCTGCCCGCCGAATTGCGCG
>JBEKDC010000070.1:0-13296 GCA_050014535.1 Rhizomicrobium sp.
ATTCGATTGGCGGCAGAAAGGCCCTCCGTCGAAATCGTCCACAGCGAACTCAGCACGCGAACAGGCTGTTGCGCGAGGATCATCGCGGTGACGAAGGACACGAATTTGTTGATCGGAAGCTGACCGTGCAGGCCCTGATAGCCGGCATAAGCAAAAGTGAGCGCCGCCGCGATGCCGCCGAGCAGATCGGTTGCGGGCACGGCAGCGGAGCGCGAGCGGACCGCCTTGAGAATGTATTTGAGGCGGCTCGCGATGCGCGCGTTCGCCGATTTCGACGCGTAGGATTCGAGATTGTAGGCCTTGATGATGTGGCGCCCGCCCAGCACTTCGTTCAGGGTGCGCGCCAGTTCGCCCGTTTCCTCCATGCCGCGGGTGGAGGATTTCTTGAGCGAACGGCTGAGGCGCTGCGTGACGAACGCAACCACCGGCAACACAAGCACGGAAATCAGCGCGAGCTGCCAGTCCTGATAGATCAACAGGCCCGCGAGTACGACGAGCGTCATCAATTGGATACCGATGCCCGCTATGCCTCGTGTGATTGCGCCGCGCAGCAAATTCGCATCGTTGAGGAACTTCGAGATCAGTTCTCCGGAGTGCACTTCGTTGAGTGCGGCGATATCCTGGCCTACCTGGCTATGGAACATGTCCCGCTGAACGTCGGAGACGATGCGCTCGGCGATGCCGTTGACGATGTAGTCCTGACCGAATGTCGCGACGGCCCGCACGGCGACCACCCCAACGATGGCGAGCGCGATCGGGAGCAGCATGTCCGCGCGATGCTGCAGAAAGATGAGTTTGGTCAACGGATCGAGCAGCCAGGCGAGCGCGCCGTTCAGCCCGGCCGCCGTGAGCATGCACAACGCCGCGATCGCGAGCACGACATAGCGATGACCCAGATAGTTGCGGATAAGCCGCTTGATGATGGCCCAATCGCTGAGGTGCGGGGCGACCGGCGCGGCCATGACGGCGGGCGTGGGGCGGGCTTGGGCGCTGGGGCTTTCGGCGGTCATGGGTTGCGCCATCTAGCACGGGCCGCGGGCAAGGCGCGAGGGCGGCTAACAATCGTTAAGACGGTTCACGGTGCCTTGGGCTCGTGGGGCTCCAGCAACCGGTGCAGATGGACGACGAAATAGCGCATCTGGGCGTTGTCGACCGTCGCCTGGGCCGCGCCGCGCCACGCGTCGAGCGCGGTCTTGTAGTTGGGGTAGATGCCCACGAACTGGACCTTGGAAAGGTCCTTGAACTCGACCGTCTCGGGCGAGACAAGCTCGCCGCCGAACACGAGATGCAGAAGCTGCTTCGATTGCTGTTCCATGTGTGATCCTGGAAATTCGGACTCTTCCACCCTCCCCTTGAGGGAGGGTCGAAAAATTCGAGCGGAGCGAGAAATTTTTCGGGGAGGGGCAAGCACACGGCTATCCGTGATTTGCCCCTCCCCGAAATCCTCTTTTCGCTGTCGCTCAAAGATGATTTCGACCCTCCCTCAAGGGGAGGGTGGACAAGTAGTTGTATAGGCCAAAGCTTAATTGAAATCACCGTGTCAGTGACCCCAGATGCGCGAGCTTTTCGAGCAGCAGCGCATGAAGGCGCGGGCCGGCGCAGAGGATCGAGCGCTGGAGCGGCACGGCGGCGTTGTAGCGCAGTGGTGCGCCGGTGTGATCCGTCACCAATCCGCCTGCTTGTTCCACGATGAGATCGCCGGCCGCGAGGTCCCAATCGTGTTTGGCGGAGAGCGCGAGCGCTGCGTCGAATTGGCCCGCCGCAACAAGCGCCATGCGATAAGCGATGGAGCTGCGCGTTTCGACCTGCATCGGAGGCCACGACGTGTTGGGCGGCGTCGACCAGATCGCATGTTCGAAGGTCGTCTTCGGCGCCAGCATCCGGCAGTTCTCGATGCGATCGCAATCGCTCACGCGGATTGCTGCGCCGTTCAGGGTGGCGCCGGCGCCGCGCGCGGCTGCGTAACATTCTTCGGAGATGGGATTGTAGACGACACCCTGTTCCGGCCGACCGTCGCGCACCACCGCAATCGCAATGGTGAAATGCGGACGGCCTTTAAGGAACGCCGTGGTGCCGTCAATGGGATCGACGATGAAAACGCGTTCGGCCGCGCGGCGCGACGGATCGTCTTCGCTTTCTTCGGACATCCAGCCATAAGCGGGCCGCGCCGCCGTCAGCGTCTCATGCAGGAATTTGTCGATGGCGAGGTCCGCTTCGGTGACGGGCTGGCCTTTGCCTTTGTCCCAGCGTTTGTAATCGCCGCCGAAATAGCGTCGTGCGATTGCGCCCGCGTCCCGCGCGGCCCGTTCTATCAGCGCAAGATCGGTGGCGCTCGCATCATGCGCCGGCAACGGTCATTCCTTCGACCAGCACGGTCGGCGCGTTGGTGCCGTAGCGGAAGACGAGATCGTTGGCAGGCGTCATGTGGCGGAACATATCCTTGAGGTTGCCGGCGATCGTCACTTCCGAAACGGGATAGGCGAGTTCGCCGTTTTCGATCCAGAAGCCCGACGCGCCGCGGCTGTAATCGCCCGTGACCGAGTTGACCCCCATGCCCATCAGTTCGGTGACATAAAAGCCTTGCGCGATCCCATCGACGATCATGTCGGAGGCGATCGTGCCGGGCTCCATGTAGAGATTGGTGGTCGACGGCGAAGGCGGTCCGCCTGTGCCGCGTGCTGCGTGTCCCGTCGTCGCCAACCCCAATTGTTTGGCGCTGGCGCAATCGAGGATCCAGCCCTGAAGAACGCCGCGCTCCACCAGAACGGTGCGTTTGTTGCGCACACCTTCTCCGTCGAAGGGTTTCGAGCGCAGTCCGCGGAGCCGGTGCGGATCGTCAATGATGGTGATACCGGGCGAGAAAATCTCCTCGCCCATGCGATCCTTGAGGAAGCTGACCCCGCGCGCGATCGATGCCCCCGAGATCGCGCCGGCAAAATGCCCGAGCAGGCCCGCCGATACGCGCGGGTCATAGACCACGGGCACGTCCTGCGTTTTCACCTTGCGCGGATTGAGGCGGGAAATCGTGCGCTGACCGGCGCGGCGGCCGACTTCGTCGGCGGATTCGAGATCGCCCGTATGACGCGCGGCCGCGCTGTCGTAGTCGCGCTCCATCGCCGTGCCGTCGCCTGCGAGCACGGCCACGCCGACGCTGTGGCTTGTGCCGGCATAGCCGCCGGAGAAGCCTTCGCTGGTGGCGAGCGCGATCGAGCTGCGGCTGAAGCTTGCGCCGCCGCCTTCCGAATTGGTGACTCCTGGCACCGCCATCGCAGCACCCTCGACGTCGCGCGCGCGCGCAATCAGGAGATCGGGCGGCGGCTCTATCGTGTCTTCGATGTCGAGCGACGGAAAACTGCGGGCGAGCCTGTCGGCCGGCGCCAGCCCCGCATATTTGTCCTCCGGTGCGAGACGCGCCATCGCGACCGCGCGCTCCGGCAATTCGTCCAGCGCGCGCGACGACAAATCGGTGGACGAAACGAAGGCGACCCGTTCGCCCACGAACACGCGCAAGCCCAGATCTGAGGACTCCGAGCGCTCGACGTCTTCGAGCTTGCCCAGACGGTAGGACACGGTCGAGGAAACCGAGCCCACGATCAGCGCATCGGCCGCATCCGCGCCGGCCGCGCGCGCGGCCCTTATCAGGCGATCGAGAATGTCCTCTTGTGCGTTCGCCACTGAATCAGGAAGCCGCAGCTTGCGGGGTGAAGACGAGCCAGAGCACGCCGACGATCCCGACGATAAAGGCGATCCAGGTCAGGATCATGCCGAGGAAGCGCAAGGGGCCCGGTCCGGTGTTACGCGACATCCCGATGCCGTGAAGGATACGGCCGAGCGTGAGCGGCACGCCCACGCCATGGATGAGCCAGATCGAACCGGTGGGAAGGGATGCCAGCGCCCAGATCAGCAGGAGCGCCATGGGAGTCCATTCGGCATTGTTGGCATGCGCGCGCAGGGGAGCGGCCATCTCGGGCTTGCCGCCGTCGCCGATGTCGGTCTTCGTGACGACGCGCGCACGCGTGACCAGGATTCCCAGAACAAGCATGACGAGCGCGTTCAGCGCGGCATAGAAGCCAAAAGCGTAAACCGAAGATTGCAACAAAATAGACATCGCGTTTCCCCTTGGCCGGTCGGCCGTTGCGGCGCGCATGTGACGGCCGATTCCGGGCCCGGTCAAGCGCCGGAATGCCCGGATTTCGGAGCCGGTTGAGCCCATCGCCCAACCGGGAGGCTTGTGCCCTTCATCGCCGGTTCATAGGATCGGTTTGGAACGCGGTGTCGAGCGGCCGCGGGAAAACTCTTCGCGAAAGGGTGTCTCATGCAAAGCCGACCCGGTTTCGCCCTGCTCGCAATGGCGTGCGCGGCGACGAGCCTTTTCTGCAGCCCCGCGCGCGCCGACAATGACGGCACGACAGCTGCCGCGCCACCTTCGGCCGACGCTTGCGCGGACGTGGCGTTGGCGAAGTTCAAGCAGTGGACGCAACCCCGCGTTCAGGCCGATCAGACCAACACCTATGGCGACGGTTCCAAGAAAAGCCGCGAACTGATCGTCACCGAAAACGCCGCTTACGTACAAAGCGGATCGATCTGGGTGACGGGGAACATCACGCGGGCCGAGCGCGGCGTCGCCTCGCCGGAGATGCTCGAAAAAAACATGGGGCTCGCGTCGTGCGCGAAAGGCGATCGCGTGCAGCAGGGCGGTCAGTCTGTGACCGTCTACATCTTGCATTATCAGCCGGATCGAGACGGAATTTCGTCGCTCGGGACGCTATGGGTTTCCGACGCGACGGGGTTGCCCCTGCGGCAGGAATTCCAGCTGAATGGCCCGGTCAATCACCCTCGCATCGCGACCATGATGGAGTCGAGCTATATCTACAATGACGATGTAACGGTGCCGACTTCCGCAAAGCTTGCAGACACCGTGCGACGGTTCCGCGAGGGCGGGATGCTGAACGGCATGGTCAGGTGGTAGTGCGCCGGAGACCCGTCGGACCGTTCGGGTCGCGACGCGTTTGAACTGTTTCGTTGCCCAATAACGGTGTCGGCCCCCGCAGCCGCCTAATGGGTTTGGACCGGACCGGCCGGCTTATCCGGGACGCTTGCGGCGGGAACGACCGTCGGCGCCGCAGCGGAGACGTACATCTTCTGCTCCTTGTACGCGATATACAGGTGCAGATGGCGAAGCTCCTGCATGCCGAGAGCCATATCGGTCTTGCCGCTGGTTTCGTTCGTGTCGTTGATCCGCGTACCCGTATGCTGCGATTGCTGCATTCCGTATTTCGTCTGGTCGTCCCAGATATAGACGGTAGGGCTATCGATCGTAATACCTTCGAGCACCAGACTCTTGAACGTATGGCGATACACCGGAACCGAACCGCGAAATTCCCCGCTTGGTGTCATGTCCGGCGAATTGGGCTGCAGTCCAAAGGTGTTCTCGGCGGTCTCCTGCGAGAGGATGGTGCCAAAAGCGCCGGTGTCCAGGAGCGCGTCGATGTTGTGGCCGTCGAGAACCACGGGAACGATGATGTGGCCGCTGCTCGCGACGACGCGGATCGGAACGACCGAAACGGCCGCATTAGGCCAGTACACGACTTTGCCTGGACAATGGTCTTGCGAGAACAGCTTAAGCGTCTTTGTATCCGTATCGATGTCGACGTCGTAGTTGCGCAACAGATCCGCGCCCAACGTGCCGGCGATGTTCTGATCGGTCCACATCTGCGAGGGCCATTGGAGAATCCGCACATTTTCCGCATGCATTTGGCCGATGTCGAGCGCGTGAATGACCGCCATCTGGGTGAACGTCTGACCGGCGCTGTTGAACATATAGCCTTGCAATATATTGTGCCGGATAAGGTGAAGTTCGTCGGCGGCTGTCGGATCGACGGCACTGAGCGGCGACCCCGTGTCGATCGCCATCAATTTCGACGTGCCTTCGATGGACACCGGAATGAGCACCGCAGCGTCCGGAGTTCCGGACATGGCGACCGAGCCCAATTGCATGAGCTTGCAGTCGTCCGCCAGCGCCGGCGTTACAGCGCCAATGACCCCCAAGGTCAGAAGAGCCTTAATCCAGTTGCCGTTCATCTACGCCTGCTCCTTTCAACCCCGCGCAGCACTACCGTGGTTGAGATGCGGTGGTAACGCAATTGCGGCTTCCCGCACGAGGTTTTTGGAGTGCGCGCTACCGCCAGATCGGCTTTCCCGAGCCGGGAAGGCCGAGGCGGGGCCATTTTTCGGTGACTGTCCGCACGATGTCGTCGTCCATGCGGATGAGCCGGCCCCATTCGCGCCTGGTTTCCGGTGGGAGTTTGTTCGTCGCGTCGAGGCCGATCTTGGAGCCGAGGCCGGATTCGGGTGACGCAAAATCGAGATAGTCGATGGGAGTGTTCTCGACCAGCGTGATGTCGCGCGCGGGATCCATGCGCGTCGACACGGCCCACATCACGTCTTTCCAATTGCGCGCATCGATGTCGTCGTCCACCACGATCACCCATTTCGTGTACATGAACTGGCGCAGATAAGACCACACCGCCATCATCACGCGCTTGGCATGGCCGGGATAGGCCTTCTTCATGCTGACAACCGCGATGCGATAGGAGCAACCTTCGGGAGGCAGCCAGAAATCGACGATCTCGGGAAATTGCTGCTTCAGGAGCGGGATGAACACTTCGTTGAGTGCTTCGCCCAGGATCGAAGGCTCGTCCGGTGGCCTTCCCGTGAAGGTGGAGAGGTAGATCGGATCGCGGCGCATGGTGATCGCGGTGACGGTGAAGACGGGAAACTGTTCGACGGAATTGTAATAGCCGGTGTGGTCGCCATAGGGACCTTCGTTGCGATAATCGCCGAGCGACACCTCGCCTTCGATCACGATCTCCGCTTCCGCGGGCACCTTGAGCGGCTGGCTCACGCAATCGGCCAGCTCCACGCGGGTGCCGCGCAACAATCCCGCGAATTGATATTCCGACAGCGTATCGGGAACGGGCGTGACTGCCGCCAGAATGATTCCGGGATCGGCGCCCAGCACGGCGGCTGCCGGCAAGGGTGCTGCTTTCTCCTTCGCCCACCGCGCATGATGTTGCGCGCCGCCGCGATGCTTGAGCCAGCGCATCAAGGTTTGGTTCTTCGACAGCAGCTGCATGCGATAGATGCCGAGATTGTAATTGTCCTCGCGACTGTCGCTGGGCCCCTTGGTCACCACCAGCGGCCAGGTGATGAGCGGCGCGGGCTCGCCGGGCCAGCAGGTCTGGACGGGCAGGCGCGCGAGATCGATATCGTCGCCGCGCAGCACGATCTGCTGGCAGGCGGGCGAGCCGACCGTCTTGGGCCGCATCGACATCACGGTACGCGCGAGCGGCAACAGCTCCATCGCTTCGCCGAAACTGCGCGGCGGCTCGGGCTGGCGCAAGGTCGCGAGCACTTCGCCCACTTCGCGCATGGAGGCGGCATCGCGCCGCTCGACGCCGTTCATGGTCACGCCCATCGCAACGCGCTTCACCGTGCCGAACAGATTGGCGAGGACGGGGATGCTCGAAGGCGTGCCGTCGGCTTTGAGCGGCTTTTCGAAAATGACGGCGGGGCCGCCTTCGGCCAGCAACCGCGTCTGGATCTCCGTCATCTCGAGCACGGTCGAGACGGGTTCCGTCACGCGCACAAGCTCGCCTTCGGCTTCCAGCCTGGCAATGAAGTCGCGCAAGGAGCGATAGCTCATCGCCACCGTCCTATCACGGCTCGTTGAGGACTTTCCACTTGGAAGGGGCTGCGTGGCGGATGCCGTAGCCGAGGAAAATGGCAATTCCGATTACCGTCCAGACGACCAGCCTGATCCATGTCGCCCATCCCAGACTCACCATCATGACGCCGCAGATGAAGATTCCGGCCGGCGCCGTCAACCAGACATAGGGTGTGCGAAACTGGCGGCGTGCCCTGGGCACCTGGATGCGCAAAATCATGATCCCGGTGCAAACCGCGATGAAGGCGGCAAGCGTGCCGATCGAGACGAGATCGGCCAGCACGTCGAACGGAAAGATCGCCGCCAGGACGGCCGCGAACACGCCGATGATGATGGTGCCGCGGTGCGGCGTCTTGAACCGGGGATGCACGCTGGAAAAAGCGGGCGGCAGAAAACCGTCCCGCGCCATCGAATAGAAAACGCGCGACTGGCCGTAAAGCGAGATGAACACCACGGAGGCGAGGCCGACGACCGCGCCGACATCGATGGGGATCACGAGCCACTTCAGGCCTTCGATCTTGGAGACCGCGAACGAGACAGGACTGGTGACATCGAGCGTGCGCCAATCGGTGATGCCGGTCAGGACCAACGCCATCAGCATGTAGAGCACGGTGCAGATGCCGAGCGAACCCAGGATTCCGATGGGCAGGTCGCGACGCGGATTGCGCGCTTCCTGCGCCGCCACCGACACGGCTTCGAATCCGATATAGGCGAAGAACGCGATGCTGGAGGCGGCGAGAATACCGGTGATTCCGAATTTGCCGAATTGCCCCTGATTGGGCGGGATGAACGGTGTGAGATTGCTCGTATGCACGAAGGACAATCCGAAGGCGATCACCAGCACGACGATGCTCACTTTCACCGCGACCATCAGGCCGTTGAAGCGCGCCGATTCCTTGACGCCGATCACGAGAAAAGTCGTGAGAAGCGCGATCAGGGCGACCGCGGGAAGATTGAACAGCGCGCCCGTGCGGTGAAGATTGGTGAATCCGTCGCCCGCGAACGGCGCACTCGTCAGCGCGGCAGGCACTTGGATGTGGAAGTCGTTCAGGAGGCTGACGAGATATCCGGACCAGCCGGCGCTGACGCCGGCCGCGGAGACCAGATATTCCAGCACCATGTTCCAGCCGATGAACCACGCCATGAAGCGGCCCATGGTGGCGTAAGCATAGGTATAAGCGCTGCCGGATTCCGGGATCATCGAGGCGAATTCGGCGTAGCAAAGCCCGGCGAACAGGCAGCCGAATCCTGCGATAACGAAGGAAATCATCACGGCGGGGCCCGCATGCTGGGCCGCTGCCGTGCCCGTGTAGACGAAAATGCCGGAGCCGATGATCGACCCGATCCCGATCAGGATCAGGTTGACCGGTCCCAGCGCGCGTTTGAGCTGATGCTCCTCCGCCACAACCGGATTGGGCTGGGTGAGACTGACGTCGGTCATCGCGCTGTCGCTCCGGTTATTCGGCCGGTTTTTCGTCGACAAGTTTCCAGCGCGGAGGCTGGGCATGCCGGATGCTGTAGGCGAGATAGATGATCAGTCCGATCACGGTCCAGACACCCAGTCTTATCCAGGTATCTTCCGGCAGGAACACCATCATGAACAGGCACATCGCGATTCCGGCGGGACCGACGAACCAGACAATCGGCGTGCGGAACGGCCGCTTCACATTCGGCCGGCGCACGCGAAGCACCATGATGCCGGCGCAGACGATCACGAAGGCCGCCAGCGTTCCGATGGAAACAAGCTCGCCCAGAATGTCGATCGGCAGAACCCCCGCCAATGCGGCGCAGAAGACGCCTGTGATCAGCGAGCCGCGCCACGGTGTTTTGAAGCGCGGATGCACTTCCGCAAAGATCGGCGGGATCATGCCGTCCTTCGCCATGGCATAGAAAATGCGCGATTGCCCGAGCAGCAGGACGAGAACCACCGACGCGAGTCCCACGATGGCGCCGAGATTGACGTAAGGCGCGAGCCATGCGGTGCCGCCTGGGCCGGTCAGCGCTTCGACGGCTTGCGAAACGGGATGGGCGACGTTGAGCGATTGGTACGGCGCGATGCCGGTGAGCACCCACGACATCAGCATGTAGAGCACGGTGCAGATGAGCAGCGAGCCCAATATCCCGAGGGGGACGTCGCGCTGCGGATTTCGCGCTTCCTGCGCCGCGACGGAGACGGCATCGAAGCCGATATAGGCGAAGAAGATCACGCCGGTGGCGCGGAAGACTCCCGTCCAGCCGAAATGTCCGAAGGTGCCGGTGTTGGCGGGAATGAGCGGCACATGGTTCGCAGGAACGATGTGCGAGAAGCAGACGAAGATCACCAGCAGAACGATGCAGAGTTTGATCGTGACCATGAGATTGTTGAAATTCGCGCTCATGTTCACGCCGACGATCAGCACGAACGTGACGAGCGCCACCAGCAACACGGCGGGAAGGTTGAAATAGGCGCCGTTGAGAAAAAATTCGTGCAGGAAGGCGTGGCTTGCATCGAGTTGTGGGCAGGGGAGCGGGTTTCCGACGACGCAGACCGGCGCGGTGGAAAACGCCGCCGCGATCGGCATGTGCAATTGCTTCGCCATGAAATCGCTGAAATAGCTGGACCAGCCCACGGCCACCGTCGAGCCGGCCGCAAGATATTCGAGCACAAGATTCCAGCCGATGATCCAGGCGAGGAAGCGTCCCATCGTGGCGTAGGTATAAGTGTAGGCGCTGCCCGCGACCGGGATCATGGCGGCGTATTCGGCGTAGCAGAGACCGGCGAACAGGCAACCCGTGCCCGCGATGGCGAAGGAAATCACAACTCCGGAGCCCGCATAACCGGCGGCCGCGTGTCCGGTCAGGACGAAAATGCCGGCGCCGATGATGGCGCCGATGCCGAGCGCGATCAGGTGCAGCGGCCCCAGCGCCCGCTTCAACTCGTTGTCGATCGCAGGCGTCGGGTTTTCCGGAATTCCGGCCATGCAGATTGCCCCCTCAGGAATGGCCCGGCGCCGGATGCGGCCCGCGGCATGGATTCTCTGAAGTCACTCTGGCATGGCGGCATTGCGCGCGCCAACTGCCCGGCGTCGCGGACTTACGGGGGTGCTATTTGTCCGACCACACCGCGATTTCGTTGCCGTTGGGATCGCGGAAATGAAATCTCCGGCCGCCGGTGAAGGTCTCGCGCGAGACGATCTCCACGCCGGTCGCCACAACCCTGGCCTCCATGGAATCGAGATCGGCAGCATAGAGCACCACCAGCGGGCCGCCTTTCGAAACCACCCTGCGCTCCGCATTGAAGCCGCCATTATGGCCCGCGGTTTCGAAGGCGACGTAGTCCGGACCGTAGTCCGTGAACGACCAGCCGAAGACCGCACCGTAAAAGCTTTTCGTAGCCGGAATGTCCGACCCCGGCAGCTCGACATAATCCAGAAAGCCGTCGTGAGGCATAGTCATGTTCTCTTTTTGTTCTAGATAAACCACAAGAAACGAAACCGGTCAAGTGGTCTATCGCAGAACATGCCGGGCGCGCATTGTGCTGCAGCCATTCTGGAATCGGCCAGGATTTTCGCTTGGGAGAAAACAATGAACTGGAAATCACTCACGCCCGTATCGCTGGGCGCATTGTTCATTGCCGCCGGCGCTTCAGCGGCGACGCAAACCACAACCGTTCCGACACTTTCGGGGACCTATGCCTATTCGTACAGTGCATTCTGCCAGCCGACGGTTCTGGTGAATTACAACAGCGGAGGAACGCCGTATGTGATCAATCTGGGCGGTAGCGGCAAATACGCCGGCTGGGGCGATATCAGGTTCGAGGGCGGCACGTTGACGTTCAATTCGACCAAGATGACGGTGACCTATAGCGCAACGGATGTCGAAGGTTCACCCGTTTTGCTTCAAAGCTCCGGCGGCGGTCCGGACAATCTTGAAGGCACGCCGGTTGCGCAGGCAACGTTGACAGGAAAAACGACGTTTGCCAACACAAGCGCCACCGTGACGTTGAGTGGGCAGGCTTATAATGCCGCCTATGGAGCCGTCACGGGCGGCGGTATTGCCGAATATGTTTCGCTGGTCGGCCTGGACAGCAACGGCTGCGCCAATCAGTGGACTCTCAGTCGCGTGTAACATTCGGCGCCGTCAGCGTTACGGGGACACAATACTAAATTGCGGTTGGACGAGTTGAGTATTATGTCCCTGTAACTCCAACTGCCGGCGGCGGCTTGAGGCAGGCGCTATTTGTCCGACCACACCGCGATTTCATTGCCGTTGGGATCGCGGAAATGAAATCTTCGTCCGCCGGTGAATGTCTCGCGTGAGACGATCTCCACGCCGGCCGCCGCAACCCTGGCCTCCATGAAATCGAGATCGGCCGCGTAAAGCACCACCAGCGGGCCACCTTTCGGCACCACTCTGCGCTCGGCATTGAAGCCGCCATTATGGCCCGCAGTCTCGAAGGCGACATAGTCCGGCCCGTAGTCGGTGAACGACCAGCCGAAGACCGAACCGTAGAAGCTTTTTGTGGCCGGAATGTCCGATCCCGGCAGCTCGACATAGTCCAGAAAGCCGTCGTGGGGCATGGCATCGTTCCCTATTTGTTCCATTCTGATCATATGTTGGGGGACGGGTCAAGCCGGGTCGGAAACGGGTAGTGGCTCATTTTGAAATTTGGACGCACCAGATACCCCACCAGAATGCCCAAGCTATGGAGAAGAGATTGTTCAAAAGCGAAACCTGATAGCGAGCCCGGATTGGTGTGGTTAGTGGCTCTGAAAGGTTTATGTTTCCTCCGCTTCCGAAAGCGCTTACCACAATCCAACTAAGAGCCACGGGACCAGATGCTTGGGGCAGCCAAATAACGAGCGACGTGACGAGTGCGCGCTCTAAAAACCCTGTGAGCATCCCAAGGACGATCATTCGGTCCCCCTTTTCTCCCCCATACCTCCATTTTCGGAGTTTGTGCATGAGGGCAGCGACGATAGCTGTGACCACGCCGCCGCCCAGAATCGAAAAGCACAGCGCCAGTGCCGGCGTCGGAAGATGTAAACAATCGGTCATGCTGCCCTCTTTTTGTACGGCCCTCGCTTCGTGACAGGAGCCTCTTGGGCCGCGATTATCGCCACCACGTCTGACATATCCCAGACCCGGTCAGTGACGCCAGCGGCCATCGCAGGAGTTACGCGAAGCGATTTGTGAATGCGGCAGAAGTTATAGTGCATGTAGTGCAGCGCGACAGAGAGCGCGTGATTTTCGAGCTTTTTTGAGAAGGCATTTGTGAGTCGGGTAAAGCGGCGAATGCTCATGCGCATCGTGAGATTTTGGCGTTCAACGAAGCTGGTCGAAACATGGCGCGCATCCGGCCTGCCTTCAATCTTTTTGCCGTAGCAGCTAATGCCCTCTGGCTGGCTGTAACGACCCGCTTCGGTCGCCGGGCCGTACACCTTGATGAGCTTGGCATAGTCAACGTCCGTGCCGAATGCGCCTTCAATCGCTTCAAGATAGGGCCGGTGTCCGTCTGTCGTGATCTGGACGCGATTGCGAAGGCGCTTGGAGAGATCGGAAACAGGTAGTGGCTCATTTTGAATTTTTGG
>JBEKDC010000071.1:0-13192 GCA_050014535.1 Rhizomicrobium sp.
ACCTTCGACGACGGCATCCCATATTTCGAAGCGCATCTCACCATTCCCACCAAGTCCGATCTGCCCGCGCATATGGTGGCCGATTTCGGCGCCGCGGGCTCGATGACATTCACCGCACCTTTCGTGAAAGCGAACGATCTTCTGGCGCTGATAGGCACCAACCGGACCGTCACCCGCTATGCCGGACTCGAGAAGGAATTTTTCGCGCAGGCCAATTCGCGCGGTTTCGTGCCTGAGCTCAGGCTGGGCGGCATTGTCGAGCGCAACATCCCGGTCAACCTCTCCGCGAACACGAGCGGCGCCTATGGCACCGGCCAGTTCGCAGGCACGATCGGGGAAACGATTTATTCGCGCTATCACATTTATCTCGATTATCCGCACAACCGCATCATTTTCGAACCGACGCCGGAAGCAGCCCTGCCATTCAAGGAGGGAAAAACCTTCGGCCTCACTTTGATTGCGGCGGGCGACGATCTGCACACCTTCATCGTCACAGCAGTCGGTGCGAATTCGCCGGCAGCCAAGGCGAACTTTCAGGCGAAGGACGAAATCGCGGCGGTGGACGGCAAGCCGGCGTCGGGCTTCACGCTTTCGGATCTGCGCGGCTATTTGGCTAAGGACGGCGAGACCGAGACGTTCACGGTCGAGCGCGGCGGCAAGCTGACGGTGATCAAGACGACGATCGCACTCGTGTCGATCGAACACTGAGGCGGGACGCCAAAATCCGCGACTTCCATTGTCATTTCAGTGACTTACTGGACCTCGCTCTGCCGCAGGCATTTCCGCGGAAGTAACCCATCCGGTTTCTACAAGACCGCTATGGACAGCACCATTCGTTCATGATATGTTCCCGTCGTGGTGAAAAGGACGAAGGCTTTGACCCGCGAATTTGCAGAGGTCCATGTGCCCGACTCAACGGCGGCACTTGCCGGAAGGAGCGCACAATGAATAGCGGGCGCGTTTATGCAATCATGGCTCTTGTGCTCTTCGCCGGCGTTTCCCAGCCGGGCATTGCAGGTTCCGGATCGCACAAGGCTGCCGCACTGACGCCGGACGATTATTTCGGAATGTGGATAAGGGCAAGCCATCATCAGTGCCCTGGAAATTACGTGGAATGGGAAGTTCTAAGCGTTGATGCGATGAATCTCGTGGGCAGTTTTCTCGCAACGCTTTCCGCTCCCGATCTGAAGAAAGTCCACCGCGTTGTGAGCGCGGACGACCGGTGCCGCGGCGAAGAATTCGGGTTTACATGCGAGGTGTCTGTCTATGTCGGCGGCTTCAGGAGGTTCGGACTGCTAAAACGCTTCGCCAAATTCGGCTGCGACAACATCCATTGCGACAAAGACGGGCTCTGCAAGACCTTTCCTGCCGGTCGGCGAATGAGGTGACAGCGGCGACGTCCCCCAGTCGCTGAGGTTGTATCATGTCGCGAAGGGGAACATTGCCGCCGTCATCATGTTTGCCAACTGTCACCGTGTTTGCCAAGTTAGGCTCACACCAACGAGGCGGAAATATTTATGGCCATCAATCCCGCGATTGCCATTGCGCTAATCGCGCCTGCGGCAATTGTAGCGATTACGTTCCACGAAGCGGCGCATGGCTATGTCGCCCGCTATTTTGGCGACGACACCGCAATGCTGCGCGGACGATTGACGTTGAACCCTCTCAAACACATTGACCCGGTAGGGACCATTTTGCTTCCAGCGGCTCTCGTACTTTTAAACACGGGCTTCATCTTCGGATATGCGAAACCCGTACCGGTAAACCCGAATGCACTCTTTCATCCGAAGCGCGATATGGTTTGGGTCGCCGCAGCGGGACCAGCCATGAATATTGTTCTGGCGGTCCTGTCGTTTCTGCTCGTTTTTCCAGCGCAGCTCACTGGCCATTCTCTCAACCGATGGCTTATACCGATCCTCCTGAACTCAATTCTAATCAACCTGCTTCTAGCGATCTTCAATCTAATTCCGCTTCCTCCTTTGGACGGTGGAAAGGTAGCTGTTGGCCTGTTGCCCAGGCCTCTCGCACTGCCACTTGCAAAGTTAGGACGCTTCGGCTTTCTAATTCTCATCGGGGCTTTTGTCGTCCTGCCTTACGTTGGTAGAAAAATAGGTGTGGACCTCAACGCGTTTGATTGGCTAGTTGCTCCGCCCGTTCACTATGTCATGACAACCGTCCGTGCTATGCTGCCTCACCGTTGAATTGACGCTGTTCTAATCGCAGAAAATCGGCACAACGCGATGATCTTGCTCTATAGAATACTCTATGAACTAGGAAAGGTGCCCTTTCAGTTCGGCTTGTATTCGATTGCCATCCCCATGCTGATGCCTGCCGCAAAGGCAGGATTGGCAGAGGCGCAAATGATCGTCGGCTTTGCGTATTTCAACGGCAGAGGAGTTCCAGCCAGCGACCCCGACGCATTTCAATGGTTACAAAAGGCCTCAGATCAAGGTAACGCCGTGGCACAGCGTGCTTTGGGCATAATGTATGTCAACGGTCGCGGTGTTGCGCGCGACAAGGCGCACGCGGCGAAATTATTTCGCGCCGCCGCTGAGCAAGGAGACTCGACCGCCCAAATTCAATTGGGTCGAATGTGCATCGCAGGCGACGGCGTTACCAAAGACTACGCAGAAGCGTTCAAGTGGCTCAGCCAGCGGTCCCATCAAGGTGACGCGAACGTCCAATCAATGCTGGGATGGATGTACCAGAGCGGCAGTGGCGTCGAAAAGAATTTGCCCGAAGCCGATAAATGGTATCGGCGCGCCGCCGATCAGGGGCACGCGCAAGCTCAATTAAGCCTTGGCAATATGAAGGAATTGGGCGATGAGAAAAACTATGCCGAAGCGCTGAAATGGTATCGATTGGCGGCAAAGCAAAAGAACCATTCAGCGGAACTCAATCTCGGACGTTTGTACGAGCGCGGCTTGGGAACTCAAAAGGACTTGGCAGCCGCAGTCCAGTGGTATCGCGCCGCCGCAGAAGGAGGCAATGCTCCCGCGCAATTCTGTCTGGGCACGATGCTCATGGGAGGCCTTGGTGTTGAGAAAAATCTCGGAGAAGCTGTGCAATGGTACGAACGAGCAGCGAAGCAAGGTGATGCATTAGCCTCCTCGAACTTAGGCGTTCTTTACAAGACGGGTTCCGGAGTCAAGCAAGACTATTCGCTGGCCGCCACCTTTTTTCGCCAAGGGGCCGAGAATAATATTCCTCTTGCCCAATATCACCTGGGCCAAATGTACGAACAAGGACTTGGCGTGGAGCAGGATCAGGCCACCGCGATCAATTGGTATAAACGTGCTGCGGCCGGCGGAGTCGAGCAGGCCAAAATGCGTTTGCTTGCGCTCGGCGCTACACCGGCCGCCGAGGGAGTTTGGACAGTGAAATTGCAGATTTGAATGAACATTGCCGGATTGGCGATCCGTCGGCGACAAATCTCAGGGTCGACTAAAGGTCACACTGACGGTATGTAATGGTACGGGATATAGCTGACTCTCGGAGTGGCACGATGACGACCCAGCCCGCAAATCCTCCTGATGTCCCTCCAGCGGATCAGCAGGAAATCTACGTCGCGATTTGGTCCAAAGCTGTAGACACGCAGATGCATTTTAACGAGATGTCGGTTAAGTCACGTCAATTCGGACTAACGTTTGTAGCGGCAGCGCTCGGCCTCGGAATCGCACTCCTAGGTCGGGGCGAAGAGTTTATAATGTCGCTGCCCTATTTTGGTGGTTTTGACATTCATGCAGCCGTTTTGATTGTTCTTTCCGGCGCTCTTGCGCTATCGGCGGTTCGTGTTCTTGATTTGAATGTCTATCACAAAATGCTTCGTGGAGCTGTTACATTTGGCGAGGATTTTGAAGAGAACTATATGAAGCACATTTTCCGTCTCGAAAAGGGTATGACCCAAGCAATATCGCACTACAGCCGTCACCAAGACGCAGACGTGGATAAAACCGGAACGAGCTACCATTACACGGGAATCGACAAGAAAGATGCATTTAAGAAGATCAAACGATTCTACAATCTAAGCACGTGGACAATTGTCGCTGCGGCCGCTCTCCTATTCGCTATAACGGGTCACTTCGGTCACCCAACTTTTCCAAAATCGTTGCCAGCTTCCACACCCCAAGGAAGCAATCCGGTCCTTCCTCACCAATCCGCTCCGCCAACAGTCGCGCCTAACCAAGCCGCGCCCGTTGGCACGAAAAGGATGTAGCACCCTAAAATGCGCGCGAGACTCCTAGTCTGCGATCTGGACAACACTTTATATGACTGGGTCGGTTATTTTGTGCCGTCGTTTTACGCAATGGTGGATGCGGCGGTTGAAATCACGGATTGCGATCGCGAGAAGTTATTGGACGATTTCCGATACGTGCATCAGCGTTCCCACGACTCTGAACAACCGTTCGCTCTGCTTGAAACAGAAACGGTGAAACATCTTTTTGAGGGCATGCCTATAGATGAGATACGTAGGCAGCTCGATCCGGCATTTCATGCATTCAACTCAGCTCGTAAGCGCAATCTGGCTCTTTATCCTGGTGTCCGAGAAACACTCGACGCGTTGGTGGCTGCGGGTTTAGTTCTGGTCGCTCATACTGAGAGCAAGCTTTATGGCGTAGTAGATCGTTTGAGACGGCTCGATCTACATCGATATTTTTCGAAGATTTATTGTCGCGAGCGGACTATTGAACAGACACCCGCTGAGCTGCACTCAAGTTGGTTCAGCGGATTTCCGATGAACAAAATCATCGAGCTTTCGCATCATCAATCAAAGCCAAACCGTTCCGTACTATTGGAAATTTGTCGTAACGAGGGTATTTCCCACAACGAGGCGGCTTACGTTGGCGACAGCGTGGCTAGGGACGTGTTGATGGCGAAACGCGCGGACGTATATGCAATTTGGGCAAAATATGGTGCTCAACACAATGCAGAGATATACGCCGCCCTGGTCCGAGTGTCGCATTGGACATCTGACGAGGTTGAGCGCGAAAAGGAACTATGGGAAGAAGCTAAGAAAATCAAACCGGATTTCATCGCGCGGGATTCGTTCATCGAAATAGCTTCGGCACTCGACCTTTCATAGAGCCCGCACACATCACAATCATATTACGTCTCGTCTCCTGACGACTCAGCGCCTTCGTTAATCGGCGGCAACCGTGCGGGTCGCCGCGATGGCGCCAGTTCCTGAGCGTCCCGGCTGAATGAAGTGACAGCGGCAACGTTCCCCAGCTGCTGAGATTGTATCATGTCGCGAAGGGAAACATTGCCGCTGTCACTATGTTTTAAATACATCGACGAATATGGATGTCGAAACAACCAAAACATGACTATCCTTGGGTCCTCTGTGGCGCGGACGATGGCCGCGCTCGACCGCCGGTGCTTGCCGCTCGGGACCGCCGCCGCCAAGCGCCGCGCATTGCCGTTGGCTGCGGAAAGATGGAGGACTGGATGCCCCGTATTCTTCGCGCTGCATCGCTTCTGCCGATGCTCTGTCTGGCATTCGGCGGCATTGCCCAACCGGCCCTCGCACAGAAGACGGCCGGAGATATCCTGCCGGTTGACGGCAATGCGTCCGCGAACTGGAAGATGGCGGGGATGCTGTCCGTCGGCGGCATCCCGAACCGGACCACGGTATGCGCCACGGTGAAACCTCTGGGTTCGGACGAGGACGATACCGGCGATATCCAGGGCGCGATCAATTCCTGTCCGGTCGGGCAGGTCGTGTCCCTCGCGGCGGGCACCTTTACAATTGCCGAGGGCAACTTCGTGCTGATCCCCAAAGGCATCACGCTGCGAGGTGCCGGGCCCGGAGTGACGATATTGACGCGAACGGGCGGCGCCACGCTTAGCAGTTACCAGCCTGGAAAAAATCCGTCGCCGATGATCATCCTTGGTCCCCAGCAATATAACAACGCTACGACGGCAACTCTGCTGACCTCCAATGCCGAGCGGGGCCAGAAGAGTGTCCTGGTGACGAGCACGGCGGGGTTTTCGGTCGGCCAGATTGTATTGCTCGACGAATTGTCAGGCGCCGGCTGGCAGCCCGACGTTGAGGGCCTTGGCAAGATCTGGGCTGCGCCGGATTACCGCGTGGTGTGGCAAAAGCACCGTCCGTCGCAGCCCTACATCGACGATTTCAGCGCCGGCCAATATCCGTCCCAATCCGGCACTGCCGGGTGCTGGTTCTCCAATTGCGATCGTCCCACGGCCGAGATGCACCGCATCCAGGCGATTTCCGGGAACGTCATTTCGTTCGACTCACCCGTAACGATCTCTTACAGGACCAACCACAAAGCACAGCTCTACTACTTTCAGACCCCGTTCACCGAGCAGGCAGGCTTGGAGCAGGTGACGGTCGAGCACGGCGACGACGATAACATCGATTTTGCCTGGTGCGCCTATTGCTGGGCTTACAACGTCGAGAGCACGCTATGGCTCGGTGCGGGATTCGGCATTCAGAATTCCTTCCGCGTGGAGTTGAACGCGTTTTATGTCCACAAACCCGTCTGGCCGGTTCCAGGCGGGGGAGTATACAACATCAGTCTTGCAAATGCTTCGTCGGAGATTCTCATCTGGAACGGGATTTCCGTTCTCGCCAACAAGGTCATGGTCGGGCGCTCCGCCGGTGCGGGATCCGTCACCGCGTACAACTACATGGACATGGCCTTCGACGGTGGGACAGACGCCTGGCAGGAGATCGGACTCAACAACAGCCACATGGTGGGCTCCCACCATATGCTGTTCGAGGGCAACCTCTCATTCAACATGGACAGCGACCAGACCCACGGCAACGCCATCTACAATACGTTTTTCCGGAACCACACGACGGGATTCAGGGCGAAGTTCACGGATTATCTGGACAATACCGTCGTGGACGACATTGCGCAGCAGGACACCAATGGGCCGCTCCGTACTGCGTCTCCGCATGCGTATTCCTACTGGGATAATCTGGTCGGTAATGTTTTCGGTATTCCGGGCCGGATGCAAGGCTTCATCTATGGCGATCAGGTTCTGCCGGACGGCGATTGGCCGCCCCAGATTCTCATGATGGGTTGGGCCGACCTGCCCAATCACGTCTACGATCCGAATGTCATCGCTACGAACTTTGTCGACGGCAATTATGACGACCTGACGCACTCGGTAAAATGGGCGCCAACGGACACAACGCACACGTTGCCGAATTCGCTTTTCCTGACGAACGCGCCTGCGTTTTTCGCCGGCTACACCTGGCCGTGGGTCGATCCTGTCGGGTCGACGAAGGTCTACACATTGCCGGCCAAGGCACGCTACGACGCCGGTACGCCGTTTACGCAACCTTGATTCTCCATTCACATCGTCGAGAGCGGCGATCCCTCGTCTAGTCCACGATGTGATACACGGGTGCTTTCTCCAATGCCCACTTCCCGGAATGCCGATCATAGCGGGACAACGTGAAGCAATGCCAATCGGCATCGTCGAGCTTGGGATGATCGGCGCGATAATAGTACCCGGGCCACCGCGTTTCGGTTCTGAACATCGTATGTTGGGTTACGGCCTCCGAGGCCAGAAACCGGTGCTGCAGTTCCCACGCGCGTTGAAGCTGGTGAAGGTCCTCCGCTCCGAGAAAGTGGAGATCTTCCTTTAGCATGGCCAAGAGCTCCAGGCCGCGAGTCAGCATCGGTTCGTTCGTCGTATAGTGGGAGCCGATACCGCCGACATATTCGTCCATAATCTTCTCGAGGCGCTGAAGTCCGTGCATCGGCAGGAGATAACTGGGCGAAACGGTTCCCGCCACGATCTCATTGCGGCCGACGGCGTAGGTCTTGAGCGGCTTGAATATGGTCTTCTTGAGATCTGTGTACTCCGCTTCGCTGACTTGGGGTGTCCCCCTGCCCAGATCGTTCACATAGTTGACCGCAGCCTTGGCCGCGATGCGACCCTCCGTAAAAGATCCCGACGAGAATTTGTGGGCTGTGCCGCCAATGGTATCGCCTGCACCGAAAAGTCCCTCGACCGTCATCATCCGGTTGTAACCCCACTGATATTCTGCGGGAGCATAGTCCGACGGTCCGCTCGCCCACGCGCCGGAGCAAGTCGCGTGAGACCCCATGACGTAAGGTTCTGAGGTCGTCAGCTCGGGATTGGTGCGCTTGGGGTCGATGTTCTGCGACGCCCAGACGACCGCTTGCCCGACCGTCATGCCGAGAAAATTCTCCCAGCCGATCGTCTCATTGTGCGGGTCTTGGAACGCCTCTTTCGTGACCATTCGGATCGGGCCTCTGCCGGCCTTCACTTCCTCCAGAAGCGCGTGATTCCGCAGGCAGGTCGGCACCGGATGCCGATCGACATAATCCCCGACCACTTGCTTGATCGAATTGTACCATTTTGGCTCGTAGTCTTCACCGTAAGCGTTCTGCGTGAAGGTTTTCAGATGCAGAAAGTAAGCGCCGACGGGGCCGTAGCCGTCCTTGAATCGCGTCAGCACGATCCGGTTTTCCATCTGCGTCATCTTCGCGCCTGCGAGAATCGGCAATGCATAGGCTGACGCGCTGCTCCAGGGAGCATACCAGGTTCGCCCCATGCCTTCGCCGACAGCACGAGGCTTGAAGATGTGCGACGCACCACCCGCACACACGATGACAGCCTTCGCGCGGAAAACGAGAAACTCTCCCGTACGCACGTTGAATCCGACGGCGCCCGCGACCCGATTGGATTTGGTGCTGTCCATCAGCAGATGGGTCACCATGATACGGTTGTAGATTTCGGTGGCGGCCTTGCGGGCTGCTTCGGCTACGATGGGCTTGTAGCTCTCGCCGTGAATCATGATCTGCCATTTGCCCTCGCGCTGATAACGCCCGGTCTCGGGGTTTCGCATGATGGGCAGGCCCCACTCCTCGAATTTGTGCACGGTGGAGTCGACATGGCGGGCGATGTCGTAACTCAGATCTTCCCTCACCAGCCCCATGAGATCGTTGCGCGCGTAGCGGACATGGTCCTCGGGCTGATTCTCGCCCCACTGCATGCCCATGTAGCAATTGATTGCATAAAGCCCCTGAGCGACTGCGCCGCTGCGCTCGATATTCGCCTTTTCGACACAGACGATCTTGAGATCGCGTCCCCAGTACCTGGATTCGTATGTGGCTCCGCAGCCGGCCATGCCGCCGCCGATGACAAGAATGTCGGAATCCACAAAGTTCGTTTTGTTGCGCGAGAACAGAGCCATCAGGCCACGCCCCGTTTCAATCTGCCGGGAGAGAGCGTCGGCAGCCTGTCGATGTTGAGCGCTTCCGGTTCATGGGCAAGCTCCTGGGACTTGAAGGCGGCCGAATTCGGCGCTTCGTAATCGATCGGCGATTTGATCGATCCCCATGGCGTGGTTCTGATCGGGGAAACAAAATTCAATTCCCTGCCGTCGCGAAATCTGACCTTCCAGGAAATGGTGCCTTTCTTCTCTTCGCGCAGCACGCGTACGCTATGTCCGAGCGGCGCGAAATCGGCATAACCGCGGACGTCGATCGCGTTCTGCGGGCATGCTTTCACACAGGAATAGCACTCCCAACACATGTTGGGTTCGATGTTATAGGCGCGCCGGTATGTGGTATCGATGTGCATGATGTCGGACGGGCAGATATCGACGCAGTATCCGCAACCGTCGCATTTGGTCATGTAAACAAATGTCGGCATGGGATTTGTTGTCTCCGTTTCGGGACGGCGATCAGTAATTTCGGGGTTGGCGGCGGGCGCTGCCGTAAGTTTCGGGCTTGTCTGCTGGAAGGGGCAGATTGCTTCGCGATCCGTTGGCGTCGTCCACGCGGCTCTGGAATGCAGCGGCGGGTTTGTAGAACATGTGCGAGAATTTTGACCACGGAACGGAGCCGAATAGCGCGGCTGTCGCAATGAGGTAAAGGCTCAGCAGGACATCGGCCCCGGGGGTTCCGGTTGCCTCGGCCCAGGCCCAGACAAGCGCCAGCGTCGTGCTGGCGAGCAATGACAGGATAAACAGATCCGCGCGCACGACGCGGAAACGGGAATGCCCCTCCGCCGAGACATCGACCCGGATGAAGAGCCAGAACCAGTAGCCGCCGACGCATACCAGCAACGCACCCAGATGCCACAGCAGTGGCCAGACGAGTGGCGCAGGCGTGTTGGGATACACGAACACCAACACCAGCGTCGATGCAACGTAGGCCAGAAAACCGTGCATCGTCAGAAGATGCGCCAGCCGTCGCTGCAGGCTGCAGAATTCTCCCGCCGCGATCACTTCGACGAACAGCACGCGGATCGCCAGCGATATCATCTGTCCTCTGCTGACGCTCCACTTGGCGTTGCTCTTCGCGCGGCGCGCGTTCTCGAAGAAATAGCGCGCGCTCTTCTTGTGGACGATGTCGAAAAACGTTCCGAGCGCGACGAGTGCGATCATGACGACGACGAACGCCTGCATGATGCCGGGCTGTATCGACGCCGAAAGATCGGAAAACGGATTGTCGAAGAACATCAGACTACCCCGGTGTCAGACAGGCACAGACAAAGGCAGGCACGGCAGTTCCGAGGATCCCGCGTCGTTGCCGGATATTCTTCTGGAATTTCCTCGGCTCAGAGATAAGTCACGCTCGATGGCGCCGTCAACCACGATGCCGATGCAGGATTTTGGCGGTCGATACATGCGAATTCCGCACGTCCGGCATTCGCTTTGTTTCACGGCGCGCCGCTGCACATCGCTCCGGCGACGAATCAGCTGACAATTCCGTGACCCCAGATTGGAGCGGAAAACGGTACCTTTCTTCGAGCGCCGTTGCGCCCTTGTCGTAGATCGCGACTCGGGTGGGCTGTATCATTGCCGCAGCCGACATGGTTTTCAAAAGGGATAATGGTCACGGTCGGCTCCAGATTCGATCTGCAATGCAATTTCGACGGGTTCGGTCGGCGCAGGTCGCTGCTCGCACGCAGGCAAGATTGGATACCGGTCGCGGCCGGGGAATCCGTTATCATTCGAATTTGGTTGAGTGGCCCATTTTTTCGTGACATATTTTGTCCCGCGGGTGGGGACGATTCCAAATGCATTTCCGACAAGTCACGGCACTTGCCGTGTCGGTGTTTTTACTTGCGGGTTGCGCATCGGTGATCGATGGGACCGTTCAACCCATCTATGTTTCGACGGAGCCGATATCAGGCGTGAACTGCAAGTTGTCCAATGCGCGTGGCGAATGGTCCGTGACAACGCCGGGTTCGGTCATCGTCAAGAAAAGTGACTCCGTCTTGGTGGTAGATTGCACCAAGGACGAATGGCGCGACGCAAAAGCATATTTCGCCTCAAAGCTCCCCGTGTCGGCCATGGTCGGCGCGATGGTACCCTATGTCGGACTGGTTTCGGCAGCGGTCGACGGCTCGTCTGGGGCGAGCGGCCAATATCCGACAACCATCACCGTGAGCATGGAGCCGTCGAAAATGCATATCACGGGCACGCCGCCGCCGGGCGAGCCGCCAGCGGTGCAGAAATGACACGAGTCTGGGCACTCGACCGTGAGTGCCGACTATCCAGGAGGAACTTATGAAATACGTCTATCTGAGCGCTGCAGCAGCCATCGCCCTATCGCTGGGCGGTTGCGCCACGAGCGTTTCGGCACCTACTGCCGTCCAACCGCTTGCGACGGATTCGACCATGCCGTTGCACATATCGGACGTCAGCGCCGATGCTGCGAGCGGCGTGCAGGTGGGCGATGCCGATCTGGGTTTGATCTGCCAGAAAGTCAAAGCTTACATGAAGGCCCAGTCGCCGGCCGTGATGGTGGACGCCGGTACGCCGTCCGCGTATCAAATGAAAATTCATATGACGCGTTTCGATCGCGGCAATTCCTTCGCGCGCTTCATGCTGGTGGGATTGGGACAAATCCACATCGAGGGCACGGTCGATCTCGACGATTCCAGCGGCAAATCCGTGGCGCAGTATAAGGTCGTCAAAGACTTTGCATTGGGCGGTGTGGCCGGAGGGACGACGACTGTCGAAGATGTGGAGGAAGGTTTCGCAAAATCCGTTGCCGAGATTGCGAAGGGCAAAAGTTAAAGGACGGAGGTCGTCCTTTCGAAAACTACTCCTGCCGAGCGCGGCATCCGCGCGAGCCATCGCGGGATACCTCTTCGGTTCAGAAAACGTCAAAGACGCACTAACGGCTCGAAATTGTCGCGCACTGCTTCTTGGCCAGGGTCGGCGGCGGCTTTTTTTCCGACTTCGGCACGTCGCGCTCGAAGGCAAATGCGGCGATCAGCGGTTTCGGTGCGTCCGAGAAAATATCTGTCGGCATTTTCTGCAGCTCGATCGTCACGTCGATCTTGCCGGGCGGTTCGAGCGTCTGACCGTATTTCCAAGGCGAGTCGGCTTTTCCTGCCGATAGGCTGAACGTTCCATCGTTGGGTGCATTTCCAGTATTGCTGGAAGTGACGATTCCCCTTCCGCCTATTTGATAGAAGAAATCGATGTCCGCGTCGGATTGGAGCCATATGACGAGCCTGCGTTCGTCGTCCGGCGCCTCCGATTCGACCATCCAGGCGCAAACTTTCGCGGCTTGTGCCGATGTCGACAAAGCGACGAAGAAGGCCGCAGCCACTAGAATTTTGCTCGACAGCGATCGCCCCCAATTTCTCCAGATTGAGATATTACCGAAGCCCATAGGAAATCGGTCATGGCCGCCAATACACCCGCCGGGTTCAAGAAAAGCGAACTTCCAACGACTCGACTCACGGTCGTCTCGTCGGCTCGGTCACATAGCGCCGGCAATCCCCGCAGTCATGGCCGAGAGCGCCTCGCCATTCTCATCGTCGAGCGCGGCTTCGCGCGCCGTGCGAATGATCGCGGCGCAATCCGGCCGGGCACGAAATTTCTGCGCGAGACCGATCACGGCTTGGTAGTTCCTGAGGCCGTTCTCGAAAGTCGCGCCATATCCCTTGATTAACCGCTGGCATTCCACAATTTCGAGTGCTGCGGGCGGATCGATGGGCGCCGTCCGTATGACCAGGTCGATCCATTTCTCGATACGAACCTGTTCCTCATGATAGCGTAGTGTACCGCGTCGCCAGCGCCTCAGCGATGCCAGTGCGTGGAGCACGAGAAACCAACCGATGCTGGTTGTCTTGACGTAACGACCACGAGAAAAGAATCCGCCCAACACGCGGCGCATCGTCTTGCTGGACAGGACGGCCGCGCCCATCGCGCGCGGCA
>JBEKDC010000072.1:0-13420 GCA_050014535.1 Rhizomicrobium sp.
TCGACTTTGCCATCTTCTCGATACGCTCCGCACGCCAGTCCGATTCAGCCTATACTCAAAGGTTAAACCATTCCCCGACGGTTGGGAAACGCGAATGCGCCATTTTGCGGGTTTGCCGTCCGGCCCGGCGGCTTCGTTAATGTGCTTCGGTGCAGCGCTACACCCCAAACCAGTCGTAAGGCCCTCGGCACATGGGGCCCCTCGGACGGCGGCCGCTCTGGCCACCACGTGTCCCGCCGACGGCCAATTGCATGAATCCGCAAAGCGCGGTTCAATAGCGGCTCGAGGCGGCCGCGGGGGCGGAATTGCGTGTCGGGTCGTGCATCGGGGGCACTTTGCGCCGGGCTTCGGCCATGGTGCTGGCCTGCGTCGTCTGCCTGTCAACAGCTTTGGCGCACGACGAACCGGCACCCGTTCATCTCCGCCATCGCCATGCCCGCATGTTCACCGATCCCGATCTGGACGCAGCATTGGTCATCGACGCCAAGACGGGCACCGTCCTCTATTCCAGAAACGCCACGGCCTCGCGCCATCCGGCCTCGCTCACCAAGATGATGACGCTCTATCTCCTGTTCGAGAAATTGCGCCTGCAGAAAATGACATTGGACACACAGCTGACCGCGTCGGCGAACGCCGCCGCGCAACCCCGTTCGCATCTGCGCCTGCGCGAAGGCAACACCATCTCGGTCGATATGGCGATCAAGGCCATCGTCGTCTGCTCGGCGAACGACGTGGCGGTGACGGTCGCGGAGGCGATAGGCGGCACGGAACAACATTTCAGCGAGTTGATGAACGCCAAGGCGCACGAACTCGGCATGGCGCACACATTCTTCCACAATGCCACCGGATTGCCGGACGATCTGCAGCAGACGACGGCCGAGGATCTTTCCATCCTGGCGCGCCATCTGGTCTACGATTTTCCCGAATATTTCGGCTATTTCCGCACGCCGCAGATTACCTGGCGCGGCATCGACTACAATACGCATGACAATTTGATCGGAAATTACAAAGGTGCAGACGGAATCAAAACCGGCTATATTGATGCGTCGGGCTACAATCTGGTCAGCACCGCGGAGCGCGACGGTACGCGGCTGATCGGGGTCGTGATGGGTGGACTGACCGCGGAAAGGCGCGACGAGGAGATGGTCGATCTGCTCGATGCGACGTTCGAAGCCGTAAAGGCCAAGACGCCGCAGCCGCACGCCAGCGACCGATCCTGACGGGTTCGTTCAATTTGGCCGCATCCTGCGCGGACGACGAAGCGGTTACGAAAGCGAACGCCAGATCGGCCCGGAGTTAAGTTTGACGCGAAGGCTTTTCATCCATACGGGGCCCCCGAAAACCGGGACCAGCGCCTTGCAATATGTCTTGCGCGATCACGACGGTTCGGTCGTCCAATATCCCAAGGCCGGACAGTGGAATGACGGTTCGCACCACAATCTTGTGCTCAATTTTTTCGAAGACTATGTACAGCCCCAGGTGGTGCGGGAAGACATCGACAAGCTTTTCGCCGCGATCGCGGCGGACGCACGACAGTCGAAAGTCCCACTGGCGATCAGTTCGGAGATGCTGTCAGGCCGCGGCGGCACAGGCGATTTCATTCAGGCCCTGCTCTCGCGACTCGGGGAAGAATTCGAGGTCGAAATTATTTTTGTCGTAAGGGAGCATTTCGAGAGGACAGCGTCGCTTTACGGTCAACGCGTGAGGTCTTCTTCTGTCCTCGAGAAAGGAAGCCCCGACGAATATCTGACGCGCCGCGCATCCGTCCTCTGCTATACGCCGTCGCTGCAACGGTTTCTCGAAACCAAATTCCCCATCCGTCTGTTCAGCTACGATCCCGGCCACGATCTTGTCCCAAGGCTCCTGCGGCATATGGGGTTTCCGGATGACAAGATCGCGGCGCCTCCCACGCGTAATCCATCGATGAGCATTAAGCGGTTGATTGCCACGCTGATGGCGAACCGGCATGCGCCGATCCGGCAGGATCGGCGGAAACTCGTGCGCGCACTGGCATCGTTGAGCCAATCGTTCGCACCCGCAAAATTCATCTTCGGACAGGAGGCGGCGCTCGCCGCCGACAAACTATTCAGTCTCGATCGCGCGTTCCTGCGCAAGAGATTCGGGTTCGATCTTGCCGCCCCCGATCTGGCCGGCCGGGAGAACGAATTTTGGCTCAACAAAGAAGAATATGCCGAGATTTGCGCTTCAGTCGCCGGATTGGGCAATGCAGGCGCACAATTGCGCGAGCACCTGCGCGCATTCGTGCGCGATTAGGCCGCGTTGTCTTCAGCAAAGCGATTTGCGCCGGAGACGGCCTCCCGACATGAGACGCCGCTCGTGACCGCGATCACAATAGAAACGGAATGGCTGCGGTTCTCGTCGGCGGGTAATTGTCGAAATTTCGTTTGTACCAACGGTGATGGCTCAGCGAGCGCGGGATCAGGTTCGCCGCCGTCCAGATTGCGAAGCTCAGTGCCGGCAAATTCCAACACACCAGTGCGAAGCCACCCCATTGGACGATTTCTCCCAAATGGTTGGGACACGAGACAAATTCAAACAATCCGCCGTGGGGGATCGTGTAATCGGTCAGGAGGCCGCCGGTTCTGAGCGCGATCAATTTGTTGTCGGCCCATATGTTGATCGTGGCGCCGGCGAGAAACGCGAGCGCGCCTGCCGCGAAACGGATGTCACAAAGCCAGTCGAGCGGATAGGTTCCGGAAAGCGACCCCAGATAGTATCCGTTCAGCCCCGCATTGACGGCGTTGAAACAGATCGCCGAGGCGACGATCGCGAGCGGAATCGTCTTGCCTGCAGTGCGCACGCGCCAGGGGAAGATCAGGCTCCGGTTCGTATAATGCGCCACCCAGAATGCGAAGAAGATCCACATCGGCGCGGATTTGTGGGTTGGGCCGGTCAGAAAGAGCGTCGCGAAGAGGACAAGCGACACGACCTCCATCGCAAACCAGCCCAAACGGTTCGGAACGCCGGGCCCCCACCCGGCGCGGACATGCCTCCCATAGGGGGCGGCAATGAAGAGCTGGATGGGAAAAAGGACGATGGCCAGCGCGATCCAGCTGAGAACAATTTCGTTGAACAAGGACATGGCCGGACGATTCCCCCGGCCGAGGTTGGAGACCCGCACGCCGAACCGCAATACACTTTGCAATGCTTCGCCGAGACGGCTTAGCTGGCGACACGAAACTCGAGGAACAAGCCATGCCCAGACTGCGCCAAGTCGGCCGCGATGCGGCTCATCCGTTTGCCAAGACCGTCTACAAATCGCTGTTCGGGGATCGCGATCCTGTCGTCTCGCCCGGCACGGATACCGGCACTTCCGGAAATTGGTGGACGGTGTTCGCGCTGGTTCCCGACGCGTTCGACCACGCCGTTGCGGGATTCCAGTTCTATCGCGGCAAGCGAAAGCTCGATCCGAAATATCGCGAGTTGGGGCAAACCCGCGTCGGTTGGGCGCGCGGCAGCCAGTTCGTCTATTCCCAGCACTGCAAGGCTGCTCGCAATGTGGGGCTCTCGGAAGACAAGATCGCGGCGATCCCTCATTGGCAGGCGGCGAACTGCTATTCCGAGATCGAACGTGCGCTTCTCGCCTACACCGATGCGCTCGTCTATGACGGCGGCCGCGTCGCGGACGGCATCTTCGACGAACTCAAGAAACATTTGTCGGACGAAGAAATTCTTGAATTCACCTATGTCGTCGCGATGTACGACATGCACGCGGTCATATCGAAGGCGTTGCGTCTGGAATATGACGACGTCGACGACCGCATCGTCGAGATCGCCTCGCCTTCGAGCGCGTCCGGCGATGTGATGCGCATGGTCGATCAGGAAAAAACGTAGCGTCGCGTTTAGGCCTTGCCGCCCGTTTTCGCCTTCTCGATCCGCTCCGCCCGCAAGGCCGAACGCCGCACCTTGCCCGCGTCGTCGCGCAGGGGCTCGGAGACGAATTCGAACGATCGCGGACGCTTATAGGTGACGAGGCGATCTGCCAAATGCACAGCGAGGTCGTCGGCGGAAACTTCCGCGCGCGCCTGCACAATGGCGTGAATACGATTTCCAAGGTCTTCATCCGGCAGGCCGATCACGCAACTGGACTGTACCAGCGGATGCTCGTCGATCGCGGCCTCGATCTCGGCCGGATAGACATTGGCGCCGCCGACGAGGATCATGTCGGTGCGCCGGTCGGCGAGATAAAGATAGCCGTCGGCGTCGAACCAGCCGATATCGCCCAGAGACTCCCAGCCGCCCGGCAGCGTGCGCGCTTCCGCGCCGACATAACGATAGGTGGGTGCCACGTCCGCCGCGCGGCGCATATAGATTTCGCCGGTCTCGCCTGCAGGCAATTCGTTCCCATCCGGACCGACAGCCATCATCTCGCCGCCGGGATAGACTTTTCCAACCGAGCCGCGATGCGCGAGCCATTCCGTACCAGTGATGATGGTGCGCGCCTGTCCCTCCGTGCCGCCATACAACTCCATGACGACCTCAGGGCCCAGCCACGCGATCCATTCTTCCTTGAGCCAAGCCGGACAGGGGGCGGCCAGATGCCAGACGGTCCGCAGGGACGAAACGTCATAGCGCGCGCGCACTTCCTCGGGCAGCCGCCAGATGCGGCTCATCATCGTCGGCACGAGATAGATCCAGGTGGCCCGATGCCGCGCGATTTCCCGCAAGGTCGCTTCGGCGTCGAATTTCGGCATGATGATCACGCGTGCGCCGATCTGCAGCGCTGGAAATACCGTGACGAAAGGTCCGTTGTGATAAAGCGGCCCCGGCATCAGCACGATGTCATCCGGGGCAATCTGCCAGAACTGCGCCATGAGCGGGCTCGCCACGCCCGGCTGTCCTGCCACGATCAGCTTGGGCCTGCCGGTCGAGCCTCCCGAGGTCGGCGCCTTCCAGGCGGGCGCAATTCTGTCGGGCAAATCGCGGTCGTCGGAAGATGCTGCGAGCAACTCGGCAATCGACACGATGGGCCGTCCGGCATCCGCGTTGACGTCTCCGATCACCACGGGAGAATTTGCGAGCTCGACGATCGCCCGCAACTCTCCCGCAGGCAGGCGATAGGACACGGGCTGCGGTACCGCCCCCAACTTCCAAGCCGCATAGCACGCTTCGACAAAGCCGACGCCGTTCGGCAACGCAATGGTGAGGAAATCGCCCTCGCTCACGCCTTTTGCCGCCAGACCGCGCGCGATGCGGTTGGTGCGCCGATGCAATTGTTCCCAGCTGACTGAGTCGCCTTCGCATTCGACGGCAATCGCATTGCCCTGGAGCTCGGCTTCGCGGGCCAATGCCGCGCCTATGGAGATCAGTTCTTCAATTTGCTCGTCAGCCATGAATCAGGATGGTCCCCTGGATGGTTATCTTTGAGGCGATCTTCCGCGTTCACGGAGTCGCGCGCAAGCCGGCATAGACGGCGTCGATCAAAGCGCGGTTGCGGGGATTCTGCCAGCGCGGCCCCATATCGTTGGTGACATATCCGAATGCGACACGCTCATCGGGGTCGCAAAAGCCGAGCGAGCCTCCGGCGCCGAAGTGGCCGAACGCATGTGCGTTGGGTCCCAACGGTCGCTCCGTCTGCGTCAGCTGGAAGCCGAGACCGAACCGGCTCGGCCGCTGCGTGATTAGATCGAGACCGGCGGAGTGCTCGACTGTCGCCGCGCGCAATGTGAATTCGGACAGAATCCGCACGCCATCGATCTCGCCCCAATTCGCCAGCGCCGCATAGATGCACGCGATCCCGCGCGCGTTGCCCTGACCGTTTGTCGAAGGAATCTCCGCACTGCGCCATTCGGGTTTGTTCACCCATCCCGATCCCGAAAACCCCGGCGGATTCCGATAGGCGTTTCTGCGCATCAGCTCGAGATCGTTGGCCGGTTCGGCTTGCAAAGGCATGCTGCCAATAGGCCATAGAAATTCGGCGACTCTGTGATGCTCGCTTGCCGGCAATCCGATATGCACATCCGCGCCGAGCGGACCGGCAACCTCTTCGCGCAACAACGCGCCGACCGTCTTGCGGCTTACCCGCCTCAGCACTTCGCCCACGAGATAACCGAACGTGTTGACGTGATAGCCATGGGCAGTTCCGGGCGGCCACCACGGCGTTTCGGCCGCCAGTACCGTGGTCATGAATTTCCAATCGAGCATCGCGCCTTCCGGGATCGGCTCGCGCAATGCGGGAAGCGCGGAACGATGCGAAAGCATATCGCGCAAGGAGATTTCGTCCTTGTCGTGCGCGGCGAATTCCGGCCACAGGCGTGCGACCGGCGCACCGAGATCGATCAGGCCGCGCTCGACCAGCCGCAGTGCGCAAATGGATGTGAGCGCCTTGCCGACCGAAAAAATATTGACCAGCGTGTCGCGGCCCCAGACTTGGGTTCTGGCACGGTTCGACCACCCGCCCCACAGATCGACAACAACGCGCCCGCCGACCGACACACAAACGGCCGCTCCCGGCTCGCCGCGTTCGGTGAAATTGGCGAGGAACGCCTCTCGCACCGGCTCGAAACGCGGATCGCAATGGCCCGACAGAGGAACCTGGGGTGTAACGCTCATGACGCCGCCTGCGAATAGGGAGTGACAGGATAGCCTCGCGCGCGCAGGCGACAAGCCGTGTAAGCTGCCCGAGCCGATTCAGGGAATGCCCATGACCACACCGGACAGCGCCACGGCACTCAAATCCACGAATGCGGCCGGCTTTGGCGACAGAGTCGGCTCAGCGTGGCTTGGCTGGCGGCAGCGACGCGCGGCGCGCCACGCCCAACAAGAGATATTCTACCGGCACACCATACCCGTGCGGGTGCTGCACTGGATTAACGCAATCTGCCTCGCAATCATGTTCATGAGCGGATTGCAGATCTTCAACGCGCATCCCGCGCTTTACTGGGGCCGCTATTCCGATTTCGATCATCCGGCATTGTGGTTGACCTCCGAAACCGATGCGCAGGGCCATCTCAAAGGCATCACCCAGATCGGCACGACCCGCTTCGACACGACAGGCGTATTGGGCGCCTCGAATGTTGACGGCCAGATGACCCAGCGTGGATTTCCCGACTGGGCCACCCTGCCCGGTCCGCAATGGCTCGCGATGGGAAGGCTCTGGCATTTCTTCTTTGCGTGGATCTTCGTGATCAACGGATTGTTGTTCGCGGCTTATGCGCTGTGGACCCGGCATTTCCAGCGCGATCTGTTGCCCTTGAAATCCGATTTGCGTCATTTGGGGCGGGACATCATCGATCACATCCGTTTGCGCTTTCCGAAGGGCGAAGCGGCCAAGCACTATAATGTACTGCAGAAGATCGCTTATTTCTCGGTCGTGTTCATCCTGGGCCCGCTGGTCGTGCTGACGGGCCTCACCATGTCGCCAACCATGGACAGCGTGTTTCCGTTCCTCTTATGGGTATTCGGCGGCCGACAATCGGCGCGCACCATTCACTTCATCTGCGCGTTCTCCTTCCTCGGCTTCTTCATCATCCACATCGTCATGGTGATGCTGGCGGGACCCTGGAACGAAATCCGCTCGATGATCACGGGCCGCTATGCCATCGACCCCGCGGAGACCAACCATGGCGCATGATCGCCGCAATTTTCTCTCGCGCGCGGTGGCCGGAGCGAGCGTATTGGCGCTCGGCGCATGCAAGGGACCGTCGGAAACGACCTGGTTTCCGAAGGTGCTCGACAGCGCGGAAGGATTGACGAAACGGGTTCAGCGTCTGTTCGCCGGTCCCAAGACTCTTGCGCCGGAATTCGCCAAGGCCGACATCTCGCCGTTCTTCAAGGCCAACGGCACACTCAATCCCGGCACGGACGCATACAATACAGCCGTCACGAACAATTTTCGCGATTGGCAGGTTTCCATGGGCGGCCTGGTCGAGCATCCGTTGATATTGTCGGTGGCAGAATTACGTGCGATGCCGTCGCGCACCCAGATCACGCGCCATGATTGCGTCGAGGGCTGGAGCTGCATCGGCGAGTGGACGGGAGCCCCGCTCAAGAACATCCTCGCGCTGGCCGCACCGCGCGCCAATGCGCGCTATGTCGTATTCTATTGCGCCGATCCGATGTCGAGCGATCCGACCGATCCGCAATTCTATTACGAAAGCCTCGACCTGATCGAAGCATGCCATCCGCAGACCATTCTCGCCTATGACATGAACGGCGCGCCGCTCACTGTCCCCCATGGCGCACCGGTGCGCCTGCGCTGCGAACGCCAGCTCGGCTACAAGCATGCGAAATATATCCAGCGCCTCGAACTGGTCGAAAGCTTCGACCACATCAATGGCGGCAATGGCGGCTATTGGGAAGACAACGGCTACACCTGGTGGGCGGGGATTTGAGCTAGTTCCCCTTCACGTGCTCCAGAAAGTGCAGCACGTCCGAATTGAATTGCTGCGGGTCCTGGATGAAGGAGAAATGGCTTACCTCCGGCTGCAGCAACAGACCGGCGCCGGGAATATGCGCGGCCATGAATTCCGTGTTCTCGCGCTTGATCGCCTCGTCGTGGTCGGCATCGACGATCCACACCGGTACGGAAATGCTTTCCAGTTGCGCGGCCGTGAAATGGGGCTGCGTCGCCCACATTTTTTCGATCTGGGCGAGGAACGCCCCATATTCGTGGGGAGTCGGCGAGAGGGCCTCGTATTCCTTTGCCGCGCGCGCGATATAGGCGTTGAAGACAACGCTGCTCCCAATGTCCGAAACGCCGCTCGGGTCGGAATTGGCCGCGAACGCAAACAGCTTGGTCAGCCGTTCGGGATGATGGATCGCAATATCGAGTCCCAGGATCGCGCCGTCGCTCCAGCCGACGATTGCGGCCTTGCGGATTTTGAGAAAGTCCATCAGGCCGAGCACGTCGGACGCCATCAGATCGTAGCCAAAAGGCTCGGCGTTGCGCGTCGAGCGGCCGTGTCCCCGGCTGTCCATGACGATGACGCGATAGTGGGCGGCAAGGACGGGAACCTGTTCGCCCCAATAGTCGGCATTCGCCAGCCCGCCATGCAGCAGGATCACCGGTTCGCCCCGGCCGAATTCGGCGTACCAGATTCCGATGCCGTTCACGGGGGCCATGCCGCTGTGGGGCGACGCCGGCAAGGTCGGCGTGGGCGGTAAGGTCAGCCATTGCGGCGTGGCGGTTGCGGGGACCGAAAAAACAGCCAATGCGAGCAGAACATAAGCGATGCGCAGCATGGGATCCCCGACGAAAATTCACATGCGAACTGTAATGCGAAACTGTCATGCACGCGAGGCCTTGATCTGGCGGTCGGACCGTCGGAGGCTCGTAGAGCGCTACAGCGCGGAGGAAAATGGCGTGGCGATATCAATCAGAACGGCCCGGCCGGGTGACGAAGACGCAATGTTCGCGCTTTTGTTCGAACTCGCGGAATACGAAAAGCTCACCCATGTATTTCAAATCACGCCGGAGACCATCGAGCGGGATTTTCTGAGTCCACAACCGCGCTGCCACTGCGAGTTGGCGTTTGCGTCCGGCGAACCGGTTGGGATCGCCAATTGGTTCTACAGCTATGCGACTTTCGCGACCGCGCGGAAAATCTACCTGGCCGACCTTTTCGTGAAACCGTCCCAGCGCGGCAAGGGCCTGGGCAAGGCCCTGCTGGCGCATTTGGCGCGGCGTGCAGTATCGGAAGGCGCGTCGCAACTCGAATGGGAAGTGCTGGACTGGAACAAGCCCTCGATCGATTTCTACGAGAGTCTCGGCGCCCGTCGCGCGAGCGAGTGGCTGATCTATCGCCTTGGCGGAGAGCACCTCGAAAAACTCGCCCAAACGGCTTTGTCCTAGCCCGCGACAGGGATAGATTGCGCGCGCCGAAACGCACTCGAAGCGTCTGCGCGGGGCGTTCTTTCCGCCGGTCAACTCTGGGAAAAATAACGATGATGAAGAGCCTGTTACTCGCTGCGGCAGCGGTCGCAATGCTGTCCACCACGGCCGATGCCGATCCGTTCGCCTCGGCCTATGGCAATACGCTCACGACCACTGCGCCGGACAACACAAAAGTCGTGACTTACGTCAATGCGGACGGAACCTGGGAACGCCATACGTCTGACGGCGCGGTCATGAAGGGCACATTCGTCTGGAAGGACGAACAGACCGCCTGTTTCACCGTGATCGATCCCGCACCGAAACCGGGCGAACAATCGAGCGGCTGCCGGCCGATCAAGGGCACGCATGCTGTCGGCGACACCTGGACCGACACCGACCCCAAGGGAAATGTCTACACGACCACGCTGACCGCGGGACGGTAGCGCGTCCTACCGCGCAACCGTTCCCGATCCGCCGCCGCCGGAGCTTGCTACAACGGGTTCGGCATTCGTCGGCGTCTCGTATTGCTTGTATTCCGGCACCTGGTCCAAACGTACGAACCTGTATCCCTCTTCCACGAGAGGCGGCACGACGGCCTCGACCAGCGCGGCCGATTGGGTGTGGATGCAGTGCATCAGCACCACGCCGCCGTCCTTGCGGCGAATTTCGCGCAGATAACCTTTGGCGCAGGTGTCCGCGTCCCAATGGCGATGCCAGCAATCCCAATCCGCCGAGCTCAACACATAGCCGTCAGAGCTTTTGGTGATGTCTCCGCCAGCGTCCCAATAGATCGGACCCACATACTTTTTTAGTTCGGGATCGGCGTTCAAAACCGCGGCATGCTGCGTCCGCCACGAACCATAAGGCGCGCGGAAATAGAATTTCGAGTCCGGCGCCATCAAGGGGGTGATCAGCACGTCCACCTGGCGAATCTGGTCCAGCAGCATTTCGGGATGATTGACATAATGACGGCCCAGCAGGGGATGGGTGCCGCTATGATTGGCGAGCAGATGCCCTTCGGCCGCGACGCGCGCGAGAATGTCGGGATAGGCGCGCGCCATACGGCCTACAATGAAAAACGTGCCCTTCACGCCTTGAGCCTTCAGCGCATCGAGCACGCCGGGCGTGTTGAAGTTCGGGCCGTCGTCGAAGGTCAACGCGATGGTGTGCGTGCCCACCAGCCCGGAATGGAAAATGTTCCTGGTCTGGAAATAGGCAACCTCGTCGTCGGAGGGGCGCGTGGCGTCGCCCGCTTGGGCTACACCGCACAGAGCAGTCATGCCGACAACCAGCATGGCGGCGAAAATCGCATTTTTCATAAATCCCCCGAACCGCGCTTCGCGGTCGAATATCCCGATTAAGATCATAGGCCCCTATAGCTAAGCGGGCAAGATGTCGTTGACGCGGATTATTCACGCCTATTCAATGGTTTAGCCGGGGCGATTTACCTTCTCTCGAAGCACGCATGTTCTGGCTGTCCCGTTGTCAGTGCGGGCCGAGTCCTTGTCTCTGCGCGATCCAGCTGTCGACATTCTTCTGCAAGAGCCACAGCGGCATCGCGCCGTTCTCAAGCACTTCCGCATGGAATTCCTTGAGATCGAAATTCGGACCAAGCTCCGCCCTCGCCTTCTCGCGCAAGCCCAGGATTGTCTTCATGCCGATCTTGTAGGCGCAGGCCTGTCCGGGCCACACGACATAACGTTCGACCTCTGCGGTCACATCGGTCTGCGCCATGCCGGTCGTCGATTGCATGTAGTCGATGGCCTGCTCGCGCGACCAATGCTGCGAATGCATTCCCGTGTCGACGACCAGCCGCACGGCCCGGAACAATTCCGCCTGCAGGCGCCCGAGATCGCCATAAGGGTCGTTTTTGTAGAGACCCATATCGCCCGCCAGATGTTCGGCATAAAGCGCCCAGCCTTCGCTATAGGCAGGCAGGAAATTGAAGCGGCGCGCATAGGGCAAATCCGGAATCGACATCGCCGTCGAGATTTGCAAATGGTGCCCCGGAATTCCCTCGTGATAGGCGAGCGTGGGCATCGCCCAACGCGGGGTCTCGCCCACATTGCGCAAATTTGCGAAGAACACGCCCGGCCGTCCGCCGCCGAGCGAAGGCCGCTCGTAATAGGCGCCGGCCGAGCCCTTCTCGGCGAAAGGCGGCACGCGGCGAACCTCCAGCGGTTGCTTGGGAATGAACGAGAAATATTGCGGCAGAAGCGTCTTCGCATGATCGAGCAGTTGCACGTAACCGGCCAGCATCCGGGCGCGATCGGCATCCGTATTTTGAAATGCAAAGCGCGGGTCCTTGGCGAGAGTGTCCATGCGCGCGCCGACCGTGCCGTCCGGCATGCCCAGCGATTTCAGAATCGTATCCATCTCGGCCGTGATGCGGATCACTTCGCTGAGGCCATATTGGTGAATCTCCGTCGGCGTCATATCTGTCGAAGTGAGGAATTTGAGCTGATCGGCGTAGTAGGCGTCCCCGCCTTTCACATGCCAGATTCCCGCGTCATGGGTTGCGATCTTGTGCAGCTCCAGCATGCGCGCGATCAGCCTGCGATAGGCGGGATAGACGCCGTCGCGCACCGCAGCCGTCGCGTCGGCGATCAGGCTTGCGCGCGTCGCCGCGTCGAGATCGGAAAGATGCGCCGATTTCTCCGCCAGATTCGTCACCAGAACATTGTCTTGCGGCCTCGCCGCGATCAGCGATCGCATCTGGTCGATGGAATCGTCGATGATGAAGTCCGGCGGCACCACTCCGAGCTTGGCCTGACGCGCAACATCGGCATCGACATAGCCCAACACGGCGGCCATTGCTTTGAGCCGCGCGACGTAATTCCGCGCGAGCTTGGCGTTCCTGATCTGGTGTTGGGAGAGCAGGAAATTCGGCAGGCCTTTCTGGATGCCGAAGGCCTGGTTTACCGGATAGGCTTGCCCGTCCGCTGCCAGCCAGGGATATTTTTTGTTGTCCAGCTCACGATCGTCCGCCCACAACACGATGTCGTAGGAAAGCTGTTCCTGGGCTGGAAGAGACGATCTGTCCCAACTCTTGATCTGAGCTTCGTCGCGTCGTGTCGCGTCATATTGCCTGCGCTGGAAATCGAGCGAATAGGGATCGAGCTTTCCGCTGTGGAAGTCGAGCCACGAGCCGTCGATGACGCCGATCGACGTCAGTTCCTGGGGATAATCGATGCCGCGTTCGATCAATTGCTGGTTCAGCATCGCGTTGAAGCTGAACGGCTGGCCGCCTGCTGCAATGACCACAACAACGAGCAGCGCCAATACCCGAAGCACCCAACGCATGAACACCCCCCTCGTCGGAACGCAAGCTTCCCGCTGAACCGTTGCACTCACTTGCGCAAAGGCGGGCGGAAAGACCGCTGTCCGTTACACCCTCACCGATTGCGGCCGCGACGACGCCGGCGACACATTCTTAAGCGGCAGCTCGCGAACCCGGATTCCGGTCGCCGCGAAAATCGCATTCGTCACAGCCGGCGCGATAGGCGGCGTACCCGGTTCGCCCGCGCCACCCAACGCGGCTCCGCTTTCGACAATATGCACCTCGATCGTCGGGCATTGCGCAAG